>JAIRYT010000053.1 GCA_031267675.1 Treponema sp. | reverse complement strand
GAACGTTCCATGGGGGTTATACTATACCCGGCGGGCGGGGCTGTCAAGGCTCAGCAAGAAAAAATTTACCGCAAACAGGGAAGAAAAAGAAAAAAAGAAGGGAAGGTCCGCGAATTAACGCGAATTTCCGCGAAGGGCGCCAGGGACGAAGGTGTTTGTAACCTTTGTGTACTTGGCGTCCCGCCGGGGACGCTATAGGTGGTGGGTAAAAGTCTTGCTATACCAAAAACCTGGTGAATGTAATCAAGCGGTGGAATGTACCATTGCGAAAGCCGATCATTCAGGCAACAGACGCAACTATGCGTAGCATAGTTGGCGCAGATTGACCTTTAAGCGCTAAGCGCTGTAACGGACTCGCAAATGCCGCAGGCATTTGGCGTAGACTGACCTTCAAGGCCTTTGACAGACTGGTTTTACCGTGCTATCTTTTAATATATGCACTTTGAAGAAGAACAAGCGTTCTATGAGGAAAACAGGGCCGAACTGCGCTCAAAATACGCCGGTAAGAGGGTTGTTATTATTAAAAATCAGGTTTTAGGTGTCTATGACTCTGACCGTGAAGCGATACGGGAAACAGCAAAAACGCAGCCTCGCGGATCATTTATGGTGAAGTTTATCCCAATAGACCCGCAGAAAGAGGTTGTACGTCTTTCGCCTCTTGGCAACATTGTAAGCCCGTGACTAAAAAGCCTGCCGTACTTACCTATACTTACACGGGACTGGTTGATAGTGTGATGACCCCGGTTGATATATTCTCCGGCGTATATGACGATGCTGCCAGTTATTTGACAAACGCGCTTTGGGACACCGGCGCGGAATTGTCTGTTATATCACCGAAAGTCGTAAAAAAACTGGAACTTGACATAGTTGATACTGTTAGCATAGCTGGTATTAATGGTAACAGCAAAGCGGAAGTAGCTATCGTATCCATTCATTTTCCAAATAATGCGGTGATTGATGATTTGCGTGTTGCAATTTGCAGTATGTCGCCCGGAAATGAACTAATAATTGGTATGGACGCTATTTCGCAAATGGATTTTGCCATTACGAACGGTGGAAACCAGACGCAGTTATCATTTGCAATACCGCCATTTGACGAAAGAATAGACTTTTCAAAAACAGACAGGTAAAAGCCTTGCTACCAAAAACCTGGTGAATGTAATCAAGCGGTGGAAATGTACCATTGCGAAAGCCGATCATTCGGGCGTTTGGCGTAGATTGACCTTTAAAGCGCTAGCGCTGTGACGGACTCGCAACTATGCGCAGCATAGTTGGCGTAGATTGACCTTCAGGTCAATCTGACCGTGTACTGTTTGGTAAGTAATTCGCGGGGCAGCAGGTAATCATATTTATCGGTCCAGGGCGCGTTATTTCCGGCAAGCTTTGAGGCCGGAAAATCACGAAGCGTGGCAAGGACGGCGGCGAACGCTTTCCGGTCAAGTTTGGTCTGCACGCGAAAGTAGAAGTTTTCCCATGACGAGCGGATAATTTTACCCTTTTGGCGGACCTCGGCATGCTTTAAAAACAGATCCATGACGCGCATTTCCTTGCTGCCTTCCCAGGGAAAGATAAAAAATTCCCTGTCCGATTCGCCTTCCGCGCCGCTGATAATCGTGCTGCGGCTTATTTCCCATTTCCGCGCCGTTATTCGTCCCTCGCCAAGGGCGGCGCGCGCGGATAAACCCAGGTAGGGAGCAAGGGAATCATCGTCAAGCAGGGAGCGCATTTTTTGCACGACGCGGCGGTGAACGCCGCCGTCCTGTCCGCGCCAGATACGCTCGCTGCCGGAATCGTTAGACGCGCTTACGGTAATTTCCCTGCGCAGGCCGTCGATGCGATCCACCTGCCAGTAACGCGCTCCGACCGTGATTACGCTTAAGGGCTCGGGGACAAAATTAATTTTACCCAGTTCTCTTCCTTCCAGAAGCACCCGGTACCATTGTTCATCGGGGAATACCGAATAAAATCCATGGTTGTTTACAATATGTTCCGCTTCAAGGCCAAGCAGTAAACCGCCTTCCCCGGTTCTGCCTATCATGCCGCAGCGTTCAAGATGACCAAGCAGGAGGTAAAAATCAGAAGGAGGGATCGACGTAAACGGCGGCAGCGCCAGGATCTTTTGCGCGAATCCGCCGCAGGAGTCAAGCGCCGGCGATTGAGTCTGCGAGGCGAGCGCCGCTAAAATCTGGTGAACAAGCAGGCTGTAGGGCAGGGGCTTTTCTTCCGGTTCTTCTATCCAGCGTTCTTTAAGGTAGAGTTCGATAACCGCGACGGTGCGAAGTAAATCCCAGGGAAGGGGAAAGGGAGCCTGTCTTTGTTTGAGGGCAAAGAACATTTGCGATATTCCGCTCCGCCGTCCCGAACGGCCTATGCGCTGCACAAAGGCGGATACCGACCATGGCGGACCAACCTGTATAATCCGGTCCAGATCGCCTATATCAATACCAAGTTCCAGGGTCGCTGTCGCCGCGGCGGTCATGGGGCCGTCCAGGTGTTTTAGTTTTTCTTCTGTCTCGTTCCGGTGCGAAGCGGAAACACTTCCGTGGTGAATGTAAAAGATATCCGTTTCGCCGCGCTGTCTTCCCCTTTTCTTGAGGGCCGCTATTGTTTCTTCCGCTTCAAGGCGGCTGTTGGCAAAAATAATGGTCCGTTTGTCGCGGCATTGGGTATAGAGCTCCTGGTAAAATTGATCGTCGCTGGTAAAGGTGTCAACGGCAAGGCTTAGCGTCCTGCCTGACGAAGACGAATTTTTGTCCGTTACCAGTACGGCGTCCAGGCCGCTTCCCGATGACAGGAATCTGCGCGCGCCTTCGTAGTCGCCCAGCGTGGCGGAAAGCCCCGCGCGCCGGCATATAATGTCCGGGGAAAATTCCCTGATACGGGCCAGCTGGCATAAAAGCTGGGAGCCGCGATCGCTTCCCATAAATACATGCACTTCGTCAATGATTGCAAAAAACAACGCGCCAAAAAGCCGGCGGCATTTTCCGCTGTGGCGCAGGAGGAGCGCTTCCAGCGATTCGGGCGTGATAAGCAAAAGGCCTTCGCCGTCTTCCAGAAATTTTTCTTTATGCGCGGCGCTTACATCGCCGTGCCAGCGCCATATTTTAACGGGCGTTTCGCCGTCCGCCGCGCCGGTAACGGCGGTAAGCCGTTCGTATTGATCGTTGATAAGCGCTTTAAGCGGGCTAATGTAGATCGCCGTTGGTTTTTGCGCGGATTCCCGTCTACCGGCGGACGCGCCGGCGAGTATGGAAAGAACGGGAAAAAAAACAGCCTCGGTTTTTCCCGACGCGGTCGGCGACGCGACAAGGACATTGTCCGCGCCGTCAAAAAACGCCTTTAGGGCCGCTTCCTGCAGGGGACGCAGGCCGGCCCATTTTTCGCGGTGGACATATTCGCGTATAAAGGGGGCAAGCCGCTGAAAGGGCGTCATACATTAAACGCGGCGTATACGACTTCGGGGTCGGCCGCCCGCACGCGGCAGTCGTCCCGTTTAATCAGGTCGTAAAAATCAATTTCTTCATCATCTTTTAAAATATTAAGCATCCCGATAAAGTCGCGGGAAAGTTCGCGCGGCGTAATTAATTCTTCCGCGCCCGGAGCCGAGTAGGCCAGTTCCATAAACGCCTTAATTTCGTCTTCGCCGATCCATTCTTCATAGCTGTGGTGAACGGCGTGAATTTCAACAAGCCGTTCAAGCAGCACAAATACTTCTTCGTTTTGAAGCTGGGCAAGGCGCAGCACGGGACTGCGCCAGTCGGCGCGGCCCATGCGTACAAAGCGGCTTTCTTCAAGACGGCTGCGCAGCGCCGGATAACTGGCAAGGCCCCGGCGCTGATCTTCGATAAACTGGGGCGTTCCCGCCATTAAAAAACCCATGGAGGCGGCCCTGCCCTGGGTAAGGTCGTTAAAAATTGACAGCAGTTTTTCGTAATTGTTTTCACGCGAAATCCGGTTGGTAATTTTATAAAGATTTACGCCTTCGTCAATAAAAACCAGCAGGCCCTTGTATCCGATACGGGCTACAAAGGCGGCCAAAAGTTTTAGGTGATCATACCAGGAGTGATCATTTATTACTTCTCCAACGGGAAGCTCCTTTTTTGCCTGAAGTATGCCTGAATATTCGCCCCGGAACCAGCGCAGGGCGGCTTCTTTTTTATGATCGTCGCCGTTTATAAACGCCCTAAAATACGACTGGGCGGCGGCGGCAAAATCAAAACCGTGGGTATAGATATCCATCTCCGAAATGACCTGGGCCATTTTCCATTCGACCCGCGAGGAATACTGCCCGTCGTTCGCGGTATATCCGTCGCGCGTTACTTCGGCCTGTATTTCGTGTATCCATTTTTGGAGTATTCCTTCCAGCGCGCCGCCGTCCGGCCGTACTTTGGTCGAAAGCCGCTGCAGCAGTTCGCGGTAGGTTGAAAGGCCCGCAAGGCCGGAACCGGAAAGCCGCTTGTCGGGCGAAAGGTCCGCATCGGCTACGACAAAATCTTTTTCCATGGCGTAATTACGCATCGCCTGAAGAAAAAAACTTTTGCCCGATCCGTAGCGGCCTGTTATAAAACGAAACGTTGACGCTCCGCAGGAAATATGATCCAAATCGTCAAGCACGGTTTCGATTTCTTTTTTGCGGCCGACGGCAATATATTCAAGTCCCACGCGGGGCACCACGCCCGCCTGGAGTGAATTGAGAATGGCCATGCTTATTCTCCGCGGGATTTCCATTCTTCCAGTATAGTCCGGTATTCATCCGTGATCGAGTACCCGTCAACAAGAAGATCTCCAAAGCCGGCTTCAAACGCTTCGTTGATCCGGTCAATATCCATTTCGGATATGCCGCTTTTATTGTCATGTCCTTCCAGCAGCATAATGACGCGCGCGCGGTCGGCGTTGTCAATATGTTCCATAAAGCGCTCGATGGAAGCGGCGTCCGGTTTCCGGTAGGAAAGCGCGGGCGCGCGGGCGCGCGGCGGCGGCGAAACATACGCGCTTTCATTGTGAAGCATGCCGCGCACTTCGTCCGATTCCCGGCGAAGGCTTTCGATCAATTCCGTTTCCAGGCTGATCGGGCGGCCGATACGTTTGCCGGAAAGCGGATTTGCGCCGGTGTCGCGGGCAAGGGCCGCCAGTGTTTCAACAAGCGCGTTATGTGACGAAAACGCGGGCCAAAACGCCGTGTACGATGAACAGCCGCTCCGGGGAACCGTGTCAAACGCGGTAAAATTCATTTTACATAACTCGGGCGGGGTAAAGAATTCAAAAAAACTTTTATTCCAGCGGGAACGGAGCTGCGAATCAACGCTGTCCAGCGCGCGGCAAAACATGTCCGCAAAATCCCGCCGCCGCATGCTTCTGTCCCGTATTTTTGCGGGCAGCAAAGCGGCGACAAGATTAAAGCGCGGTAAAAAACCGGGCGGACGATCCCAGGCCTGTTCGACAAAAAGATAATAGCGCAGCAGATCCAAAAGCAGGGCGGTTTTTCCGCCGCCGGAATATTCTTCCACGCCTAAAAAAATATCCGCCAGCGGAATACATTCGGCGGCAAGGCCGTAGATCATGATAAAGTCTATTACCACTTCCAAAAAAAACACGGCTTCGCGGGCGGGGATTCTTTTACGATATTCCCGCCACAATTCCCTTAGGGTTTCGAATGTTTCCATGCGCCCTTCGCGTCCCATGCCCAGCGCCAGTTCGCGCGTATATATGCGCAGATAGGCTGTTTCCGACGGCGAGGTTTCGTTTTTTGCGGAACGCGCAAACGCGGCGGCCTTTTCGTACGCGCCGCCTCGGACGTACTGCCGCCAGCGGAAAAAAGAAGCGCGGCTGTTTTTGTCCAGTCCGGAATACGATGCGGATTCTGTTTCGGCAAAGGACGCGCTTGTTTCTGTTTCGTAAAATGTTTTCTGCTCGTCCAAAAAATCCCGGGGCAGCAGTCCCCGGAATTTTTCGTTTACGCAAAAAATTCCTCCCGCGGCAAAATGGCAGCGGTACGCGTCTTCGATCCCCAAAAATTCAGCTTCTTCCAGGCCTATGGGCGGACGGAACAAGGTTCGTAAAAAACGTTTGCGGACGGGAGCGTTGTTTTTTATATTTTGGGAAGGGAGTTCCGCCGTATCGCGCCACAGCAGCCGGTACTGGTTTTGCGTAAAAACTCCCGCGCGAAAAAGAAAGCTGTCCGCCGCTTTGCCGTTTGTTATAATAATTCCCAGTTTAACCGCCGCTTCTACCGGCGACAGCGTCCGCAAATCAGCCTGGGTTTCGCCCGAGTCAATATACAGGGCGACGGCGCATGGTATACGCTTTCTGCCCGCGGGGGGCATATCCTCAAAGCAGACAATTCCTGTTCCGCCAAAAGCGGCGTCCAGGACAGATGCGCCGCCCAGCGAATAGTTAAGCGGAATTCCGTAATCGGCGGCAAACGGCGCGGCTTCGTCAAGGACTGCCTGCAGGAAGCGTTCAAAAAAACGCCGTCCGGTAAATACCAAAACCTTTCCCGCGCACTGTTCCTTGAGGAGCCGTATGTACGACGCGATTTGCGCCGCGCAGTCGCCGTCAAGGATTACCCCGCCCGAAAGGCCGTAGGCCCGCAGCCACTCAAGCTGGGCGTGTAATAAATCGGCGGGGTTCGCGGGCGGCGGTATTTGCAGCCTGACACCGGCAAAAAGTCCCGGGGAACCCGAAGGGCGGACGCCGCCCAGGAGCGCGCCGGCGTTAAGGGGAACCGGACAGATCCGCTCCCCGCCCAGATAGCGCCCCAGCGGGCCTATTCCCAGCGATTCAAGACAGGCGGCGCTTACGGGGCTGTCCGCCGTCCCATCCAGACCCAGAGACAGGTCAAGCGCCGAATAACAGGCGCCGCCGGCAGCGACAACCGGCATTCCCCAGGCGGAACCCGCGCCGCCCGGATACACAAGCGGCATGGCAAGAAGAACAAGTTTACCAGCCTCGCTTTTACTGCCTTTTTTTGTCATGCTGCGACCAGTGTACATTCAGCGTAAAAATTAGTATAGTTTTCGCCTACATGAATCTTGAAGCCTTCATACTCGGCTGCGGGGGAATGATGCCTCTGCCCGGCCGTCATTTAACATCCGTGCTGCTGCGCCGCGAAGGGGAGCTTTTTTTGTTTGACGGCGGTGAAGGAACCCAGGTGTCGCTGCGTCGTCTTAACCTAAGGTGGAAAAAGATTTCGGCCATTTTGGTAAGTCATACCCACGCGGATCATGTTACCGGAATTCCCGGCCTTCTTATGCTTTCCAGCCAGGTTGACCGCGACGATCCCCTGTACATTTACGGGCCGCCGCGCATTGCCGAATATATCGAAACAAGCCGCCGCGTGCTGGATATGTACATAAACTACGAAATTATTGTAAAGGAGATTAGCACGGCGGGGATCGTGTACCAGGGAGACGGTTTTAGAATACGAGCGTTTTTTCTGCGGCATACAAAACCCTGCCTGGGCTATACGCTGGAAGAAGAAGGCCGGCCGGGGGCGTTTTTTCCGGAAAAGGCAAAAGCGCTCGGCGTGCCGATGGGCCCGCTGTGGGCAAAATTACAGGCGGGCGAAAACGTCGCCCTGGCGGACGGCGCGCTGATTCATCCCCGGCAGGTGCTGGGCGCGCCGCGTTCGGGGCGTAAATTCAGCTATGTCACCGACACCCTCGCGTTCCCC
Organism: Treponema sp.; assembly: GCA_031267675.1. Taxonomy (GTDB): domain Bacteria; phylum Spirochaetota; class Spirochaetia; order Treponematales; family Breznakiellaceae; genus JAIRYT01. The sequence continues at coordinate 1,514 of JAIRYT010000053.1, read as the reverse complement.
GAAATTGCCGCCGATGTGGCGGGCTCCGACCTTTTTGTCTGCGAGGGGATGTTTGAAAACGATCTGGAAGAAAGCGCCCGCGAAAAAAAACACATGACCGCCGCACAGGCGGCCCGCATAGCCCTGGACGCGGGCGGAATCGGAAAGCTGGCGCTGATTCATTACAGTCCGCGTTATACGGAATATAATCTTAAAGGCTTATTGGCGGAGGCGCGGAATGTTTTTCCCGAAACGGTGCTTACCCGGGATCGCATGGTGTTTCCGATTGAATACATTGATTAGGGGTCCGGTATGATAGAAGTTACGAATTTGGTCAAACGCTACGGAGACGTAGAAGCGGTGCGCAATGTTTCTTTTACGGTGAACCAGGATCAGGTTCTGGGTTTTCTGGGGCCGAACGGCGCCGGAAAAACAACCATCATGAAGATTCTGACCGGATACCACTTTCCCAGTTCGGGAACGGCCTTTGTGGAAGGATTTTCGCTCCACGAAAATCCGGTAGAGGCAAAAACCCTTACCGGCTATCTTCCCGAAAGCGTTCCGCTGTATGTTGACATGACGGTGGAAGAGTACCTTGTTTTTATGGCGCAGGCCCGCCTTATCGCGGGGGATAAACAAAAAGCCGCTGTCGAGGAAAGCGTTGAATCCTGCGGCCTGGGCGCCGTCCGTACAAAACTGATCGAAACCCTTTCAAAGGGCTACCGGCAGCGGGTCGGCCTCGCGCAGGCGATTATTCACGATCCGCCCATTTTAATACTGGACGAGCCGACTTCCGGCCTTGATCCCAACCAGATTATCGAAATTCGTTCCCTGATCAAGGAACTGGGAAAGCGCAAAACCGTTATTCTTTCGACCCATATTTTACAGGAAGTCGAAGCGGTTTGTTCGCGGGTATTGATCCTTAACGAAGGCCGCATCGCCGCCCAGGGAACCAGCGAAGAAATCGCCCTTTCGTTAAAAGGCGGCGACACCTGGGAGATCCTTCTTAAAGGAAGCGGCATAGAAGAAAAAATAACGCGGCTTTCCGCGGACGCCAAAATCAACCCCGAAATAAAAGGGGAGGCAACCGGGGTAAGTTTCTTTCAGGCCGCAGGAAAAAACGCCCTGGGCGGCGAACAGATATTTGACTGGGCGGTAAGGGAGCAGTTAAAAATCACCGGCATGAACTGTAAAAAATTATCGCTGGAAGATATTTTTGTAAAACTTACCAAAGAAGAGGGCCGGAAGGAAGGCGCTCAAAATACCGGGGGCGGGGAATGAAGATAAATACAGTAAACGGATTTACGAAGGCGCTGGTACTTGCAAAAAAGGAATTATACAGCTTTTCGTACATGCCTTCTTTTTACGGAATATGCCTTTTCTTTACGCTGTTTTGTTCGATTTGGCTTTTCTTTTTACAGAGCTACTTTGTCATGAATATGGCGAGCCTGCGTCCGTTTTTTTCGGCCTTTCCCCTGGCGTTTATTTTGGTAATTCCCATGATTACCATGAAAAGCTGGGCGGAAGAACGCAAG
>JAIRYT010000046.1 GCA_031267675.1 Treponema sp. | reverse complement strand
GTGAGTACCAGTTGGGTGAACATATCAAATACGTCATGGGTTCCCCTTTTTGCTTCCGCCCAAAGATAATGGCGGGAACTGCCAGGGCCATCGCTAAAAAGATCATCCCTTGCTTTTTTATCGGTTATAACAAAATCTATATTGTCGATATTGGGTTCGTATCCGAATTTTGGGAAATAGTCATCATGGACAAGGCCCTTTAAAGTTTCTTCTTTCTGGATGCCGGTATAGTTAGCCATAATTCCTTTTCATCATGCCCGTGTTCTTGTCATACCCTATAATAACACGCTGCTGCCTTTCCGGCAATCCCGATACCGTTTAGCTTACCCTGCCCCTCTATGACATACGAAACTGATTATCCCATATCTCCCTGATTTTGCTGTCTCCTTCCCGGCCTGCAGGGAGGGAAATGAAGATAAAAGTACGATACCTGGAAGGATGGTAAAATTGCCGGCTCGGGACAAGTCTGCAGCCTTGTATAAAAGCGGCAAAACGGTTACCATGTCCGGTAAATGAAGTGTGACTGCATTTTGGCCGGAGTCGGAGGCCAGGGCGTTCTTTCTGTTGCCGCGATTATGGCGCACGCGGCGGTGAACGCCGGTTTTACGGTGCGCCAAAGCGAAGTGCACGGCATGGCCCAGCGGGGCGGCGCGGTGCTTTCGCATCTGCGTATTTCGGATACCCATACCCGTATTGCCTGTGATTTGGTTCCCCGGGGGGCGGCCGATCTTATCGTGTCCATGGAACCGCTGGAAAGCCTCCGCTATCTGCCCTGGCTTTCGCCCGAAGGCGCGCTGGTTACCGCCTCGGAGCCCTTTGTCAATATTCCCGATTACCCCGAAACGGACAGGATACGCGCCGCCGTTTTGGGCCTTCCCCGCTCTCGCCTTGTGGAAGCCGCCGCCCTGGCAAAAGAGGCGGGTCTTGTCAAAGCGGTAAACATGGTTATGGTGGGAGCGGCTTCGCCCTGGTTTCCCGTAGAGGCTGCTGTTCTGGAACAGACAATCAGCGCGCTCTTTGCCGCGAAAAATCCCGAGGCGAACCTGAAGGCGTTCAGGGCCGGAAGGGATTCAGCATAATGATCTGGCAGTACTGGAATCACCCAATTGAAACCATGCCCAGGGACGAGCTGGAAAAATTGCAGTTGTCGCGCCTTAAGGACGCGGTACGATTCGCCCTGCGCACGCCCTTTTATAAAAAGCGCCTGGAAGAAGCGGGTATTAAAAGCGGCGATGACATAAAAACGCTTTCGGACCTTGGGCGCGTTCCCTTTACCACAAAACACGATTTACGCGAGGGATTCCCCTACGGGTTTTTAAGCGTCCCCCGCGAAGATGTTGTACGGCTTCACGCGTCCAGCGGAACCACCGGAGCACCGACGACAATCTACTTTAACGCCGCGGATATTGATACATGGGCGGATTATGTCGCCCGCTGTATTTATGGAACCGGCTGTACCAAATCGGATGTTTTTCAAAATATGATAACCTACGGCCTTTTTACCGGCGGGCTTGGATTTCACGCGGGAGGCGAAAAAGTCGGCATGATGGTTATTCCCTCGGGAGCGGGAAACACCACGCGCCAGTTTCGCCTGATGCAGGATTACGGTACGACAGTGCTTCACGCCACGCCCAGTTTTCTTCTTCATGTTGAATCAAAAATGAGGGAAGAGGGAGTGAGCCGAAACAGCCTTAAACTAAAACGGGCCTTTGCCGGGGCCGAACCGTATTCGGAAGATACGCGGCGGCGCATAGAGGAACTGCTTCAAATTGATGTCTTTAATTCGTACGGTCTTTCCGAAATGAACGGCCCCGGAGTGGCGTTTGAATGTCAGGCAAAGAACGGGCTTCATATTTGGGAAGACGGCTACCTTGTCGAAATCATCAATCCCGAGACGCTTGAAAGCGCCGCGGCGGGCGAAACAGGCGAACTGGTTATTACCTGCCTCTGCCGCGAGGCGACTCCGATACTGCGTTACCGCACAAGGGATCTTACTTCGCTCTGCCTGGATCCCTGTCCCTGCGGCAGAACCCACCGCCGTCTGCGCCGAATCACCGGCCGCAGCGACGATATGCTGATCATAAACGGCGTTAATGTCTTTCCCAGTCAAATCGAAGAAGTGATCATGGCCATGAAAGAAGTGGGAAATAATTATCTTATCGAAATAGAAAAAGAAGGCATGCTGGACAGGCTTACCGTCAAAACCGAAGTAACCCCCGAATCATTCAGGGACGACACCCGGCCCCTTAACGCGCTTAAAGAAAAAATCCGCCGCACGCTCCAGGCGTCGATCACGATTAGCCCCCGGGTAGAACTCCACGAATCAGGGAGCCTTCCGGTAAGCGAGGGCAAAGCGGTACGGGTAACCGACCGGCGGGCCGGGGACTAAAATTTTAACTGTTCCTGTAATAATATTTTATAATTTTTGTTAAATAATAGAATATTATTATATCAACAAGCGCGAAAACCAGTATTGCCAAATAATTAGTTCCCAGCTCTCCCGATTGATCTAATTTCATTTAACCATTCATTTAATTCGCTATATGAATTAAATGATGATAAATATTTTATAAAAGCAGTTATTGCAAATATATTAATTATTATCCACCCAAACAATGTAAACAGGGAATATACAAACCAAAATTTGTTTTTACTTTTTGTATCCATATTTAATAATTATACGGCCATTTTATTTACTCATTATATATTCCACCGCTATTTGAGTGGTTATTTCCTGTTCGCCAGTTGGGATGCCAGAACCACCTTCACCGTCATATTCAAGCGACTGAGAAAGCAGTATATTTGATTGCGAAATATAAGCATCCCTGGTTCGCGATTCTGTTATACTCTTAATTCCGTCAATCTTTTTCCCGGAAAGAATTGCATATTGGCTTGCTTTGTCGAATGCTTTTTGAAATGCCAATTCGCGGGATTGTTTAAACAGCTCGGTTTTCTCGATAATATCAAACGAAATATTACGGATTGTAATATTGTCGACAAGAATCAGTTTGTCTAAAATATCGGATAATTTTTTTGTGTCAGTCTTTATTCCGTCAACTGTTACAATTATTGTCTGTTCCGCTTTTTGTCCAATATAGATAAAACTTCCATTTTTATATTCATTTTCTATACCATAACTCAATGAGATTGTTTGAATATTGCTATCGGCAATATTTTCCTGTTTTAGTATTTCTAATGTATCCTTTACACTTTTATTAACTTCTACCCTTGCTTCTTCGGTTGTTTTTGAAACATTTTTAAAATATACGTAAATTTTTACCATATCAGGCTGCGCCATGACTGTTCCCACGCCGGATACAGAAATAATTCTTTGGTTTTTTTCATCTTGATTTTGACAACTCATAAAAATGGACATCAAAAACAATAATTTAACTATCACAGAAACAAATTGTCAGCTATTTCTAAACATTTGCTCATAAGCGCCATTGATTTATGGTATCTTGATATAACCTTATCTTTCGGTACGTCATGCCCGCCGTTTAAAACACGAGTATAAATACGGTGAATATTAATCTTAGGATCTTTTGTTACCACATAGACAATTGTTATTGAATAATCCTGTGTTTTAACATATTTTATGAATTCAAGTTTTTCATTGGTAGAAAATACAGACTCAAATGAAAATGATTTT
>JAIRYT010000101.1 GCA_031267675.1 Treponema sp. | reverse complement strand
CCCTCCATGGCCCCTATTCCTCCCGTTGGTCGGCGCGCCCTCCGCTTCAAGTCCGACTGCCGCCCACTTCGTTTAGCGGCAATTGGACTTGAACCAATGACCGAACGGATATGAGCCGTTTGCTCTGCCAACTGAGCTATGCCGCCGCGAATTTAGTTTTTTTCGGTACTACTGTATCAATAGCGTAATACCGGTAAAGTGTCAATAGGATCGCGCCGGGTTTTAAATAAGCTTGTGCTCCCTGGCAAGCGCCGCCAGAGCGCCGTTCCAGTAATGCGACGACAGAAAACCGCGCTTTGTTCCGTTGTCGTCGATACGGCTTGCGCGGCGCTGGAGCCGTTTAAACGCAATGCTGATTGCCGTATTCATGTCGACTTCCGCCGCGCCGGAGCGCTTGAGCACCCGGTAATAGCAGTAATAATAAAACGCGTCGTTGGGGTCCGTGTCGGGCAGTTCTTCGCGTATTACCTGCTGCATATCCCTGATTGCCTTGTCGCGATCAAAATTATCGCTCGTCTTGATGTGGCACATTGCCAGCGCCCGGTACGTATGGATCATCCGCCGCCATAAGTCGCTCATGGGAAAAAGAAAAAGTTCGCATTGGGCAAACCCGCTGCGCCAGTCGGGCTGTTCAATAAAAAGAAAACGTTCGCTCCCCTGCCGGGCTTCTTCTTCGAGCGCGTTTGCCAGTTCCAGCGTACGGCGGTATTCGCCCGCCATAAACGCGGCTTCTACTTCAAAGAGCGCGGCGTCGGCGCCGCCTTCATGATGTGATTTTGCGTTGTGAAGATACATATTGGTCCGGTAAATCCACGCGGCAAGAGTCTGTTTAAAATCCCTGTCGGCCTCGATGGAAGAAACGCTGTCTGTCTCCAGGGTTCTAAAAATATCCAGCGCATCCTGATACGCGCCTGTTTCAAAACGAAGCCGGCCCTTTAAAAAACAGCTCCGGTCCGCCCAGAGCGGCCTGCCCGAAGCAAGCGCCGCTTCTTCCGCCTGGGCGGCAAGACGCTGCGCTTTGGAAAGGTTGCCAAAAATAAAATGCGCGCCCGCGGCGTAATACGCCGAAACAGCCAGTTCGCCGTTGTCGCCCGATTTTTCGGCATGTTCGACCGCAAAGGCAAAATAATCCAGCGCGTCAAAAAGACTGTGTCCGGCGAATTCGACCAGCGAAAAAAGCCGGTATGCATGGGCAAGGCCGCGGCCCATGTTTTCGTTTTGGGTAATCAGCATCGCTTCTTTAACCGCTGTTTCGGCGGCGGCGTTTTCTTCGACGCTTAAATAATAGGCGGCCTGGTTTGAAAGAATACGCGCCCTAAAGCCCGGGTACACGTTGTCGCTTTCCAGCGGCCGGGCAAACGCGGCGTGAATTTTTTCGCTTGTTCCGTGTACGAGCGCTTTTAACGTCTGCACGATGGAAAGCAGCGAAGCTTCTCGTTTTACGCCGACCACCTTTGCAAATTTGCCGCTCCTGGCCGCCCGGTCAATGCCGCTGTAAGCGCCGCTGTCTATGTCGCCGCAGATTGCTTCGAGCGCCAGAGCGTCATCCGCCTCGGCGCCAAGGCTGCTTAGGGCGGCAAGCAGGGCAAAGCAGGGTTTTAAGAGACCCCGGCCGACCCAGTCAAGAAGACGGCGGCACACCGCCTGTTTGATTTTTTCGCATCCGCCGCCCAGCTGCCGTTCCGCCTGGCGTATAAAGCGTTTTTTTATTTCGCCCTGTTCCCCGATAATTCCCAGGGCGGCGAGCATGGAAAACGCTTTTTGAATCATCCGCAGGTTTTTTCCTTCTTCTTCAAATAATTTTTGCAAAAGGAATCCGGAATAAAACGAACGGAACAGCGCGCAGCAGTATGCGACTTCCCAAAGGTCGCGGGGAATTTCCGGTATTCCCGGTTCCGGTATTTTTTCCGGCGAAAACTTTATAATACGGGGAAAGAGCTGTTCCCATTTTTCAAGCACGTCCATTTTTGAACAGGTGCCATATACATAAATCCGCTCGCGGACGGGAAGCGAAAAGTAGCGGCCCGAAACAAGAAGCTGCGCCAGGGGATCGGCGTTTTCAATATTTTCCAGAATTATTACCGGTTGAACCCGGCGCTTTTCTGCGGCGCTCCGGTATTCGTCCAGGAGCTGGGCAAAAAAGCTTTCGCCTTTTTTTACCAGATAGTCGCTTAGCTCATCCCTGAGCCGTTCGCAAAAAATACCGGCGCAGAGCAGTTCAAGTTTTTTTCGCGGCGCTTCATCAAACAGGGCGGCTATTTGAGGCGTAAACGCGTCGCTTAGTACGGCAAGTATATTTTCGCCCTGGTTAAAATGAATCAAAAGCGGGGGGAACGCGCCGATCTGTTCGGCGCAATATTCCCTGAGCCCTTCGTGTTTTCCGATAAATTCGTCGCCGACAATCACCGTATTTTTAAAAGCGCTCTGTTTAAGGTACGCCCGTATTTTTGCGGAATTATCCGTTCCGTTATTCTGCGGCGCGTCAAATTCCCGTATTGAACGAACCTGGGTATAGCCTTTGACCAGGGGATTGAATTCCGCCCCGCTTAGCGGCTCCTCAAAATCAAGATAGTTTTCAAGAGAGGGTTTGACTGCCGGCGACACCCAGATGCCTGTTCCCCACAGGTCCGATGGAAGCGAGCGCATTAACGGGAACACATCGTCGCCGGGAACGCCGGCGCCTACGACGCAGATATGGCCGTACAATTCCGACGAAGCTTTTTCCAGCGCGTCTTTGATATTTTCCAGCACGCAGAGCATGTCCAGCCAAAAGCCTATGCTGTCTTCGGAAAAGCGGGCCGTGGTAAGCCGGTTTTCGATATGCACCGTACCGCCAAAGCTTTCAATTGATTCGATTATCGAGCGTTCAAGGTTTCGCAGCAAACGCGGCCGCGTCTGCCTAAGCTGAGACTGAAAACGTAATGAAAAATACATTTCAACCATGCTTCGAAAAGTATACACTACTTTTGCCCTTATGGAAGTATTTTGTGTAAAAAAACAAACCCGCGCGCCCGCCTGAGATGCTAGCATTTTTACCAAAAATCGGGCATTGTTTTACCATGAAACAGATGCCTTCAAAGCATACAAGTTTCTTTGCCGGCCTTTTTGCCTGGGCGCTTTTAACGGCCCTGGCGGTGTTCATTATCTGGAATGCCCGGGATCGCGCGCGGCTTATTATGGACAACGACAACGAGCGCATATTCAATATGCTCTTTGCCGCTTTAAGGGATTATGACACTTTTGGCGACGCGATAAACGCCAGCGAGATGCTGCAAAACCGCATAAGCGGTTTTGCGATCTATGACAGCGAACGCAGCCTGGTATACCGCTGGGGAAAAGCCTCCGATACGTTTGACACAAAGCTGATTGAGGGCGGCGTCCGCCGTTTTAACCGCTCTATTCTGCCCGACCGCCTGAACGGTTCCGTGCGCTTTGTCATTCATAACGACCGTTCCCGCTCCCGCCCAAATAATGAACAAAACCGGAGCGAACGGGCCGAACAGGCCGGGCGCGAAGGCTTTCCGGATCCGCAGTCTTCAAAGATGCGCGGCCCTTCGTGGTTTTATCCGGGCAGCGGCAGTTATATTTACATCGACATCCGCCACCCTTCGTATTGGCGTACCATCACGATTACCGATATTCTTTACCCCCTAAGCGCGCTTTCGCTTTTGCTGCTGGTTTTTGCCGTACGGCGGCTGTATCTGCGCACCCTGGAATACCGCCAGCGTATTGACGAACAGCAAAGCCTGGTGGTGCTGGGAACAGCCGCGGGAACGGTGGCCCATGAAATAAAAAATCCGCTCCATTCAATTAAACTGCAGACCGCCATACTTAAAAAACAAAAAACCCGCGGAACAGAGGAAATTACCCGCATCGAAGAAGAAGTAGACCGCCTTGAAAAACTGGCCTACCGGGTCAATGACTTTTTGCGCGACGCGGCGGGCAACCGCGAAAAGCTTGATCTTGCGCGTGTATTTAACGAATGCGCGGAAAGGCTCTGCGGTAAAAAGCTGCTTGAAGAAAAGAACATGAGCGTAATCATGGACATTGAACGCGCCCGTTCGGTTTTTGAAAACATTATCCGCAACGCCCAGGAATCGGGGAGCCCCCGGGACGGCATAAGCGCGGAATTGCGGCGCGAAGACAACAAATGCGTGCTTATGCTTAACGACCGAGGCAGGGGAATTAATCAGGAATTTCTTGAACGGGTTTTTGATCCCTTTTTTACCAGCAAGAGCAGCGGCACCGGAATAGGTCTTGCGATTAGCCGGCGCTTTGTCGAAGCGGCCAAAGGAAGCATAACAGCAAGGCGGCGCGAAGGCGGCGGTGTCGCAATAAGGATAGAATTACCGTGCGCGTCCTGATTGTCGATGACGAAAAAAATATTCGTGAATCATTAAAAAAATACCTTTCGTTTGAGGGTATTGATTCTGACACGGCGCCGTCCGCCAAAGAAGCGCTTGACCTTTTGGAAAGCGCGCCCTATGACGCGGCGATCCTTGACCTTCGCCTGGGCGGCATGGCGGCTGCCGGAGAGCCTGTCATGAGCGGACAGGATCTGCTTACGGCGATTTTGGAAAAGGGCTTTCCGGTTCCGGTAATTATGATTTCCGCCCACGGGCAGATCGAAGACGCCGTAGCCGCGCTTAAGGCGGGCGCGAAAGATTACCTTGTCAAACCGGTTGATCCCGCCGAACTGGTAATCCGGCTCCGCGCGCTTGTCGAAAACAGACGGCGCGAAAATGTGCTTGAAACGGAAAAACGTTCCGGCGTTTCCCGCAAAACCGGAATTAACGGAATGATCGGGTTAAGCGCCGCGATAAAAACCCTTTCATCCCAAATTGACAAGCTTTCGGGGCACGATGTCACCGTACTGATCACCGGCGAAAGCGGAACAGGAAAAGAAGTTGCCGCGCGCGAAATTCACCGGCGCGGGCCGAATTCGCTGTCGCCGTTTGCCGCGGTAAATATCGGCGGCATTCACGAATCCCTTATGGAAAGCGAACTTTTTGGCCACGAAAAAGGAGCGTTTACCGGCGCGGCGGGACGCAGGCAGGGTCTGTTTGAGCTGGCGGGAAGCGGTACGATTTTTCTTGATGAAATCGGCGAAATGCCCGTGCCGCTGCAGGTAAAACTTTTGCGTGTTTTACAGGAACGAAAAATACGCCGCCTTGGCGGTATTGTCGACATACCGGTAAACGCCCGCATTATAAGCGCCACCAACCGGAATGTGGAAGCGCTGGTAAAAGAAGGCAAATTCCGCGAGGATCTTTACTACAGGCTGAATGTATTCCGCATTTCACTGCCGCCGCTGCGGGAACGCGGCGAGGATGTTCCCGTGCTTGCCGAATTTCTTTTGGACAAGTTGTGTTCCCGCATGGGCCGCGCCGCGCCGCCGATAGAAGAGGCGGCGTTACGGCTGCTCAAATCGTATACCTTTCCGGGGAATGTGCGTGAACTGGAAAATATTCTTGAGCGCGCCCTTATTTTTTGCGAAAACGGAATTATTACCGAAAACGACATCGATATACACGAAGCGCTGCCGCCCCGTGAAGAACCCCCGCAGGAACGCGGAAGCGAGGAAGCGGTTCCCCGGGGTAAAATCAGGACGCTGGCGGAGATCGAAAAAATCAGCATACTGGCGGCCTTGGAACGAAACGGCGGCAACCGCACCGGCGCGGCGGAAGAACTGGGAATTACCCGCAAAACAATATTAAATAAACTTAAGGAATACGGTACACTGTAGCCATGGGCCTGCTTATCGCCGGTAACGAATCGCCTCTTCTTGACGCGCTTGCCGCAGAGGCCGGCAGGCAAAAAAACCGTTTTGCGACAGCCGTAATACCCGGCCCCGAAGGGAAGCCGCGCGCGGAACGCGTCAACCTTGAGTGGAATCCTTCAAGCCCCATTTCGGCGCGTACGCTGGTGCTGGAAGCAGGCAATACGATGGACGGCCTTAACCGCGCGATCCTTGTCTGCGATCCTCCGGCCTGCCCGGGTCTGCCCGAAACGCTTTCCCCGGCCGGGATGGACCGCTACCTGGACAACAATATCAAGGGCTGGTTTTTTTTGGCAAGGGAACTGCGCGCGTTTTTTAAACTGCGACAGGGCGCTCTTGCGCTGGTTTCGCCCGCCGAAACCGCTTCGCCGGATATATTGGGGAATGCCGCGGTTTCGGCGTTCCGCGCCCTTGCGCAAAGCCTGCTTAGAGGCTCCAATCCTTCCGAAACACCGGTCACCTGTTTTACCCGGACGGACCCGGGCGGCAATGAAGCCTTTGCCGCGCACATCCTTAAAGTCTTCTACGACGAAGGAAGGCGCGCCGGCAAGTGGCATAAATTCGGCAGGCTTTTTAGGCTATAACTTATGTTACGCGGATCCAAGAAATTTCACCACCGTCACGAACTTTTGTCCGAACTTCTTTTTTTGTTTTTTGTTCGTGATGGTTAGTGAGGTTTGTGGTTCCTTGTTTAGAGGCTGAGCGTTTCGACCATATAGCGAATATCGCTGCCGCCGTCGGCGTTGAGCTTCTTCATCTCAATTACAAAGACAAGGGAATTCCCCCGGGGCGAAGCGATAACGCGGCGTACGCGGTACGAAGTAATACCGGCGCGTTTGATCGCGCTGTTTCCCACGGTATATGAGCGGACTGTTCCGTCGCCGCCGACGCGTTCCAGATTAATGTGAAACGAAGAAGCGCTGTCATAGACCGCGGAAAGGAACGCCCGGTATGAGACGCTTTTGTCAAAATCGCGGAACTCGAAGGAATCCCCGGCCGCGCCGTTTTCAAGCGCTATGTAGAGCGGCTGTCCCTGCAAAAGAAGGCTTATTCCGTACCGATCCGCCAAAGAGGCATTACGCGCGATAATTCTAAAAAGAGCGCCGGATCCGTCCTGCCCCGTTTGTACCGCGCTGTCATGAACATAGGAAACCCTTCCGCCGGAAACAAAACTATTGCTGGCGACGGCGATCAGGTTAAGATCGGCCCAGGGTTTAAGGCTCCCCGACTGAACGCCGTACTGGGCGAACATATAGGTTCCGCCGTCGGCGGAAAACCCAAGGTCTACAAAAACCGCGGCATCTCCCGCCCAGCAGAGCAGGCCGGCAAGGAGCAAAGGCGCAATAAGCAATTTCTTCATACGTTATTCTCCCTTTGTCAGTATCGGCCTTTTCAGGGAATGTCTTTACGTATTATGCTCAAAGGGTGACGTTAGCCCAGCGCAACCGCTTTTTTAAGACCGGCATTATACTTGCCGCCGCCGCCTGTCTCGCCGTTCTTTTGAACGCCTGGAAGATTCTGCCGCTGTACGGAACGCTTGCCGAACAGGCAAGCCGCCGGCCCCAGGGATTGTTCCAGGTATTAAGCGCGGGATTTTTCCAGGCGGCGGAGGCTGTTCCGCTTGTGACGGTAATCGTTTCGGTGATGTACGCGTTTTTTTCGTCAATACTGATTCACGCCTTTTTTGAAAAAACACAAAGTCCCGAAATACTATTTTTTTGGCTTTTTACAATCTCGTTTGTTTTTGAGATTCTGCGGATTATAATTCCGCTGCAGCGCATCCATCCGTTCCCCGCCGCCCTGCTTGTTTTGGGCGCGCGGCTCTTGATTTTTGGACGCCTTTTTGGCGTACTTTCGCTGTTTGTTTCTTCGGTATATTCATCGGGTCCCGAAATACAAAAGCAGGGCAGCGTTATTTTTGTCGTTATCATTACCACGCTCATTGTCGCGCTGGGAATTCCGGTGGACGGCCTTTCCTGGGATACAACCCTTGCCATGATTTCGGCATACGGCTCAATGTTCCGCCTGGCGGAAAACGCCATATTCGTTATCGCCGCCCTAAGCTTTTTTGTGTCCGCGTATATCAAGGGAACAAGGGAGTACCACTTTATCGCGGCGGGAACCATACTGGCGGCGCTGGGACGGGCGCTGCTTATCAACAGCGACAGTTGGGAACTGCCGCTCTTTGGCATTGTACTGCTTTCGGCGGGAACATGGCTTGCCGCCGCCAAACTTCATCAGATTTATTTGTGGCTGTAACGTTATCTGCCGGCACAGCTTGTCGGTAAGCCCGGCAAGCTGCTAGCCCCAAAAAGTAACGGCCAGGCCCGTCGCGAGCGGAATAATAATATTGTCCCAGTCGCGGATTGGGGGCAGTTCGGTAATGGTCGCCGCGCCTGCCGCGACAAGCGACCGGCGAAGGCTTCCTGAAGCCAAAAACGCGCTTATAAAGGTTCCGGCAAAACAGGAAAGGGAGCCTTCAACGCTTTTTCCAAAGAGAAAGGGATGGCGCAGCCGCCCCAGGGTTTTACCGGTAAGGCTTGCCGTGCCGTCTCCAAAGGCAAGCGCGTATACGGCAATAGCCGCCGTCTGGGGAGGAAAAAGCAGCAGCGCGAGAAAGGCCCCCGCGCCCAGCGTAAAGGGCCCCAGCACAAAGCGGTTCCTGTCGCGGCGGCGCGAGGCAAAATCGGTCAGGGGTGAAACAACCGGGATGCGCCATCCCTTTCTTCGCAGCGCTTCCATAAGTACGTACGAAGCTGTTCCGGCGGCAAGCAGGACAAGGGTAAAGCAATAGTGCAGTGAAGCCAGAGCCGGCGCAAGGGCGATAAGGAAATGAAGACACTTACGGACAATCTCGGAGGCAAGTCTGCGGGGGGAAGATGAACTGCTCTGCTTCATGCAGGATGAGTATACTACGCCTGATTGACCTGTACCATAGTCCGAGGCGGCCGGTCCCGTGCCGGCCCTGTGGTTTGAATTGGGGTCCGCGAATTACGCGAATTACGCGAATTACGAATTATCCCGAATCCATTCGCGTTCATTCGCGTCCATTCGCGGACACCTTTTTGCGACGTACCGGCCCTGTGTTTTGAATAGGGATGTATGAAAAAGTCCGCGAATTACGCGAATTGCGCGAATTACGAATTATCCCAAATCCATTCGCGATATTCGCGTCCATTCGCGGACACTCTTGTTTTTGCGTCGTATCGGCTTACTTATAGCCCAGCAGCGCCGCTTCGGCAAGATCGGATTTTGCCCTGGTTTCGTTGCCCTGCGCGCGGTAGGCGATGCCCCGGTTATGCCAGGCGAGGGCGAAATCAGGCTTTAACGCAATCGCGTCCGAAAAGTCGCTGATGGCCCGGTCGTCGTCTTCGCGGTAATAATAGGCGGTTCCGCGCTGATTAAAACCTGCCGCGTTTTTTGGTTCCATTTGAATGAGCCGCGAAAAATCCGCAATGGCCCGGTCGTACTGGCCGTTGCTGCGATAGGCAAGGCCCCGGTTATACAGCGCGTCGGGGTAATTCGCTTTAAGAACAAGCGCCTGGGTAAAGTCGGCGATTGCGCGGACATGATCTCCCCTGGCGGCATAGGCGACGCCCCGGAAATTATACACCGCGGGAGAATCCCCCTTATACTGCAGCGCTTTTGTATAATCCTCAATCGCGCGGACAAGGTCGCCTTTTTTTTGCCAGGTCCGGCCCCTCGAAAAACAGGCGTCGGCGTAATCGCTTTTAAGCGAAATGGCGCGGTTGTATTCCGCAAGGGCCCTGTCGTATTTTCCCTCGTTATAATAACGCTCGCCCATAATAAACGAAACCTGAAACTGTTCAATACCCATTTTTAGCAGGATGTCGGGATCGATAGTTTTATAATTGACCGGATTAAGTTCGCCGGTGGAAACGCCGCGTCCCGATCGCGGCCGGACGCTGTCCAGAGACTGAAAGCTTTCGCCCCGGTTCCGCGGCGCGCCGGCGGTACCTTGCGCGGACGTACTTTGCACCGGAACATTCCGCTCAGCCGGTACGGCGTTCCGGTCAGCCGGCGTGTTCTGCGCGGACACGCCTGGCGCGGACGGAACATTCCACTCAGGCGCGTTCACTTCGACCGGGAGCTCCGGCGCTTCTGCCGGGGGAGCCTTGCCGGAACAGCTGAGTACAAGGACGGGAAGCGCCAAAAAAAGCCAATATATTTTTTTCATTTTCTTAAAATCCGATTGGTGGGCAATACTGGATTTGAACCAGTGACTTCTACCGTGTGAAGGTAGCACTCTCGCCACTGAGTTAATTGCCCACCAATCGCGCAATGAAGGACAACCATTGCCCGGCGGTCGTTTTTACCATGATAGCGTCTGCGGCGGCGGCTGTCAATGTCACGGGTTGCCGGAAAGTTCATAATTGCCTGTCAATTCTTCCCAGTCGGAGGGTTCCACCATGTCGCGATCGATACGCATAAAAATCTGCTGCTGGTAGTTTGGTTCGGGGTGAAGCACGTTTTGCGCGTTTAAAAAGGCCAGATTAACGCCCGGACCATAGAGTTCTTTTATGGGACGCAGGCGCGACATGGTATCGGGATTGCGGGTAAGCACATCCCAGGCGCGGACTGATTGGGCAAACAAACCCAGTGAACGGCTGCGATATTTTGAATCGCCGCTGATCCGGGTCAGCGTTTCCAAAACAACTCCCAGATTGTTTTCCGCAACCATAATACGCTCGGCCAAATCAAGTTCGCCTGGTCCCGCTCCGGGAGCGATGTCGGGCATGCGTATATGATCGGTTTCAAGTTGATCCATAAGCCGGTTGTAATAATCCTGGGCGGCAAAATAATCACCGCGCAGATACGCCGTATTTCCCAGCGCGTAAAGAAGGCGGCGGTTGTTTGGCGCGGCGCTTACCAGCGTAAAGAAGCGATTAAGCGCTTCTTCCCATTCCTCATTTTGATAATGGGCCGCGCCCATGCGGTACTGCATCTCGTTTGACGACCAGCCGTTTCGTTCGGCCTCTTCATAAAAGCGCAGAGCCGCGGACATATCCCCCTCCTGGGTGTAAAAACTTAAATCGCCCAGGCTGGCATAGAGTCTGCCAAACTGCCGGTTTGTTTTTAACACCTGGCGGGACCGCGCGTCTTCGTAAAGCCGCACGCCAAGGATAAGCTGTTCTTCGGCATTAAAGAATTCACGCGCCTTGATTAACACATCCGCGTACATCCGCAGGGTGTCAACGTGGGCCGCGGCGCGTTTTGAATTTTCTTCGGGGGCTGCGGCAAAAACCGCCGCCGCCCTTTCCAGCGTGCCCCGCTCCTCTTCTTTGGACCCAAAGCGTTCGTAGTAACGCGCCAGGTGATAGTAGGATTCAGGGTATGCGGCGTCTTCTTTTATCGCCCGCAGCAGAATGTCCCTTATGCCGTCAATGCTGTCGGTATATTCATCGGGAACAATGTTAATTCCCTGCTCCGCCATTGTTTCTGCCTGGAATTTTTTATAGAGCAGATATTCGGCAAGCTCCGCCAGTGTGGGAACGGTGATTTTACGCTTCTTTCCCCTGTTCATAAAATAAGCCTGGAGCGGAAGCACTTCGGCCAATTTATCGGTACGAATAAAATATTTAAGCATGCCTTCCAGATAGGGGTCCTGCCGGCCGTATTTTTCCATAAGCCGCGCGTAGGCGGATCGGGCTTCTTCGTAACGGGAATTGTCTGTTTCGCCCCATGCAAGATTGTTTTCGGCCAGCGCGAGCAGCCCTTCGCGGTCATCGCCCCAATCAAGAATATTGTTCCTGATGATACGGTCCGCTTTTTCGTAATTTCGCAGATAGTTTGTTTCCATGGACGCGTAATCAAGCGCGCCCTTTTTATCGCGCGGGTAGGCCCGCAGCAGTTCATCATATTTACGTTCGGCATGAATAAACTGCCGCCGGTCCCGAAATCCTTCGGCATAACGGTAAAACCATTTTTTGACGTGGTGTATTTCAAACGCCCGGCGGAACAAATCGTTGGACTGGATATACTGACCGTTTTCCAGCTGGGTATAGCCTTCGCGGTAAACGCGTTCCGCCCGCAGCGGCGTATAAATAAAAGTCCAGCCAAGGTAAATCAATGAAACTACAACCAGCGCAATTGCGCCAAAAAGACGGAGCACTGGTAAAAAACTGTGTACAAAAACATAGCTAAAACTGGACTGCTCTTCTTCGAGTTCTTCGCCGGTTTGCTTTGAATATCCTTTGGGAATGGGAATGCCCCGGCCCAAAATCTTTCCGGCGAGTCCGGCTGTTTCTTTTGCCGGAGCGCCCCGGACAAGAAGGCGGACAAGGGCCGACATAAGATCGGGAGAAACCGCCTTTTCGGCAATTAATTCTTCGCAGGCCAGCCTAAGGTTAAGCGGATATTCCGAAAGGGTGTTTTGCAGTTTTTTAAAGTCGCTTTCCGAAAGCCGTATTTCTTCTATGTCCGCATCGACGGCGGCGGAAACCGTATCCGCGTTAAAGGTGTCGTCAAATCCGTCAAGCGAAAAATTATCCCCGCCGGCATCGGCTCCCGGAGGGGGAAAGCCCGGCGTTTCCCCTCCCAGACTGAATGTGTCAAAGGAATCTGCCGGCGTGTCGGGAAAACCGGAATCTCCGCCGGCCGCATCGCCAAAGCCGCCGAGATCACCCGGATCGCCGGTCGCGCCGGCGGCATCCGCCGTATCAGCGCCAAAATTGCTAAAATCCGCGTCGCCCAAGTCATTAGTGGACGCGCCGGTATCAAATCCGTCAAGATTTTCGCCGCCCAAATCGCCAAGATCACCGGTAGACGCGCCGGAGTCAAATCCATCGAGATTTTCGCCGCCCAAATCGCCCGCCGCATCAGCGCCCAAATCGCCGAGGCCGAGATCATCCGCAGACGTATCAGCGAAGCCGCCAAGGTCACCGGTGCCAAAATCGCCAAGGTCCGTATCGCCCAAGTCATTGGTAGACGCGCCGGTATCAAATCCGTCAAGATTTTCACCGCCCAAATCGCCCGCCGCGTCAGCGCCCAAATCGCCAAGGCCGAGATCATCCGCAGACGTATCAGCGAAGCCGCCAAGGTCGAGGTCGCCGGTGCCAAAATCGCCAAGGTCCGTGTCATTGGTAGACGTGTCGGCGCCAAATCCGTCAAGGCTTTCGCCGCCCAAATCGCCGGCATCGGCGAAGCCGCCTGCACCGCCCAAATCGAAGCCGCCCGCATCCGCGCCGCCGCCTAAATCACCGCCGGACGTTTCTGCGCCGGGAACAAAAGCGGGCAGCCCGTCGCCGCTAAAATTAAAGCTGTCCGGGTCCAAATCTTCGACCGGTTCCGGCGGCGCTTTTGCGCTTTCCCTTGCTTCGCCGCCCATGTCAAAGGCGTTATCCAAATCGAGTGTGGGCAGTCTTGCCAAATCAATGTTTTCGGTTTCCGCAGGAACAGCCGGTTCGGCGGAAGACGACTCACCGGCAGGCAGGCCGCCCGATTCAAGCGTGTCGGCAAATCCGCTTAACAAATCCGGGGGAATTTCGTCCAGGCTTTCCGCGCCCGAATCAGGGGGAACCATGCTTTCATCCGGTCCGGCAGACTCGTCAAGGTCTTCCAGACTGCCCAGATCATCAAACTCGTCAAGCGGCGGCGGGGACGATTCTACCAAATCGCCAAAGGCAAGACCGGAGGGCGAATCAAAAGAAGGGATGCCCAGATCTTCAAAATTGGGAACACTGGAACCTGTATCAGGTTCGCCCGCGCCCATTGCTTCGGGGAACGGGGCGGACGGTTCCTTTTCGGGAAGCGGCAGAATTTCACCGGCATCCTGACGGTTTGCCAGAATGATCGATTCATTCCCGATATCCTTAAACGAGGTGCTAAATTCGTCAAGCTGTTGAAGCGACGGCATAATTTATAGTGGAGCATTAACCGATATTAGTAAAGAACAATGAAAAAAAATTTTACGGTCTGGCTCCTTGCCGCTATTATCGGCAGTATCGGGGCTGCGGATACCGATTCTTTACAGTTTGATGAGCTTTCGCGGCATTTTATTGACCATTTGCTGTCGCTGCGGGAACCCGCGCGGCCCAGGGTTATTGAAGACGCGGTAATTTTTACCGCGTCCTCGGCATACCGCAGGGTAGGCATTGCGTTTGCCCACGAGGGTTTTGCCAAAGTCTACTGGTTCAGGCGTTTAATGACCCCCAACGAAAATGCGGGACCCTGGATAAAAGAACGTCCGCCTGCCGACCTGTACCGCGATTCGGGCATATTGTATTACATTTATCCCATTCCCGAAAACGTATCCTCCCGTCTGGAATACCGGCTGATTATTGACGGCCTTTGGGTGCGCGACCCGCTTAACAGCGATTATCAAAACGCGGAATCAGGCATTACCCGCTCGGTGGTCAGTCTGCCGCCAAAAAGCGGCGACAGCGCGCCGCGCCGCAGCGGACTTACCTTTACCTTTTACGCGGAAAGCGGCGGTACGGTTACGGTAGCGGGATCGTTTAACGGATGGGATCCGTTTATGTATGAATTACGCGAGACGAGCCCCGGCCGCTATACGCTGGCGCTGGCGCTTCCCGCGGGAACCTACCAGTACGCGTTTTTTTACCGGGGCGAACGGCGGCTTGATCCGCATAACCCGCGCCGTGTTTATACGCGCGAGGGCAAAGCGGCCAACGAAGCGCGCGTTGAATAAAGAATCCCCGCAGAACGCCGCAGAGCAGTCTTGCGCGCCTGCAGAACCAGGGGATTCAAGCAGCCGCCTGCAGGATGCCTTGGGAACCTTCCTGTATCTGCCGGAGGCATGTTCCTCCTTGGCAATGAGGCGCAGCATCGCGTTAGGTTGACAGAACCGGAAAAACGATCTAGAATCCTGTTTAGTTCATATGAAAATCTTTTGATGGAGGAACGAATGAAAGAAGATGCAACGAGTTCTTCGGAGGCCGCCTATGTACCGGTGAATGTGATGGATAACGAGAGCAACGTCAAGCTCAAGGATCCTTCGGTACAGGGGTTTAGTAACGGTAGCAAAAACATCAATGATATCAACGTTGCTGATTCACCTAATGTTGGAGAGCTTTATGGGCGGGTCTGATTAGGAAGGCCATGGGAAAAGCGGGGGTCTGCTCCCGCTTTTTGAATTTTACAAGCGCAGGGATGCTATGAACCCCGAAAAAACAGAACATTACAAAACGGTGTGCAGGGCAGTGATTAAAAACATCGCTTCAAATAGCAGCCGGATTGGGCCTGTCTATGAAAAGATTAACGAGATATTTATCCACTATGAAAGGTATAGAGAAATTATACACAGAAATATGCCCTATAGAGATTCTGTTATAAAAACGGACCCTTTAATGGACAATCATAAAATAGCAGGCGCTTTTTTCTGTTCATTCCTGAAAGCGAAGCCTCTGTCCTACATTCCAGACGGTTCGGGCATCCCTCCGACTTACATGGAGTTGAAGGGGAATGAACACGGCGCTTTTTTGTTCGGTCTGCAGGTGGTACAGGATTTCTGGATTGATAAGTTCCATAACAGTGTCTCCCCCATCGATAAAGAAATCTACCGGAATGCGATTAATTTTCCGCAAACAACAGATGACGATCACTATATTCATTGGTTTGTTAAACTGGTAACTGACGGTGTGGACCGGTATTTCGATTACCAGGCCGAAAAATTTCAAGAGAGATTCATTTTCTTTGTTTCGCATATCTATTTTATGCTGGAGAACTATTCATATCAGTATCATAAAGCTAAACTCCACGAAAACCGTTCGGAATATCTGAATCGGGAACTTACCATACGCAACCAAAATCCAAAAGTTAAACACTAGCAGGACTTATACACAAGGGATTATCCATTTTGATAATATATTTGAGATTTGTGAAAGGAAGGTGTTATCGCCAATCTTTCGCTTTGAAGACAGAATATTTGCTAAAAATCATGAAAAAACCGTTACATGCGGGCAAAGGCGGTTTCCCGCCTTTGCGCATTCCGGCTAGAAACTAATCAGTATGCCGACCTGTATCCATGCAAGATAACGAGGGGCGTCGATGTCATGGTCAGTGACAGTATCAGCTCCAAAGTTAAAGTCGGTTCGATCACCTTGGGATTCATACTCAAAATTCACAAGAGGAAGCTGCATAAAGAAGCGTACATGGTCTGCAAGTTTTAGTTCGCCGCCAATAGCTCCTTCAAGTCCAAAGGTCGTCCCGTCGTCAACGCCGGATGTCTTGGGCATATACATACCAAAGCCTGCGCTCGCTCCAATAAAGGGGGTAAAGGGCCCTAACACGACCAGCTTATATCTGGCAATCCCTTCAATACCCCATGCCCTGTATTCACCGCTGCTACGGGGAAGATCATTTGTCAGCATCGCAAAGCTCACAGCGCCGCCTATATCGAACTTGTCATTAAGTTCATACAAAAATATGGGCCTTATGACAAAGGTCGTGGTCTTTGTACTACCAGAGTCATTACTGGAATACTGAAATCCCCCGCCTACCAGAAACTGGGAAAACGCCGACTGGATACCGCCCACCGCGATAAGCAAAAACGCCAACACATAAACTTTTTTCATTTATAATCCTCCCTAG
>JAIRYT010000058.1 GCA_031267675.1 Treponema sp. | reverse complement strand
CTCGACTGGAGCAACCGGGGCATTGGAGAAATCGCTTCTCCCCTTTGGCTCCTGCCCGCAATCCGTGGAAACTGGAATCTTTTTAAGCAGGAATGGCCGGTTGATTCCGGAAAGGTTCTCAAAGTCGGCGTTGCCCAGAACGCCAGTCTGAATGTCGCGCAAACCATAGCGGATGTTCAATACGCGGCCCGGCTTGCAAACCAGCTTAAACAATCGGTACTCACTAGGGCGGGAATCAGTCTGGGCTCCGATGGAGAATTTGAAGCCGTACAGGATGCGGCAACCAAGGCGCAGGTAAGTGTCACGGGGCAGGAGCGCTTAACCGATTTCTGGCAGCTCCGGGAAGTTGACGATGGGAACGGCAAAAAAACCAAAGTCTATATGTATTATGTGGTGTATGCCTGTGATTCCGCTGTATGGGATCAAACAGTGGCAAAATATCTCCGTGATATTATTGGGCAGGTACCGGATACAAAGGCACAGCAGACTATAGCCTCTATGTTCAAGGAGATTGATGAGGAAACCAAATATGAAAAGGAAAAGTCCGAAGCCCAATTCCGGGCCGAAGTAGCCGCCCAGCAGCAAGCCTTAAAAGAAGGTTCAAAATCCGTTGCCGCCCAGCGGGAAGCCTACCGATCAGGAGATCCGGTTAAAATCGCCGCCGCCAGTACAAGCCCCGCCGACACGGATCATGTTGCCGCATTACTTCTTATTGCGGCAGGGGAAAACTAAGGCAGCAAGCTCTTTTTTGTTTTCAGGGAGGCGCACGAGAAACGCCTTCCTGACGAGCTTGACGGATCCCCGGCAGATCTCACAAAAATCGGATTGAATATAATCGCCGCTTCTTATGCCTGAAATCGGCAGACAAAACCTCAATAACGATAAAGATTATCAGAGCCTGTTTAAAGATTATAAATCTTCTCTCCCCACGTGCAAAGAATCTCTTGAACAGGTCCACGAAATTTTTAAGGCCAAGGCCAGGATAGCTTTGACCTGTTTTGAGCATGATTCATCCCACTGCCATCGTCATATAATTCGGGATTATTTTAAGAAGACCTATAGTATAGAAACCCTGGATTTGTGATGGAAAGGAAGCGGGTTTATATCGCCGTAAAAACCTATCCAACCCTTTCGGAAAAATATGATGTTGTTAAGGTGGCTGCTCTCTGTACCAGCGCAAAGATCTTTTTTCGTCCTACGATTATAAAAAGCGAGCCATTTACGGCTTTGATGGCTTTTAATTTGTTCATGATTTGCACGGCTAGAGTTAAACATTTAATTTTCCTTTACCACGATAGTGCCTAAAATACGGTCTTTAAGTTTTTTATATAAATCATTTTCATCTTTCCAAACAATATGATTATATTGCCGGGTATCGAAATGAAGGCTTGCTAAATCACTCTCTTTACAGCACCAGATAACATCTTTTCCATTCCCCAAAGCATATCCAGCCTCAAAATAAACACCGTTTTTTTGGCCTGTTTCATCAGCTATAATAAAATGACTTTTTTTAATCTCAAAAAGTATTTCTCCTGAAATCTCGTTATTATGGTACTTTTCATCTATTCGCAGTGGACTAAAACCTGTATCAATTATTGCTTTTTTTATACACTCTGATGCTTTTTTTAAGCCTTCGGCAAAGTTCATGGCTATAAAACATTGCTTGGAATATTTCTGGGTAATATTCTTTTCTATTTCCATCCAACCATTTTGATTGATTAATAATCTTGAATCTCCAAGAAGATCATCATCCTGATTGTTATATTCAATCCAATTTTTACGAAACATCGAATCAAGAATAAACCTTAATTCGTCCTCGTCTTCCGCAAAAAACTCAAAACAACAAATCTTGCCCAAATGTTGTCCGTATTTAGGAATCCTTATATAAAGCATCAATAGAATCCTGCTTTGTATCTCGACAATATTTTGTGGAAACTCGGATAATAGTTCTTCGAGGGTGCAAATGAGAACAGGTTTTATTATACTTTCCTTGACAAGAACTCTTTCATTTTCAAGACAGATAAAGAAAAATTTTTTGTTCAGATGATTCTCGAAAATAATTGAAAGCGCCTTGTAGTAGTTTTCCTTGGCACAATCAATATTTTGCAAAGCATTTTGGGTGAAATAAATATCCCCAACTTCTTTATTCGTCAGATGATTGATATTGAAATGTCCACTATGATGATTAGAAAACTCGTTTTCCCAGCTAATGCCAAAAAGTGAAATACTTTCCATAGGTAAAAGACTACCCATTACTTCATTCCTCCCACAGTTTTAATTTTTGGTTCTTCTTTATATTTTCTGCCGTTTTGTTTTTTGCTCCGCTTAACGCCATCCTCGCCCCAGGTTCCCTGCTTAAAAAAGAACGCCGCTTTTTGCCTAGCGCATTGGTTTTGTACTTTCGTTACCCATTCGGGGTTCATTGGCCTTGCGTTGACACCGCTTTCCCCGCCTACAATTACCCAATCTATTCCTGACAAATCAAGTTGACCCACATCGCCTATTAATGGCTCAATAGAAAGAAACCTGATAGGAGCTTTTATTGTACGCAGAACATCAATGCGATTCTTGGTCTTATCGTGTTCTACAGTAACGCCAAGCCAAACATTGTCCGGTACTATCCGACGCTTTCAAGGTCTTTCCCGGCTATAACCCGTGGCGGATAACTGGGGGGCTGCCAATCCCTGTAAGCAGCCAGTTGAGATTCACCCCGTATTCCGAGGCCAATTTGTCCAGCACTTCGCGGGACGGTTTGGTCCGTCCGCTTAAAACATGGCATTACCCGGGATTTACTCAGGCCCAGAGATGCGCCGAAGGCCTTCCGCGACAGGCCGGATTGCCGGCAAATGAATAAAAAACGCTCAATTTCGGTTTTGGCCCGTTTTTCTTACCCATACCGCTTGACAACTCCCGGCACCAAACTTTATGTTTACAAATTGTAAACCGGATATTCACGAATGTCAACTGACCGTCTGGTGAACCGGCTCCGCTCTTGGGGCGGCAGATACGACCTTGGCGGCAGCCGGTTTGTGTCCGGGCATTTTTGCGCGGTCCGGCAAGGCATCAATGCGGGCGGGTTATTTAGTAACCTGTCTCCAAAAAGGGAAGCAAGCCAGCGGCCCTACTTTTCATACTTTCCTGACATGCTCGACCGCTTTTTCTACGGAATCCTTCAAGACAGCCGCTATCCCTGGAAAACCGGTCTACATGGTCCCAATTCACTCTGGTGGCTAAAATCGACGTCTCCCATGCGGTAAATAAAACCTCTGCTAAAAAAACTCATTTTTCCCTCCGTTGATTTTTTTGGGTTTGTTTGGCGGAGTGTAGATTCGTAGCCAAGACACCCCGCCTTGCATTTCGCTTGTTAGCTTCTTTTCATACAGCCTCCTTTCCCAATCTCTCAGGCTTTATATCCCACGATGCCGGCCGGTATTTCTGCCATATCAAGCCATTTGTCCAAATCTTCTACGTTGAAAAGCATTGGTCCCTGCGGCGGGCGGAAACAACGGATACTGTTTTTGTTTACGCAGTCATAAAGGGTTGATTTTCCCATGCGGATATATTTGGCGGCTTCTTCAAGGGTGAGCATTTTACCCTGGTATTT
This sequence comes from Treponema sp., assembly GCA_031267675.1. Classification (GTDB taxonomy): domain Bacteria; phylum Spirochaetota; class Spirochaetia; order Treponematales; family Breznakiellaceae; genus JAIRYT01. The sequence goes on along the minus strand of JAIRYT010000058.1, from coordinate 17,181 downwards.
CCCCTGGTCCGCCACCTTGTTTTCCTTCATAAAAAATTCTCCTTGCCTTGCCGGGCCTTATCACGCCGGATCACGCCGGGTCTTTCTGCCCCGCAATGCCTAGCCAGCTACCATGAAAAAGGGCTTACACCGCCCATCCCCGCCGACACGGTTCAAGGCTGTGCAAGCCCTCTTGTTTTCCCTGTGACGGCAGGGTCATTTCTCTGTAAGCCGCCCGTTCCCATAGCCTTTGGGAGAACCATGCACACCCGGGCGACTGGGATGATTGCTCACCCCATGCTTATATTATCACATTTGTGACCATAACTGGCAAGAGAAATTTTCTCAAATGTGACAAAAATTTTACCGATACTAGAATCATGAAAATTGGAGGTCTTACTATCCAGGAAATCGCCGATGCCTTAGAAATCCCATATAGGACAGCCCAAAAGCGTCTCAAGCGAGCAGGAATAAAACCAATAACCACCGGGGCCATATACCCCAAGGAAGCCGTGGAAGCCTTAAAGAAAGTCTCCGGCCCAGGCCGCCCCAGGAAGGATCCCGAAGTCCCGGCGAAGGAGATCGGACAAAATGACGGTTGAATTAAATCTGAATATACCGTATATTCTTGATATGAACGATTTTTCAAGAGGTATGTCCTCCGTAGGGCAGCTTTTTCCTGCCCCTCCCTCTTACTCAAGCTATCCGTCCAAAGATTCCGCATGGCAGGGGGTAGCGAATTCTTTTTACCAGGCGGGGAAAAACCTTCATGTTGCCATAAAAGAGTTTTCAGATGCCCAGCGGAAGAACAAGCAAACGCCTTAAAAGGGAATTCATGGCCAACCAGTCCCCGGTACAAGCTCCCCAGCAAGTAATTCATGCGGTTCAGACCAGCGAGCTTTATTCGGGGCCTCTGCCAGAGCCGGAAATGCTGGAAAGGAACAAACACGCCGATCCTTCCTGTCCCGAGCGGATTATGCGTATGGCGGAAGCCCACAATGCAACCGATAACGACCAAAAACAGAATTTCTCTTTCCAACCTGATTATTCCCGTCATAGGGCAAGTATTTACCCTCATGCTTGGCGGCGGCGGTATCATAGCGTGTATATATCTTGCCAAAGCCGGTTTTACAGGGGGCGCTATAGCCGCCATAGTAAGCAGTTTTTCTCCTATGGTCATAAACGCCTTCAAGGGCCTCCGACAAGGGAAAAAATAATTTTTCGAGCGTGATATACCCGGATTCAACCCTCTGCGAAGACTGCGGTCGTTTCCTCGGCGTTGTTAATAACACGTCAAAGATCAAAGACTATAAGGAGCATTGGACATACCCTCAACGCTTCGACTGGATTATAGGCATCGAAAATCTTTAGTTCGATTATCCCGGAAAGAGTGTAAACGCCGTCATCGTTTATTCCGCCGTCCCTGTTTTCGAGTGCAAGTACCTTGTACCCGGCTCCGTTGAGCACCTCGATAAGCCGTTTCGGTTAGCGCGTCCCTTTCTTTTTTGTAATACTTCGGTTTCTCGATGTACTGAAAGGGATTCCCCTGGCGTTTGTATTTTTTATGGTAGGCATTGAACGCCGTCCGCAGGAGGGAAACAACCAGGACAAATTTTCGGGTCTCCCATTTTCCGGTCGCTTTTATCTTTCAATTCACCGGCAGACAGCCTGACCATGTATTCAAGTATGTCATCTTCCTCGACTTCGACCATTTTCAAATTCGCAACAGGATCGTCTTTTACATGGAGCCTGTAATAATCCGCATAGTGAGCCAGGGTATCGCGAAAAAGGCCGGTTCTTTGACGTGTTTATCCCTGTCCCTGGGTTTTTTTGAATTTTCAGCCGGGCGTTACCGAAAGTTACCTGTTGCCTTGCATTTCACCCTCAAAATAAATACCATAAAATGATGGCGGAAACTGGACAAAACGATTGCACATCATCCATACCATAGATCCGGTGTACAATGCCGGTTCCCGGGTGCTGATCCTGGGAACCATGCCCTCGCCCCAGTCCCGGACGGCGGCCTTTTATTACGGGCATAAACACAACCGGTTTTGGGCCATCCTCGGCGCCGTGTTCCGGCGGGAAATAGGCCCCTCTGCGGCGGGAAAAAAGCGGTTCCTATTGTCCTGCGGCATCGCCCTGTGGGATGTGCTGGCCGAATGCGATATATCCGGCGCCTCCGACGCGTCGATACGGAATCCTGTGGTCAATGATTTCAGCGCTGTCTTCGCGGCGGCACCGGTCCGGGCAGTTCTGATTACCGGGCGGACGGCATACCGGCTCTACGAAAAGTTCTGCTCGGCCAGGTATGGGGTTCCCTTTTTTTACCTGCCCTCGCCGAGCCCCGCCAACTGCGCCATGGTCATGGAACAGATTACCAAAAGCTATAGGGAATTGTTGCTGCGCTTTCTGGATAACGTTCCGCCGGTTCCGAATCCATCGCCCGCGCCTTGAGGTTGCTCGATAAGGAATTAGAATCTCCCCCGCGCGGATTCGAACCACGGACCCAGTGGTTAACAGCCACTTGCTCTGCCAGCTGAGCTACAGGGGAATGGGTTCATTGTGTTCATTTTTTTATATTTTGTCAAGTATTTTTACGCGATCTTCCCCGCGCATTATTGAAGAAACCCACAATTGGGTTTACTATAGGAATCAATGTACAAGCCTTACATCAAGTCGGTATCACAGGCCATGCCGGATGTTAAAATCCACGAGCCCCGAATTTCACGACTGGCGCTTTTTGCGGCCTGGCTTCTGGGCAGACTGTATCTGTATATCTATCTGGGCATCGCGCGTATTGTATTGCGCAAGGGCGAGCATTTTTTTAGGGCATATCAAAGGGCCCTGGAAGGAAAAAGCCGCTGTATTATCGCGTTCCGCCACCCCAATGGAGGCGAAGCCCAGCTGCTTATGTGGTTTATCCTCTTTAAGCTCCGTTCGCTTGCCCGCAGGGCAAAGGTTAAATTTTGCCGCAAACCCCGTGTTTCGTTTGTTTACGGATACGAGGTCGCCCGCTGGGGAGGGGCCCTCGCGCGCTGGATCATGCCCAACCTGGCCGCAATGCCGGTGCACCACGCCAAAATGGATTCTGCGGGGATGAACCGGATCTTCAAGGCGCTTGAAAACGGACCCTATCCGCTGGCGATTGCGCCCGAGGGGCAGGTAAGCTACACGACCGAATCGGTGCCGCGTCTTGAACAGGGTGTAGTGCGGATTGGGTTTCAGGCCGCCGCGCAGATGAAACAAAAAGAAAAGGATATACCCATCGAAATTCTTCCCATTTCAATTCATTTCCGGTACGGAAAAATGGGCGAATGGTCGCTTAAACGGCTGCTAAAAAAAATCGAAAAATACACCGGCCTGTATCCTCAGGATTCGGGTCTGGGGCTGGCGGAACGCTTTACCCTTGCCAGGGAACGTATTCTTGCCCAAAACGAAAAACGTTACGGGCTGGCTGCCGAAGGTGATTTTAGCCGGCGGGTTGACGCGCTCATCGAAGCAGCCCTAAACCGCGCCGAACAAATTTTGGACGGCGGCAAAAAAGGCAGGGACCTTGTGGAACGAATGTACCATATCCGCCAGACCTGCTGGGATCGGATGATTGTTCCCGGAAAACAAACCCTGACCCGCCTTTCCCTGCTTGAACGCGCCAGCGCCGATCTGCTTGCCGGGGAGGCCTGGCACGCGTCGCGGCACATGGAACTGGTAGATTTTGTCTGGTATTTTCGCGTGCCTGTTCCGGGCGAAAACAATACCCTTTACGAAAAACTTGAATACGCGCAAAATCTGTGGGACTTTGCCAACCGTACAATGGGCGGCGCGTATTCAAACCGCGTTGTCAATGTCCACCCCAAGCGGCTTCTTATACAGGCCGCGCCGGTAATTAATCTTACCGAACGTCTTGCCGATTACAAAAAAGATAAAAAGGACGCTATCAATAAAGCCATGGATGATATGCGGAATGCCTTTCTTGATTGTATCAACGAAGCGGCGGAATACCAGATTTAAAAACATGAATATCAGGCGCGCTTTGGCAGAGGCACAGGTTCTCTTAAAAAGCGGGGATATCGAAACAGCCGCGCTGGATTCTTCGCTGCTGCTGGCCTTTGTGTTACAGACGCCCCGGGAACAGCTGTACACGCATAACGGCCGCTCCCTTGACCGCGCCGAGCGGAGCGCCTATACCGAATTACTGCGCCGCCGTATTGAAGGGGAAAGTGTCGCCGTTCTTACCGGCCGCAGGGAATTTTACGGTCTTGATTTTATGGTCAATTCCCATGTGCTCGTTCCCCGTCCCGATACGGAAACACTGGTCGAGGCGGCGCTGGAGGCGCTTGCGCGGCGTACCAATCCGCGCATGCTTGATCTTTGCACGGGGAGCGGAGCGGTCGCAATCGCCGTAAAACACAGCCTTTCCGCCGCCGAAGTGGATGCCGCGGATATTTCGCCGGCGGCGCTGCTGGTCGCCCGCGAAAATTCAAAGCGCCTGGTAAACGGAAGCATTCATTTTTTTGAAGGCGATTTGTTCTTCGCCCTGCCCTGTTCATCGGCGCGCTTTGATCTAATTACGGCAAACCCCCCGTACATCCCCACCGGAAAAATCGGCTCGCTTTCAAAAGAAGTCAGGCGCGAACCGCTTCTTGCCCTCGACGGCGGCGGCGACGGCCTTGATCTAATCCGGCGCATTGTCGGCGGGTCGGGCGCGTACCTAAAGGCAGGCGGCAGCCTTGTTATGGAAGCGGACAGTTCCCAAATGACGGCGATTATCTTATTGCTGAAGGATCACGGCTTTAGCGAATGTACCATAAAACGCGATCTGGCGGGGCACGAACGGGTTATCTGCGGGAGCTTCCGGTGAGCATAATCGATTCGGCGGACGCAGCCAACGTACCCGGCGATACCGGTACAAGCGGCGCATCCATACACAGCATAGCGGGCGCCTATGATTCAGGCGATCAGGAACGAATCATTGCCGCGGCGGCGCTTGCAAAAGAAAGCTGCCCGGCGAATCTTGATCACCATTTGGGGACGGCCCGCATTCTTGCCGGGCTTCACCTTGATCCTGACACAATCATCGCCGTACTGCTGCGCGACTGCACGGAAAGTCAGGCTAAAATCGCCGCCCTTACCACGAACAGTTCGCTGGTACGGGAAGCGGCAAAATTCGCCGCCGTCAACGCCGTCAACAAAACAGAGGCCGAAGCAGAAACTATCCGTAAAATGCTTTTTGCCATGGCCCGCGATATCAGGGTAATTTTAATAAAACTTGCCGACAAACTTAACACCATGCGAAACCTTGATTCGCCGCAAAAAACAGACGAATCAACAACAGAGCGCAAGCACATTGCCCGGGAGTGTCTTGACATTTACGCGCCGCTGGCCGGACGCCTTGGCATTTCGTGGATCAAGGACGAACTTGAGGATTTGGCGCTCAAGCACCTTAATCACCGCGCGTACATGCAGATTAAAAATATTGTTTCGCTTAAACGCGGCGAACGCAGCCGTTTTTTGGAAGAGGCAAAAATAAAACTGGACGGCGAATCACAAAAGGCGGGAATAAACGCGGTGTTTCAAAGCCGCGCAAAACATTTTTATTCGATTTATCAAAAGATGCGCCGGCGCAACAAGGCCGCAGGCGATCTTTACGATCTTTTTGGCCTGCGCCTGCTCTGCGATACGGTCGAAGCCTGTTATACGCTCCTTGGCGTTGTACACCGGCTCTGGAAACCAATTGACGGCCGCTTTAAGGATTATATCGCCATGCCAAAATCGAACGGCTACCGCAGCCTTCATACCACGGTGTTTGCCGGTTCACCTGTTGAGGCGGACCAAGCGGAAACATCCGCCGGCATCCGGTCGCCGGGATGCATACTGGAAATCCAGATCCGCACCCGCGAAATGCATAACACCGCCGAATACGGAATTGCGGGGCACTGGTTTTACAAAGCGGATTCAGGTAAATCCGGTTTTACGCGGGGCGCGGCCGGCGCGGGGAGCGGCGAAATCAGCCTGGTCAACCGCCTTAGGGAATGGAATAAATCGATCGATGAATCACAAATTTTTCTTGACGATATCAAGCGTGAATTGCTGGGCGATTCAATCTATGTATTTACCCCGCAGGGAAAAGTAATCGAACTGCCTTCCGGGGCAACCGCGCTGGACTTCGCCTACCAAATCCACAGCGCGGTGGGCGATCACTGTTCCCTTGCGCGGGCGGACGGCGCTGTGCATCCGCTGGGCTCGCCGCTAAAAAATACCCAGGTTGTGGAAATTGTTACGTCAACGGCTTCGCACCCGACGCCAAACTGGCTAAGCGCGGTAAAAACCGCAAAGGCCCGAAACCGCATCCGCGCATGGCTTTTGCAGAACGACGAAACGTTCGCAAAAGACATGCGCAAAAAAACAAAAAGCGCCCGTCACGATGAAACAAAACCGGCAGAAACAAAACCGGCGGCAGAACAAAAAGAAGACGAAACGCAAAAAGACGAACCGGGCCGGCTTATTCAGACCGGTGTTTTTAAGGTTCGTGTCGAGGATGAAAAAAACATGCTGGTCCGTTTTGCCAAATGCTGCCACCCTGCGCCGGGCGATTCCATTGCCGGCTATGTTTCGCGCGGCAGGGGCCTTATTATTCACCGGACAGGCTGCCGTAACATTACCCACATTCCCGGCATTACCGAGCGGACGATTGAAGCGCAGTGGGAAGATTCGCTTCCGGTTAAACGATTCAGGATCGAGGCAAAATCCCGAGGCAACCTCTTTTCCGAAATTGAGGGAGTGGTGCGCAAATTCCAGGGGCGTCTTATTGACGGGCGGCTTGAAGAAAGCGGAACAAACCGGCTTAGCGGCTACTTTACCATGCAGCTTGAAAAACAGGAGGATGCCGGCAAGGTCCTTAAACATCTGCGCGGCATTCCCTCTATTTCAACTATCCAAAGCCTTACATAACTGTTATACTGGGCGGATGATCCGTTGTAAGCTGCCCTGTGTATTTTTACTGTTTTTTCTGTTTGCGGGATGCGCCCAGAACGCTGTTTCAGATTCCTCCTCCTCTCCTTCCTCCTCCTCTCCTCATTCTTCCAATTCGCCCGAGGTTCCTTCCGAATCCGGTGATTCCGGCGCAAAGGTAACCCGCATAAAAATGATTGCGGCCGGCGATAATCTTATTCACGATATTATTTATCTTGCCGCCCGTGACGAAAACATGGCATATAACTTTGACTCCTGTTACGAGCATATTAAACCAATTGTCGAAGGCGCGGATATTGCGTTTGTTAATCAGGAGACGGTTATGGGCGGCGGCGAATTTAAACCATCGGGGTATCCTTCGTTCAACACTCCCCAGGAAGCCGGCGCCGCGCTTGTCAAGGCGGGTTTTGACGTAGTAAATCAGGCCTCGAACCATTCGATGGACGCGGGAGAAGGCGCGGTACAGGGAACCATTAATTTTTGGAAACAGCACAGCGGCGTAACCATGCTCGGGTTTTTTGAAACCCAGGCCGAACGCGACGCTTTTCGCATTGTAGAAAAAAACGGAATTAAAGTGGGGTTCCTTTCGTACACGTACGGACTTAACGGATACCGCCTTCCCCGCGACAAACCGTATCTTGTGGCGCTGATCGATAAGCCGCTTATGGAAAAAGAAATCGCCGCGCTTCGCCCCCGCTGTGATTTATTGGTGGTATCCATGCATTGGGGTTCCGAATTCCGCCATGATACAAGCGCCGAACAAAAAGATCTGTCATCGTTTCTTGCCGAACAAAAGGTTGATCTTGTTATCGGGCATCATCCCCATGTTACCCAGGGAGTTGAAATTATTCCCCGAAGCGGCGGCGGAAGCCTTGTTGTATATTATTCGCTGGGCGATTTATTGTCTCACACCCAGTCGGACTGGACCCCCGACACAATTACCGGCGCGCTTGCCTATATCGTCATAAAAAAAACAGTCCCCCAAAAAGGGGAAAGCGTAACCGGCATAGAAACGGCGGCGGTAATTCCCACCGTATGCCACTACCGCAAGGGCCGCCGTCCTCCCTTTGCCGTTCACCCGCTCTGGAATTATACCGATGAACTTGCGGCGCTCCACTACAAAGACAATATGACGGTAAAATACCTGGACGATGCCGCCCGCGCCGTTTTTGGCGCCCGCGTGCTTTCCCAAAAAACGTATGAATCCCTTAAAGCCAAGTGAAAGCGGTACTTATTCACTACCATTTGCGCGCCGGAGGCGTTACCCAGGTAATGCTGAATCAGGCGCGGACACTGCAGGAGTACGGCCACGAAGTTTTTGCCGTCTGTGGCGAAGGGCCGGTAAACGCCGGCGAGTGGCAGGGTATTGATGTCGGAATTATTCCCGCGCTCCATTATGATCGCTGCCGCGTAAAATCGCGGGTAAACGCAAAAATCCTTGCCGGCGAAATCGAACGGCTGGTTTACGATCATTGGCAAAATTCCGCCGATGTTCCCCTGCTCCATGTTCACAACCCCCTGATTAAAAAAAACTGTCTGCTTATTGAGGCGCTCAAATTATTGCGCGAGCGCTTTCCCCTTTTACTGCAAAGCCACGATCTTGCCGAAGATTTTCGCCCCGATGTTTACATGAACGAGGAGTACCCGGAAAACTGCCACTATGCCGTTATCAACAGCCGCGATTACCGTTTTATGCTGGAAGCGGGACTCAAAAAAGAAGGGCTCCACCTGCTTCCCAACGAGGTGCGCGTATTAAAAGCCGCGCCTGATTTAAAAAAGGAATATTACCTTTATCCGGTACGCGGAATCAGGCGGAAAAACCTGGGCGAGGCGCTGCTGCTTTCCGCGTTTATCCCGCACGCGAAAACAACCGCCATTACCCAGCGTCCAACCACCGAACGTGACGCGGGTTCGTACCGCCTGTGGAAATCGCTGGCGGCGGAACTGGAACTGCCGGTGCGCTTTGAGGCGGGCGAGACGCTTTCTTTTTCACAGGCGCTGGGAAGCGCCTATACGATAATTACTACTTCCATAAAGGAAGGATTCGGGTTTTCGTTTCTGGAAGCATGGACCGCGGGCATCGCCGTCACCGGACGGCGCATTGATTATGTGTGCCGCGATTTTGAAAAAAACGGCGTTTGTTTTAACGATTTTTACAACAGCATAAAAATTCCCGCCCGGTATGCGCCGCCGGAATTATTTTTGCAAAAGCTTTCCAAAACACTCAGAGCGGTTTATAAATCATTTGGAATACCGCTCCCGGAAGAAATAACCGCCGGGGCAAAAAAAATTTTTGGATCCGGCGAGGCGCTGGATTTTGGAGTGCTGGACGAAGAAATGCAGGAGGCGGTTTTGCGCGCGCTTTGTTCGGATAAAAACGTAAAAAAACATATCGCGCTTGAAAACCCCTTTCTTTCGTCGCTTTCAGTCCGGGAACCCGATCATCAATTGATAGAGCAAAACCGTTTGGCGGTGCGAAGGGCCTATTCGCGGGAATCCCTTGGCGGTCATTTACAGGAAGTTTACCGCGCCGCTTTGTCGGCCGTAACCCACCGTATTGACCGGCGCGCGCTTCTTGAGCGTTACCTTGACCCCTCGCGCGTCTTTTTAACAGGTATCGCGTACGAGTAGCGAATGGAATACCGCGGCGCCAAAAATTATCTGGTTGATCTTATACGCGCGGCGTCTCCGCCGCTTGAGGCAATTCCCGCCCTGCTGCCCGAACAATGGGTTGTCTGCGACGCTGTTCCGCTTGACGGATTACGCGCGGTTTTATTTGATCTTTACGGCACCCTGTTTATTTCCGCAGCCGGCGACATGGCTTCCGCGAGCGGCGGCAAAAAAGAACCAAACGCGAAAAACAAAACCCTTGCCGTTATGGACGACTATTTCCACGCCGAGGTAAAAAAACGGCACAACGAAGCGCGCGCGGCGGGTATCGACTGGCCCGAAGTAAATGCGGAGGAAATCTGGTCAAATTACCACGGCCCCTTTTTTAGCGGCGATCATAACGCCCGCGAAACCGCCCTGCGCTACGAGCTTGCCGTAAATCCCGTTTACCCCATGCCGGGAGCGGAAAACGCGATCCGCTTTTTAAAGAAGCGCGGCATGACGCTGGGGATTATCTCGAACGCCCAGTTTTATTCCGCCCTTTTGTTTGACGCGTTTTTTAACACGCCGCCCGAAGAGATGGGCTTTGACAGCGAGCTTCTTGTCTATTCGTTTAAAGCGGGCGTCGCCAAGCCGTCCGCGGTTCTGTTTAATACGGCGCTTGCCGTGCTTGCAAAGCGCGGCATACGGCCCGCCGAGGCGCTCTATGTAGGCAATGATATGCGCAACGATATACGGGGCGCCGCGGACTGCGGCATGAAGACCTGCCTTTTTGCGGGCGACAGCCGCTCCCTTAGGCTTCGCCCCGGACAACACGGCGACCCCGACTACATTGTGCGGAATCTTGAGGCATTAACGTCTTATATTACGCCGCCCCTTTGACGATAATCAAGGCGATGTTCTCAAAAGAATTGGTTCAAATCCTGATTAAAGTTGTCACTTCCTGGCAGGTAATTTTTATTACAATAGCCCTGGCAATCTTTTTTTCGATAGTAAGCCATGTCGCGCGGCTTCATCACCGGTCTGAATTTTCATTTTATTCAAAACAAAAAAAAGAAAAGAAGGTTAAAAACGTTCCGCCCTCCGCCGCGGAACTTGAGTCGACTGACAATGACGAACTGGACCTGGAGGAACAGGAATGACCTAAAGGTCAATCCTCGACAAGCTGCCGGGGGAATTTTACGGGCGTCGCGAGGGTCCATATCCCGTCGCGCCCCAGGGTTAAACTTGACCCGCAAAATCCTGCCTTTAGGAAGAATTCCACCGCAAAGGGCGCGAAGGACACAAAGGTAGAAAGATGATTACGGCAAACCGATCGTTTCCGCCTGGATTCCATTCAGGTTATTGATGATTTTTTCCAGTTTCACATCATCCAGATGTCTGCCCACATAGCTTGCCAGAGAATTTAATGTCATATTATAAAGGATTCCCCGGGCAGTAGGGTCTTTTTCCGAATCTATTGCCGCTAACCCGAAAGGCAGATAGGGTTTAATGGAGTTGTAGTCCTTTTCAAATCGTGAAAGCAAAACAGGATCGGTATAAATATCACGAAACAGGGTATTCCGTGTTACCTTGGTCATGATCTTCACACTTGAAATGAATTTTACCGTTTTTTGCAGCCGAATATCATCTGAGGACGCGCCTATGCAAACTCCATATTCGCCGGTTTCCACATGCCAGTCAGAAAGCGCTTCATTATAATAGGCAAAAGCGCGTTTTTCCAGCTTAAAAATAATCTCCTTTTCTTCCCCCGGATCCAAAGATATTTTTTTGAAGTCCCTCAGTTCTCTGACAGGACGTATTATTTCCAACACGGGATTCTCGATATAGAGCTGCACAATTTCTTTTCCAAAGACATTTCCGGTATTCTTTATCCTGCATCGCACCGTTAAACAACCGGTATCTGTAATTTCTGTCCTGTCAAACATCAGACAGGAATACTCAAAGGTTGTATAGGAAAGACCGTAACCAAATTCAAAAAGGGGTTCAATTTTCTTTTTTTGATAATACCGGTAACCAACAAATATTCCTTCGCGGTATTCTACCGTATCTTTTTCTCCGGGAAAGTTGAAATAAGACGGATTATGCTCGACTCGTTTTGGAAAGGTTTCGGCTAATTTACCACAGGGATTTTGTCCGCCGAATAAAATTTTTGCGACCGCTGTTCCCACAGCTTCTCCGCCAAGATATGTTTCCAGTATTGCCGAAACTTTATGTATCCAGGGCATAGCAATACAAGAACCATTTGACAGAACTACCGCCAGCTTTTTATTGGCCTGGGCAAGTTTTTCAATCAGGCGGCAATAATCGAAGGGTATATCAATACCTGTACGATCAAAACCCTCAGATTCAAAACTTTCCGGAAGTCCCGTAAAGAGTACGACCGCGTCACTGTGGGATGCAAGCCTGCATGCTTCGTCAAGAAGATTGTCAGAGACCGTTTCCCCTGAACAACCTTGTGCATAAACCGCATTGGGACAGTTCTTCTTTATTTCATCCCAGGCATTTGTCAGAAGATATTCATTCACGTGAGAACTCCCCGCTCCCTGAAAACGGGGATTCTTAGCCATTTCACCAACAACCGCCAATTTTATGTCCGAAGAAAAAGGCAGCAGCTTATGTTCGTTTTTAAGCAATACAATACTTTCACAGGCAATCTTCATTGCGGCTTCGTGGAACGTATCTATTGTGGTATCACTGGGCTGTCTGTCCTTTGTTTTTAGCATCAAATCCCAGAATTCAGCCGCGATTCTATCAAGACAGGATTCGTTCAGCCGGCCCTCATGAACCGCCTTGGCTGCTTTTTCGCCAAAGCTTTCATCCACGCCGGGCATTTGAACGCTCACCCCTTCCCTGACCGCATCTACAATCTTGTCGATAGAACCCCAATCAGATATGACAAGTCCGTTAAAACCCCATTCTTTTCTGAGAATTTCAGCAAGTAAATGATGGTGTTCCGCAAGATAAGAACCATTTACTTTATTGTAAGAACTCATTATTGACCATGCTTTACCTTCTTTAATACAAGTCTCAAATCCCGCAAGATAAATTTCACGCATGGTTCTTTCATCTATCTTTACATTAACAGACTGCCGCCTGGTTTCCTGGTTGTTCATCGCAAAATGCTTTGGACAGGCGGAAACCTTATTTTTTTGTACGCCTTGTATATAGGCAGATGCAAGCTGTCCCGCAAGATATGGATCTTCAGAAAAATATTCAAAATTCCGCCCGCAAAGCGGTGAACGTTTGATATTAAGCCCCGGCCCTAACAAAATATCAACATTGCGTTGGGCTGCGTCTTTACCAAGATTATCGCCCATATATTCCAGCAGTTCCCGGTCCCACGAACAAGCAACGGCAGCGGCAGCGGGATAGCATACCGCTTTATGACTTTCATTAAGGCTTAGATGATCTCCTTCTTCCGCATTCTGACAACGCAGTCCATTGGGTCCGTCAGAGGTATAAAATGACGGCAGACCTATGTTTTTCAGTCCTTTTGTCATCCAAAAATTTATACCCGCGCAAAGCGCGGCTTTCTCGTCTATAGTAAGTTTCTTCAAAGCCTCATCAAATTCCCGCATATTCCCTCCTATAAAAATTCGGTTAAAACTGATACAACAACAGGATAATTGTAATCAGGATCGCAGAAACGGACTGCGATCCTGATTTTGAGTAAGTGAAAACTATTTATTCAAATACTCATCAATATTTTCGCTGGAAATTGCCACTTGAGGGATAATTATTCGCTTTTCAAGCGTCTGTCCGGCCTGAAGTTTTTTCAAGCTCTCATAGGTTGCATCAACCAACATTGGAGCGCTCTGAAGCACCGTCATTGCCATGTTACCGGCTTCGATCTCCTGCAGCGCTTCGTCGGTGGCATCCACACCGGCGATAAGTACGCCGTTATTACGGTTTGCTATTTTTAAAGCCTGTAAAGCACCCAGAGCCATCTGATCATTAGCGCAAATCACCCCGTCAATTTGTGAAAAAGATTGTATCCAGTCTTCCATGATCTTCATCGCCTGATCCCGCATATAGTTGGCGGTTTGATCGGCCAAAACAGTAACATCCGGCCGTGCCTTCGCAAGAGTATCAAGGAATCCCGCACGGCGATCCCGGGAATGGTCATAACCAGGCATACCCATGAGATACACAATTTTCGCGTTTTGGGGCAGGTGTTTGATCATATATTCCGCCTGTAGAATGCCGCCGTCAATATAGGTATTTCCGATATAGGTGAAATCGCCGCCACCGGAATTACTGCTTATACTAAGCACAGGGATTTTCGCCTGATTCGCCTTTTGAATTCCGGGAACTATACTGGCGGTATCCACCGGTATTACTACGATGATATTCACGCCCTGGCTGATAAAAGTGTCAAAACTGTTTAGCTGGGCCTGTGAATCACCACCGGCGTCGGTATAAATAACCTCAAAAACGGGATCGCTTCCCACCTGTTTCCTGAACTCGGCCTTTACAAGCGTTTGGAAAAAGTCCGCGTCATTGCCGTTACAAAAGCCCACCTTGACTTTTTTTTCTCCTGCCCCATCCTTGTTTCCACTGCACCCGCCCATCAAGACGAGAGACAACAACAGTATTGAAATAACCGCTGCCTTAATTAGATTTGTTTTTTTCATACACATCTACTCCTTAAAAAAAATAGTTACAGCATTTGACAAATGCATAAAAGCCTTAAACACGCCTTGACTTTTTGGCAATCATATCCAAAATAACGGCGGCCAAAATAATGAGACCCTTAAATATCTGCTGCCAATAGGTATTGATATTCATGAGGTTTAAAACATTGTTTAGAATACCAACAATCATTGCGCCAATAATGGTGCCGAGTATGGTTCCGGAACCGCCTGACAGACTGGTCCCACCAACGACAACAGCGGTAATGGCGTCAAACTCATAGCCGGATCCTCCGGCAGGCTGCCCGGAATTTATCCGGCTCATCATCACAATAGCAGCGATGGCGGTCATTAAGCCGTCCAAAAGAAAAGCCATCCGGACTATCTTTTTACTCTTGATCCCGGATGCTATAGCGGCATTTTCATTACCGCCCACTGCATACAGATACCTGCCAAAAACGGTTTTATTCAGCAGAATCCAGGTAACAATAAACAAGATAACCATAATAAGGACAGAATCCGGCATAAACCCGATAGACCCCTGACCAATAAAGGCGAAACTTTTCCCCATACCGATAATGGGTATTCCGCCGGTAAACAAGAATACAGCTCCCCGGGCTATGGTGGTTACCGCCAGGGTCATGATAAAAGCAGGTATCCTGAAATAGGTGATGACAAACCCGTTGATACCCCCGATAAGGAGCCCCAGGGCTAATCCAATCAGGATGCTCAGCGGCAGGCTGACTGTAACTACCATTACCTGGCAGGTAATACAGCCGACAAGAGCAATTGCCGAACCATAAGCGACATTAATATGGCCTAAAATAATCACAAAAGTTGCTCCCAGGGCGAGTATGGTTACCACGGTGATCTGACGCAATACGTTGGTCAGATTTATCCGGGAGAAAAACCCATTAACAAAAATGGCGGATAAAACAAAGAGAACCACCAGAACAATTAATATCCCGTTCTTTTCCCAGTATTCCCTTGCTCTTGTCATTATTACGCTCCTTAAGTATAAGTTTTGCCATGCGTGGCAAGATTCATTATCGTTTCCTGGGTTGTTTCTTCCCTTGAAAGAATTCCATTGATACGCCCTTCCTGCATAACTACCACACGATCACTCATGCCAATTATTTCCGGAAGTTCGGAAGAAATCATAATAATTGCCATTCCCTGCCGTGCAAAATCAACCATAAGTTTGTGAATTTCCGCCTTTGCCCCTACGTCTATTCCCCTGGTCGGTTCATCCATGATGAGGATTTTTACGTCCCCAACCAGCCATTTTGATAAAACCAGTTTCTGCTGGTTTCCGCCGGATAAAATCTCCGCTTTTACCTTAAAGCCGGAAATTTTTATATTGAGCATTTTTTTCATCTTTTCCGCGTCTATGCTGATTGCACGGTCATTAACAAACAGGTGTTTTTTGTACTTGCGGATATTGACAAGGGATATATTTTCATGAGCGCTGCGTCCAACCACAAGACCGTATAGCCTGCGATCTTCGGATATCATGGCAATTCCCTGCTTAATAGCGTCAAGGGGAGATTTTATGGTAATGGATTTTCCATTTAAAATAATTTTTCCCGTACTGTAGGGATCAAGTCCAAAAACAGATCGCATTACTTCAGTACGCCCTGCGCCTACCAGTCCGGCAAAGCCCAGTATTTCTCCCGCACGAAGCTCAAAACAAATGTCCTTAAAACGGCCTCCATTCTCCTCACTCTGAGTAAGGTTTTCCACTGCCAAAACCACATCCCCAATGGGAACATTTTTATCTTTTGGGAAAATATTGGCTATCTCTCTGCCGACCATGAGAGTTACCAGTTTTTGCGGGGTGTAGTTTGACGCCAAACCGGATTCCACCCATTTCCCGTCACGCAAAATGGTAATGTCATCAGCTATTTTGAATATTTCATCCATCTTATGGGTGATATAAATAATCGCGACATTATGACTCTTGAGTATCCCGATTTGTTGAAACAGGATTTTCACATCGGTATCGGAAATGGCTGATGTAGGTTCATCCATGATGATAACCCTGGCGTCCCGGCTTATAGCTTTGGCAATTTCAATGAGCTGATGACCTGCGATATTCAAGTACTTCATTTTCTTTTTCGCGTCATGGTCAATATGCATACGATCAAGTAAAACTTGAGTATCAAGGTACATTTTCTTAAAATCTACAAACGCGCCGTGATGCGGTTCTCTGCCAAGGAATATATTTTCCCCAATAGTCATTTCCATTACAGGATTCAATTCCTGATATATCATGGCAATTCCCATATCAAGGAACCCTTGAATATTTTTAAGCTCGACTTTTTTTCCGTTATAGAAAATATCACCACTGTCCGCCGTGTAGCTTCCATTAAGTACCTTCATCAAGGTTGACTTACCGGCGCCATTTTCACCACAGATAACATGAACTTTCCCCGGACGTACTTTCAGATTAACGTCATTCAGGGCTTTTACTCCCGGAAACTCTTTTGATATCTTTACCATTTCCAGTACATAGGTTTCCTTATTTTGTAATGCCATAGTTATAGCCATCCTTATAAATTTCATCGCCGTACACACCCGGCGTGCTCAAGGTAATTTACGCCTTGAGCAATCGTGGCGCCGGCAAACCTTTCCACATCCTTATCAGGAAGTCCTTTCGTTCTTGAGGCGCCTAATGGCAGCGGCTAAACTACAAGGCCGGTAATTCCAAATTGATACAATTCTTTCATTAAGAAAACTATTTGTAAAGGAAAAGTTTTTTACCACCGTGTCAACTAAAAATTACCACAAAGAGCGAGTTGACAGAAAAAGAGAAGTGTGTCGTACTGAAAAACACACATGAATAGCTATCAGGTGAAAACCTTTGCCTGTGTTGTCGAACAAGGTTCTTTCAATAAGGCAAGTGAAATATTGTTTACCTCAAAACAGGCTCTGATCAAACAAATCCAGGCTCTGGAAGAAGAATTAGGGATTGTATTGTTCAGCA
>JAIRYT010000069.1 GCA_031267675.1 Treponema sp. | reverse complement strand
AAACCAGGATTCGGTAACGGTGCGGAACCTGGTGGAATCGCAGATGGTAGCCACCGGCAAGTACCAGGTAATAACCCGGACGGACATAGACCGGCTCCTTGCCAACCAGCAAATCCAGGTGAGCAGCATATCCAGCGCGGAAAACATACGCAAATTGCAATTACAGAACATCAGCTACATTGTTACCGGCTCCGTGGACGCTATGGGGAATGATTACGCGGTAACGTTGCGTATTCTCGACGTGTCATCAGGCCGCTTCGGCCACAGCGCCAACGCTTTTATGGCCTCCGGTTCCCGTGACCTCTACAACGGCGTAACCCAACTGGTCAATTCCTTTGCCGCCGGCATGACAAGCCAGGGCGGGCAGGTGGCGCAGGGAAGCGGCGGCAATTACAAAGTGGGGGATACAGGCCCCGGCGGGGGGACGGTGTTTTTTGCCGAAAGGGGCGCCTATATGGAGGTGAGCGGGTTATTGCTCAGGGCTGATTGGGACGAAGCGGTTACGTTTGTCCGTAATTACAGGGGCGGCGGATATTCGGACTGGCGCTTACCGACACGGGGGGAATTGGATATTGTCTACAGAAACTTGCGGGCAGGGAATATCGGCGATTTGGGCAATGATTTGCACTGGTCCTCGTCGGAGTACCTTAATAATGTTCACGCGTGGAGTCAGAGGTTCAGCGATGGCAGCCAGGACTACCGCGGCAAGAGTTATACGCTCTCGGTTCGGGCGATCCGGGCTTTTTGACAAGAACGGCCTTGGCCGTTCTTGTTGGGGAGTTTGCTTCGCAAACTCCGGCAGGGGCGCCAAGCGCCGAATTCGCATCGGACTGCCGCAAGGCGGGACAAAAAATTTGTGTTTTTAAGGGGAAGACTATGAACAGATTTGTTGCCGAAAAAGAATACCACACCGAAATTAACGTAAACGACGTTACCAGTTTGTTTACGCTAATTACCAATCCGCATAAATTGTTTGCCGAACAATCCGGCGTTGATGTCAAGGGGTACAAAACAGATTACGAAAATGTGTTTAACAGGGTATTTCTTGATTATACCGATGTAGAACCGCAGCACAAAACAATGTATGAAAAAGACTACCTTTTTACAGACTTCTGGGGCCCCTTTGTTTTTCGCGGCCAGGAAAAACAGGCCTGGCCTTTGGAAACGACACAGTACCGCGAATATATGCGCCTGGGTAAAAAACCGGCGGGGAAGTCTCTGTTTGATGAGGAATTGAAAATACTCCGCGAATTCCAGCGGCAATACAAACGTTTTGAAACGGCGCGGCCCATTGATCCAAAAGATTATTACGAATGGTTCGCGGTTATGCAGCATTACGGCGCGCCGACACGCTTTCTTGATTTTTCGTATTCATTTTATGTCGCGCTGTATTTTGCCTCGAACAATGTTTTGTTTCAGGATACGGACACTGCGTCATTTTCCGTGTACGCAATCAACCGGCCATGGCTGGAAAAACGGTATAAAAAGTTTCTTCCGGCGGATATTCTTGATCTGTATACCGACCCGGTACACGGGGACAGTTTTGGTAAAAGTTACCTTATACAGGAAAAGATCGTAAACAGCAAAAAGAGGCCTTTTAAATCCGTTATCAACATGAGCCCGTTCCATATAAATTCACGCCTCGCGTTTCAAAAGGGACTGTTTCTGTTTCCAACGGATATAGACTGCCCGTTCATGGAAAACCTGGAGGCAATGCTTGTATCCGGTACCGGCGGGCATATAAATGACAAAGTTCTCAAGATAAACATCGAGTTGTCATGCGTTGATTTGATATATCTTTACCGGCAGCTTGACACCATGAACATTGGCGCCCAAACCCTTTTTGAAAACAAACTGGATTCGCTGGGTGATATGCTCAAACGCAAATTAATCGAAGGCAGATATTCTGACGTTCTTTCGCTGAATAAACAGCAAAAAGTGTAGGAGGGAATTATGGACACAAAAGAAATTGCCGTTCAATGTCTAAAAGACGAAATGCAGGCCATCTCGGACCTGATACCGCTTCTTACGGACGACTTCGCAAAAGCGGTTGAAATGATACGTCTGTGTAATGGCAAGGTTGTGGTTACGGGTGTTGGTAAATCGGGACACATCGCAAAGAAAATTGCCGCGACGCTGGCAAGCACCGGAACGCCGTCGTTTTTTCTGAATCCGCTGGATGCATACCACGGCGATTTGGGAATGATTGCAAAAAACGATATTGTAATGGCAATTTCAAACTCCGGAAAAACAGAAGAACTCATGCGGATTATTCCGTACATTACCAACAGGGACATTCCCATTATCGCCATGACGGGTAACCGCGAGTCGGCGTTGGCAAAATCCGCTGTCTGCCATTTGAATATATTCGTAAAGAAAGAATCGTGCCCGTTAAATTTGGCGCCGACATCTTCGACAACAGCGACACTGGCGTTGGGCGACGCATTGGCGTGCGCTTTAATATACGCCCGGAACTTTACCGCACAGGATTATAAAGCGTTTCATCCCGGCGGCAGTTTGGGCGCCAGGTTGGCGCAGAGGACGCCGGGCGCTGAATTTTGAAAAAAGGTGCCTGGCACCATGTATGGAGGGTTGTATGAAAAAACTGTTGCTGCTGATGTGCGCTCTGTGCTTGTGCGCGGGGCTTTCCGCGCAGTCAGGCGACCGGGCGGAGGATCTGCGTATCCAGAGGCGGCTTATGGGGCTTAAAAGCGAGGGGCTTATCCCGATGCGCTTTGCCAGCGCCCTTGACGGAAAACCCGTCGGGGGCGCGAAGGTGGCGATAGAAGGCATCGGGGTGTTCGAGACGGACAGGGAGGGCATTATCACCTTTCCCGAACGGGAAGACGGGTACTTTACCCTTGAGTTTTCCAAAGAAGGCTTTATTACTACGGAGATTGATTTTGAAATAAAGCTGAACAATCTGTCCGGCGGCCGCTTTGCGGTTTCCCCCGAACTGGTCCGGGGGGTCCGCATTGTACTTGACTGGGGCGAAAGGCCGGAAGACCTTGATCTGCACGTTGAGAAGCAGGGGGGCTACCACATTTCGTTCTGGAACACCCATACCGCCGAAGACGGAAGCGCGTTTCTGGACCGGGACGATATGCAGAGTTACGGCCCGGAAACCATCACGGTGGAACGGATAGACAGCGCCGC
>JAIRYT010000059.1 GCA_031267675.1 Treponema sp. | reverse complement strand
CAGGATTTCCCTGACCGGTTTACCGCTTAAAAGCCGGACCGCTGATTTCCGGTGATACCCGGTCAGCCGGGTGAACTCGTCGAGTATGGACGACTTTTCTTTTTTCGCCGCCTTTTGATAACGGGCTTTATATTCCCGTGTTACCGCCTGTTTCTGATTCATGTTTAACCCCGTCCGGACGTCCTCCGTTCAGCGTCCATAATATTATTTGGGTAACATTTTCAATGTGAGGCATGAACCTTTTTCGGTAACATTTTTCATGAGGCAACGCGGATACCCACACGCTGTGGGTTAGACTGTTTGGTGTTCGTTATCCCTACCGTCCCGGTCCCGCCGTTGCTTCCGGTTACCGTAAGGCCGGCGCTCGCGCCGTTGTAACTGATGTTCCCGCTTGACGTATTCGTTAGCGACACGGAAGCAACCGTGTTGGCCCCGCTCAGGTCTATTCCGCTTGCCGAGGAAACCGTTAAAACCCCACCGGCGATAACACCGGTTCCTGAAACCGATCCGGTTCCTGTTAAATTTACACTTTTTGCACCGGCGTCCAAGTTGCCGGTCAGGGTTAAGGCCGTACCCGAAACGGTAACATCGGTGGGTGTAAGCGCTACGGTCCCGCCGCCCATGGTAATAACGCCGCTTGCAATCGTACCGCTAAAACCCGCCGCATCTAAGTTGGTTGTGGCAATGGAGCCGCCGCTTGCGGTTCCCGCCCCGGGCAGGATCAAAGAGGTGGTTGTTACGGAAAATCCGCCCAGTGACAGAGTCCCGGAGCTTACGGTCAATATACCTAAATCGGGCAACGTGTCCAGCGTTACCGACCCCGAAGATATGGTAACATCATCGGTCGATCCATTACCGGGCCAATCCGTAGCTACTACACCCGGCGCTGTTTCCCAATTATTCGGGTCACTCCATGATGAATCGTCCCCCCCATAGCCGCCAGCGCTCCCGACCCAGTTATAACTATCCCCCCACGCAAAAGCGGCGCAAAAAACGAGGATTCCAACCAGCAAAGGCCGTTTATTTTTCAATGCGTGTCTCATAGTATTCAATTACCCGCGCTCACCATAATTATACCCCATTTGGGCAAAAAACCCTGGCAGACCCCGTCACGAATAATAATCGCAGCGGGGTCGAAGGAAATAACAAGGAACCTCCCCCGCGCAAGCGGGTTCTTTTTGGCGCCGCTGCCCCGGATCCCGGTGTACCCCGAGCAGAGACCCTGTTCCGCCAATTTTATTTGAAGGAGCAGGATATGGCAAGGCATGTTGGAATCGACCTGGCGAAGCGGACGATGGAAGTGTGCATTCTGGAAAGAGGACGCCACCCTCCTTGGCCTCAAAGACAGCGGATTTGACGCTTTTCCGGTTTACTGACCCAAAAGAGAATTTACCTAACGCCGCGAACCAACCCTGGAACCTAACGCCGCGAACCATCACGAACCTGGAATTTGAATTTGACAAAAGGTTCGCTTCCCGCGAGGTTGCTGGTGAAATTTCTTAGGCCTTTAGGTCACTCCTGCGGGCTCAAAACAACCGCCGCCTCGTGCATATCCTGTATGCCCTTTGTGCTGATTCGAACCCGCGTCAGGGTTAATTTAACCGGAAACCTGTTTTCATCCTCCCGGACAACCTTAAACGTTTCCCCGGGAGCTGGTTCGTCGCCGTTTTTTGCCGTACCGGATTCGGGCCTCAGTTCCAAAAGTTCATCGTCTCCCAGCGTAAAAAATACATATTTGCCGCGCCGCTGATTTTCAGGGCTGCCGGTAGAAATGGAATAGGAGCCGTTTCGTAAAAATGAAATCGAGCCGCCGTTCCCCCTGTAAATTCCTTCGATGTAGGGCGGCACGGTTTTTTTCTGCCGGCCGCTTTTAACCATGTCGAGCCGCCGGTAGTTTCCGTCCCATACTGTATTGGGAAGCCCCCGCAGATAGCTGTCCTGGTATACGCGGATCTGTATGCTCTCCAGCGAGGTAAGGTTAATGGTTACCGTACGGCGCAGTTTGGTCAGCGACACATTGCGGCTGTTGATATGAAGGCCAAAGCGTGTGGAAATCGAATCCTGCCAGCTAAACACTTCTTCCGACATGGTGTCATAAAAGATAAGTTCGCGGCCCGAAGCGTTAAAGTAGATATACTGGCGCTCGTCTCCTTCGCCGTGATACCATATACCGTTGATAAAGCTTTCAAATTTACCGGGGTTGCCGTTGAGCAGTTCCCGCAGACGCTGCTGTTCAATCTGGCTTCCGGGAATCTTTGCCGAGCGGGACTGTTCGTACAGGCCGTTGCCCTGATTAAAGGCATAGGTTGTCTCCACCTGATCCAGCAGGTTTTCCGAGTCATAATCCCTGCCAAAGGTCGAAATGGTAAGACTGCGGCCTCTTGGCGTTTGGTAGGACGGAATATCCTCTACAATAATCGAGCCTTCAATGACAAACTCCCCGATTTTATGGAACGGCTCGCCGGAAAAGGCTGTTTCGGGGTCGCTCCGGCGAAAAACGGTCAGCGTTGATTCGTTGGCGCTGTTCATACCCGCCGCCAAAATGCAAATTCCCCCGTCTCCTATTAAATCCCCGCTGGAAAGAATCAGCGTGCCGGGCCGCGATACCGCTGTTTGGGCGTTCCAGATGCGGGAATCGTTGTCGACATAGCCAATCTGTATCAGACTGTCGATTTCCCTCTGGTTCCGAAAGGCGATAATCTGTTCTTCCATGGAATCCTGATCAAGATTCTGTGTAAGCACGTCAATGACCGCTTCTCCCTCGCCCATGCTTACCCTGACCTGGCGGGCTTCCTCGGCGGATCGTTGAAAATCCAGCGCTTCGCCGCCCTGGGGAATTATGACCCTGGTCTGGGTTTCTTCGTTCTTTGCCGGCGAAAAAAAGTCCTTGGGAAGAAAAACAAGCCCGCCGATCCCCACGGCGGTAAGAAAAAAGACGATGCCCGTGAATAACTTGAAATGTCCCTTGGTCATGGCAGCTAGTTTTTTTTGTTTTCCATGTAGTAGGAGGAAGCCCTGTCAACGCCCCCGTCTACATCAAGTCCCACGGTAAGGACCCGCCAGCCCGAAAAGCTGTCAACCCGTGAAAACCGGAGCAGTCCGGCGGATTCCGCCCGGGCCTGGGCCGGAGTATCTTTCGCCTCGCTCCCCGAAACAAGCAGGGTATAGCTGAGCCGCCCCCTGCGCAGCTGCCGCTTTGCCTCGCCCAGCGCCCCCCGGTAATCGGCGGATCCCCCCCGAAATTGTATCGCCCGAACGGCTCTTTTTGCGTCTTCGCGTCCGGCGCCCGTACCGGAAAAAATCAGTTCCGGCGAGGAACCCGCCACCCAGATCAGGAGCCGGTCCCCGTCCTGCACCCTGCCGTCAAGAACGGTCGTGCAGATCCAGGCAACCGCTTCTTCCTTTCCTTTTTCCATGGAAGAGGAACCATCTACAATAATATACACATCCATGGAAACCGCGCGGGTGTCGGCCCAGAGGAGCCCTCCCAAAAGCGCGAAAAGGACAAAAAAGCCCGATTTTCTCAAATTTTTCAACTTCATACGATCATCTTACCATAAAAAAACAAAAAGTACACGGTATATTGACAAAAAGTTCGAAAAAGGCTTTACATTCTTTTGTAAATACTGTTAGAATGACAGTAATCGATTTGTTAAGAACTAAAATTATTCTATTGGAGGAACTAACATTATGGGAGCCATAGACCTGCCCAAAAGTCCTAACGTATTTCACCCCGAGAAGCCCAGCGCTGTAGGATCGCGGAATTCTCTTGCACAGGAATACCGGGATCAGCAAAACGAAGTAAACCAGCTATTGGAAGAAGAAGCCAACAAGGTTGTTCACCACATCAATTCAAAGCTGCCCAAAGATGTCCTTGAGCGCCTCGACATCATGGGCGGCGTTAAAGAAAAGTTGTATAACTACTTCAATCAAAACTATCAGAACATGTTTAACCGCTATGTGGTCACGACCGAAGACGAAATGGTTAAAAAGGTTCGTAACTTCATTGACAAAGAAGAAACCAAGATTCTTGCGCGGTATACCCCCAAGGAAGTGGCCGATCTTCTTGACGCTGTCGGCGGCGCGGACAAGTTTAATACCGGCGAAATCGAAAAATCAATGGTAAACATGTACGGTCATTTACAGGGCCATATCCAGCGGGGCGTCAACGATCTGGAAAACCTTACCAACAGCCTGCTTCGGCAAAAAACCGATACCGGCGCCTTTATCCGGGGCGAAAACGCCTATTCCATCGTAAAGTGCGCCTTTAAAGACAACATCAGCAAGCCCAAAACCGTCAGCGATGTAAAACTTTCCGTAAACATCCTTGATTCCGAGCTGATCAGCCCCATTTTCCACTATCAGTCAACGGTTGAATTCCTTATCAAGGACCTTCTTTCCAAGCACATAATAGACTCGATTGATAAAGAAATCGAAAAACTTAAAGACGAGCGCATTGATCAGGGCCTTGAAGAGCTTTCTGACGGCGAAATCATCTTTACCAAGATGGGAAAGATCACCAGCTATACCGATGACGACGTTGATAACGCCGATTCCAAGCGTTACAGCATCATGGCAAAGGAACTCATGGAACGACTTTCCGACCTTAGGGCCGAAATCGATCCGGATACCTTTGACGCGTTGAATATCCGCGAAAATCTTAAAAAGATCATCGATATCGAAAACATCAGGAACCGCGGGTTCAATACGGCGATTAACTCAATCACCAGCATTCTTGACACCTCCAAAATGGGGTATCAGTACATCGAAAACCTTAAAAACGCCCGCGAACTGGTTATCCGCGAATACGAAGACACCGATGCCGCCGATCTGCCCGATGAGCGCTATTCGGTACGGATGCGCTACTATGACAACGCCCAGCTTGTGGAAGAGCGCAAGGCGTACGATGTACAGATGAGGAGCTTTGAAACCGAAGTAGGACATCTGTGGGATGTGCTCGAAGTGGTTTATCAGGGCCGCAAACCCGCCTTCAAGGTTACCGATTTTGACGATCTTGCCAAAAAGCAGCGCAACCGCATCCGCAAGGAAATCAAGGCCAAGTCCGGCGATCCGGTATACGAAGAAATCGCCAAAGTATGGGACGAAATCTCCTTTGTAAAAGCGGCTGAAACAGAAGTTGAGCGGATGAACCGCACCTACATCTACGAAAAGGACCGTATCCGCCAGCGGATCATCAAGATGCGCAACCGGATGAAGCTTATGTACGACTACCAGTACCCTGTGGAACGGCGCGTAATGGAAGACAGGCTTTCGTGGCTCGAAAAGGAATATAACAAGTTTGATTACATGATTAATCCCTATCATATTCAGCCCGGGCTTCTTCTTGATGTGGATATTACCTCCATCAAACGAAAGAAAGCCACGCTTGACGCCATGGCGAACGTGCTTAACGAATTCCTTCACGGTGTTTCCAAGGGCTTCCAGGACGCGGCGTTTGCCTCGTTCAGCCGCCGCCGTTCTACGGTGCGCGAAGACATCAATCAGTCTTTTGCCGACGAAGAGGCGGAGGAAGAAGGCCCCGCCACCGGCCAGGCGTATCTGGATATGCTTAACAGCGGACAGGGTGGAGCGGCCATTGAGGCTCCCCGGCGGGGGGTAGCCGCCGCCAAACCCAAGCGTTCCGGCGCCCGTAAAGCGGGCGGACGCAAATCCGGCGATTCGATGAAGGAAATCTAGTAGTATGCTCGGTTTACAATAAGACCGAAACGCCCCCGTTTTTGGGGGCGTTTTTACGTAGGGGAGAAAAAATGGCAGCAGAATTAGCCAATCTTGAGATACTTTCACACCGCCGCGGGTTTAACTCGGCGGTGCGGCACATAAAGCGCACCATAGGTATTATGGAAGACGCCGAACAGCGCGACAATCTGGCGGACTTGCTTTTTGAACTGGACGATGAGGAAATGGGAGGCGAGCGCGCCGGTCTTGTTTTAAGTATTCTTCTTGCTGACAAAATGGGGTACAAAACCGTTTCTGCCAATCTTGGTTCGGTTGTTTCCGATACGGCGAGCCTTGCAAAAGAATTTGAAAAATGGAAAGCGGTTGACCTTGTCGCCGCGTATCACCATCCCGAAATGGGGCTCCTGGTGGCAAATCCCAAGGTAGGCGACGAGCTCGCGGCCTTTGGGACGCTGCGGAAACGGGAATTGCTGGTAATTTATGCCGGCAAGGGCTCGTCTCCCGCCGACGCTGAATGTCAAAAAGCCGCCGAATTGGCGGTACGGCTTTTTGAAGGGGCAAAGGTAAAGGCTCCGCCGGCCCTGCTTAAGGGGAATTTTACCGTCCGCAAGCTGGCGCAGCCAAAACAGCCGCCGGCTCCCAGGGTTCCAAAGCAAAAAAAAGCCGCTTCGCGCTCGGCCGCGCCGGCAAAACAGACCGCGCCGGTCGCCCAGCGTTCCGCCCCGCCGGTGGTAACGCAGGCCTCCGCTCCCGCCGCAAGTACGTCCGGCCCGGTGCGCATGACGCCGCGCTACGCGGTGGTTGTTCAAAACGAACTTTTTCACAACGGAAATGTCGAAGCCTGGAAACGTATTGTCGCCAGTTATGCCGCCAAGTATCCCAATCTGCAGGTGTTTATTTATTACGACGGGGAACGGATTCTTGACATCAATTCGCTTTTTAAATGGGGAAAGGTAAAGCATGGCAGCGCCATTGAATTTGCGGTGGCGGGGAACGAAATCAAGGATGTCGCCAAATTGCAGCGTTATCTGGCCCAGGGCGCAAGCCATTTATTTGAAGCCTTCCTTAAAGGGCCGGTGAATACGCCCCTTAGGTTATTTTAAAGGAAACCGCAATGGATAAACGAATACATTTTTTCAGTCAGAAGGACGTCATTCCCAAGAGCGTGGCGCCGGAGTTGCTGGGAATCCGGGGCAGGCAGGCAAACGAATTTGCGGAGCTTAAGTTTCCCATTTTGCCGGGCTTTATTATTGATACGGAGCTTGCCTCCGAGATCGACGCCAAGGCGATACGCAAGGATGTAAACGACTTACTGCAAAAAACATCCAAAATAGTAGGAAAAACCTACGGCGATCCCAAAGATCCCATGCTGTTAAAGGTGGTTATTTCTTCAAACCTGGCAATTACCAATTATCCCACACTTCATAATTTTGGCCTGGTAAAACCCATCATAAAGGGTTTTGGCGGCTGGGTCGGCGAAAGTTTTGCCGCGCATGAACTGCTCTTTCTTGTCAGGGGAATGATGAAGATCGAAGAGCGGATCAAGGAACTGGAAGAAAAAACCAAAGAACAGGAAGCGATTGTGGCGGCATTGAAGGATCTTGACTCAATGCTTGGCATTCGGGGGCCTTCCAATGAACTGGGTAAAAAAGAAAAGGTTCTAAAAATCGACAAGAGCGCGGAAGAATATATGGACATTTATGCCGAATTCTTTCCCCGGGGATTTTTTGACAGCGCCGAAGCTCAATTATTTATCACCCTTATGGAAATTTCGCGTATGTTCCAGATGGATGATCAAAACGACAATGATACCGCCATTTTGATCGCCCCCATGGTATACGGGAACTATGGCAAAGATTCCTGCTCGGGTACTTACTTTAGCCGCAATGTTGTTACCGGCGAAAAAAAGCTCCAGGGTGATTTTTACCGCGAAAAGTTTAACGAGTCGGGAGGCACGGGGTCTCCCATCGAAAAGATCGGCCCGGTTCATCTTAAAGAGCTGCAGCATATCGCCCAGACGCTGGAAGACAAATTTAAAGAAATTCGCCAGATACGCTTTACCATCGAAAATGGCAAACTCTGGCTTATTGAACAGCGCCTTGTTGATCAAAAATCGACACAGGCGGATATCAAGCTGCTTCTTGATTTGGCAAAACGTAAAATTATTGACAACGACGCTGTTGTCAAAGCGATTGAACCGCTGCGGCTTAACGAAATTCTTCATCCGGTTATTGATTCTGCCACAATTAAAGGCTTTACAAGCTGGAAAGGCGGCATTGCCGGCGCTCCCGGCGCGGCAATAGGCCGGGTGTATTTTTCTACCGATTCGCTGCTTGAAGCAAAAAAAGCCGCCATTCAGAAAGACGCGGATCAGCGTTTTATTCTGGTGTTGATTTCGAGCTTTGCCGAAGATGTTAAAGCTATCGAAGAAAGCACCGGCGTGCTTACCGCCGAAGGCGGGTATTCGGCCCACGCTTCGGTGGTTGCCCGCCAGTACGGCAAGGTTTCTCTTGTCGCGCCAAATTTAAAAATCAAGGGAAAGGTAGCGACGCTGGGGAACCTGAGTTTCAAAGAGGGCGAGTATATCACCCTGAATGTGCCGTTCTACGGGGAATCGTCGGTGTATCTGGGCGCGGCAAAGCTTATTGAACCGGATCCAAAAGAATCGGGCCTGCTTGATTTTATCGCGCTTTCAAAGGGCTTTCTTAAAAAGTTCCATGTACGCTGTAACGCGGACAATCCGCGCGACGCCGCGCTGGCGTTAAGCTTTGGCGCCGACGGGGTAGGGTTGTGCCGTACCGAGCACATGTTCTTTCAGGCGGAGCGAATTAATGTATTCCGCGAGATGCTGCTTTCGACTGACAAAAAAGAGCGGGAAAAGGCGCTGGCAAAGCTCCAGGTAATGCAGCGCGACGACTTCTACGGAATACTTAAAGTGATGGCCGGAAAGGAAGTTACCATACGGCTTCTTGATTCGCCTTTGCATGAATTTATGCCCCATAACGAGGAAGAGGTTCAGAGCCTTATTGCCCACATGCAGCGGGTAAAAAAAGTCAAGGTTTCCAAAGCCGAAATTACCACCGCGGTCGAGGCGCTTCATGAATTTAACCCCATGCTTGGTCACCGGGGCTGCCGTATCGCGGTAAGCTATCCCGAAATTTACGCCATGCAGGTACGGGCGATTTTTGAGGCGTCGTACCGGCTGCGCAAGGAAGGGGTTGACGCGCGGCCCGAGATTATGGTGCCCATTGTCATGAACGCTTCGGAACTAAAACTGATTGCCTATGGCAAAAAGATCGAAGGTTCCAGCTACACGGGCATTGTCGACATTGAAGAAGAACTGCGGAACGAAAAAAAGGCAAAACCGGTGGAATATTCCATTGGAACGATGATCGAGCTTCCCGCCGCGGCGCTGGGAGCGGGCGAGATTGCCAAGTACGGCAGATTCTTTAGCTTTGGAACGAACGATCTTACCCAAACAACGCTGGGTATTTCGCGTGACGACTTTACCGGGTTTATGCCCGACTATACCCTGTTTGACCTGATTGTGGGGAATCCGTTTAGCACGCTGGACGGCCGCGTCAAGGAGCTTATCGCCCTGGCGACAGAACGGGGGCGGCTTACACGACCCGACCTTGTCTGCGGCCTGTGCGGCGAACATGGCGCGAATCCGGCGAACGTACGCTTTTGTATGGACTCGGGCCTCGACTATGTTTCCTGCTCGCCCTATTCGGTGCCTATCGCCCTGTTGGCGGTGGCGCAGGCTGAACTGGAAAAAGGGTAATTTATCTGTCGGCGGGGCCGCCCCGCCGACAGCGGAAAAGAGGATCACCACGAACGCCGCCAACAGCACGAACGGAAAAGAAGGTTCGTGACAAAAGTTCGTGCAAAACTTCGCTTGAAAGGGCGCCCGCCCGCATAAGCGCCCGCCGGTAGCGTCAATCCACTGCGAGTAAAAAAAGGGACTGTCCGGGAATTACTTCCGGACAGTCCTTTTTAATTGGGGTATCGTACTATCGTGCTTACTGGGCGGCAAAAAATCCCATTGACTTTTGAACGATGCCGGTCATTTTTTTGGCGCTCTTTTGGGCGTCGCTCATGGGAATTCCCGCGTCATTGGCAAAGGATTTTTCGAAGAACTTTTCCAGCGTCGTATAAAGATCGGGAAGGTTATAAAAGACAAACGAAACATTGAAACCAACCGGTTTTGTTACGGTAAAGGACGAAAGCGACTCTATCGGTTTTTTTGCGATGTAGATGGTGGTCTGATTTTTACAGGTAATAGCCTCTACTTCCTTAAAACGCAGCGGTATCTGATCGGCCTTTTCGCGCAGATAGGGTTCAATGCTTTTTTGGGGGTACGAAGCCGGTTCAATAAGCGCATGAAGTTTTTTGCCCTGGGACTGAAAGGTAAGGCCGTTGCTGTCCGGATAGATTGCCTTGACTCCCGAATAGGAAATAATTTCATAGATTGAGTACCCGGTATTCCCGTTAATAAAGGACGAAACAATGTATCCCTGATCGCGGGGAAGCTGTTCTTTCGCGAACGCCTCAAAAAGATTTAGAACTTTAGGCGCGCTCGTTGCTTTTGCCATAATTTTCCTCCAACAACTTTCTATCCTATTGTAGGCTGTTTTTTTAGTTTTTACAAGGGCAGGACTAAAGATATTATGTTTTTTTTGCCTTTGCCGGGCGCTCTTTTGCGGAATCCTTGCGGGGAATGTTTTCGATGACCCGTTGGTATTCCCGCTCATAGCGGGCCGCGCCTTCGGCATTGCCCGCGCCCTTGGCGATAAGGGCCATCCAGCGGTAGGGCCGGGGATCGTTCCGGTTTCGTTCCGCCGCCTCGGTAAGAAAGTGGTAGGCCCGTTCCAGATTCCCCTCGCGATAGGCGACCAGTCCAAGCGCCGTTGGAATCTCGGAGGATCCGGCAAAGGCGGCATAGGCCTTTTCAAGGATAACCTTTGCGTAGGAAAGCCCGCCGGCGCGTTCAATACAGCCGCAGTATTCCAGTAAAAGTTTAATGTCGCGGGGTTTTTCTTTAAGCAGCGCCCGCAAATATACCGAGGCCGAGCGGTAACGGCCCATTTTTCGGTACGAATAGGCCAAAACACGGCGAAGGCCCCGGTTGGAGCTGTCCCAGGCAAGCAGCGCCTCCAGCTTTTTGGCCGCCTGCTCATATTCGGTAATCCGTATTAAAAACAACGCCTCGTCGCGGCGTATGGAACGGTTGTCCGGCCATTTGTCCAAATATTCGCGGTATGACAGAGACAGATTACGCGCCGCGTCCTTTTCGCCTTCTTCAAAAAGCTGCTCGCGGGCGGCGATAATTCCCAATGAGGCTTCTTCGTGGCTGGGTACCAGGTAAAGTGTTTTGGCAAACCAGGAGACGGCGGCTTCGAGCATACCGGTTTTTAGATAACTCTTTCCAAGCGCGTACATTAATGCCGGTTCCGGCCCCAGGCTGTGGACCGCTTTTTGAAGCAGCGTTGAAACCCGCAGGGGATCGGGCGATGTTTCCGATTCATACAAAATAGAAAAGCGCGAAAGAATCTGGGCGTCGCCGTTAAGTTTTTTTGCGGTATAAAGGGCTTTTTTAAGGGTTTTAAGATCCTTTCCCTCCCAGGAAGTAAGGATCATCGCGTACCAAAGCTGAAGGCGTTCCGGCTCGTTTTCCAGCGCCCGGCGAAGATGGTTTGTCGCCGCCGGGTAATTTTTAAGGTTGCGCTGGGCTTCGGCGTACATGGCGTGGATTTCCGCCGTAGAATCACGCCGTTTAAGCCACTCGCGGCACGCGTCGGCGGCCCGCCTCCATTGGCCCGCTTCGAGCAGGCTTGTAATCATAAAGCGGTCGACCAAAATTCCCGTCCAGGGAAGATCGGGCACATTAACGCCCTCGCCGCGTATTATCGAAATATCTTCTACCGCTTCGGCGTTTCTGCCCAATTCCATATAAATGGACGCGCGGTACCAGCGTATTGTCGGGTCGCGGGGAGAAAAGGCAATCGCTTCGGTATAGTGCCCGGCCGCTTCTTCCAGCAGGCCCATATTCCGGCAGGCCCGGCCCAGTTCCAGGCGGATAAGGGGGCCGTCTTTGCCGTTATCAAGCACAAAGCGCAGCATATTGGCGCCCAGTTCATAATCATCGCCGCGGCAGACCCTGATTGCCCTGATAAAGAGCGCGTTAAGATAGGCCCGGTAAAACCGCTGGTTTTCCGGCGCGTGTTCGACGGCGTTTTGCAGCATTTCTACCGCGGCGGCGGAACGGCGCGATTTAAGGCAGGCGACGCCCAGCAGCGCCATGATGTCGGGATTTTTTTTATTCCGTTTGAGCGCTTTTTCCAGATAATTTACCGCGCGGTGGTAAAATTTAAGGACAAGACAGGTGCGCCCCGCAAAAAGATAGCCTTCAAAGCTGCGCGGTTTAAGGGCGGCATAATCGTTAAAAGCGGCAAGCGCGCGGGAGTAATCGCCCAGACAATGAAGCGCCCGCCCCAAAAAAAGGAACGCCTCGGGCGGACCTTCGTATTCAGAGACGATCTCTTCAAGGATCGCAACCGCTTTTTCGTAGTCACGGCGGGCCCCTGCCTCCACCGCTTCCCTAAGCCGTACGCGTCCTTCGTCCGCGCTTCGTTTAAACGCCGCCCGGCGGTAAAAACTGCCCGTTGTGACCGTTACTTTGCCCTGGAAAGGGTTACCGCGCAGGTAACGACAATATCGTCCACCGACGCGCCCCGTGAAAGATCGCTGATAGGCTTGGCAAAACCCTGCAGGAAGGGTCCAAAAGCTTCCGCGCCGCCCAAACGCTGAACAAGCTTGTAACCGATATTTCCCGATCCCAGATCGGGAAATACGAGCGTGTTGACCTTTCCCCTTACGGGGCTTCCGGGCGCTTTTTTGTCGGTTACCGAAGGAACCAGCGCGGCATCGGCCTGAAGTTCGCCGTCAAAGATAAAATCGGCGTTTTTTTCGGCAAGAATGGCAACGGCGTTTTGCACCTTTTCAACAGCGGCATGCTTTGCCGAGCCTTTGGTCGAAAAAGACATAAGCGCGACCACAGGGTCCGTATCTAAAAATTCGCGGCAGCTTTGGGCCGCGCTGGAGGCGATATCGGCAAGCTGATTTGGATCGGGGTCGGGAACGACGGCGCAGTCCGAAAAAATAAGGCAGCCTTCCTTGCCCCAGGCGGCGTCCATACCTGCCATGACAAAGCACGAGGAGGCTGTTTTAAGGCCGGGTACGGTGCCGATAATGGTAAGCCCCGCCCGCAGCACGTCGCCGGTGGTGTTTTCGGCTCCGGCTACCATGGCGTGGGCGGCGTCTTTGCGGACCATCATGGCGCCCCAGTTAAGCGGATTGAGCAGGGCGCTTTTTGCATCTTCGGGGCTTATTCCCTTGTGCTTGCGCAGCTCGTAAAATTCCCCGGCGTATGCTTCCAGATCGCCTGAAGCCGCGGGATCGACAAGTTTGATTCCGTCAAGTTTTACGCCGGCTTTGGCCGCCGCGTCCCGTATGGCGGCTTCTTTTCCAAGCAGGGTTACTTCCAGGGCAAGGCCCTCGTCGACAAGGCGGCGGGCCGCCTGTATGGTACGGCTTTCGGTTCCTTCGGGAAGGACAAGTTTCTTTTTACTCTTTTTTGCTTTTTCCAGCATCTCTTTTACAAAATCCATAATGGCTCCTTACAGCGGCTTTATGCTTTCTCTTTATATTATCTTCATATCGAGTATAACCGGATCCTGCTTGAAAAAAAAGCCCCGAAGGGGTACACTCCCTTTATGACCGATGTTCACTACGACGCGCTTGAACTTGAAGATTTTGACACGATTCTTTCGCCCGATATCGAGTTTTCGGGCACGCTGCGTTTTGACAAACCGTTTTTAATCAAGGGAAAGGTTTCCGGAGAGATTGACGCGACAGGGCTTTTGGTGATTGACGAAGAGGCGGTGGTGGAAGCCAATATCAAGGCGTCGCGGGTAATTGTGCTGGGCGCGGTCAAGGGGAATATCAACGCAAGCGAAAAAGTTGAAGTCGCCATCAGCGGCAAACTTACCGGCAATGTTACCGCGCCGGAAATCAACATGGAAACAGGCTGCCGCTTTACCGGCCGCTGTATTATGACGGCGTGAAAGCGTTTGGCGTACCGCTTCTGCTGCTGTTTTTTGCCTGCGGCCTCTATGCCCAGCGTACCGACGCGCTGGCTGAGTACCGTAGCGGAAATTATGAAGAAGCCGTCCAAATCTGCAAACAGGAATTAAAGATAAATCCCGGTAATCTTGAATCGCATGTAGTAATTTGCTGGAGCCTTTTAAGCCTTCGCCGTTACGAGGAATGCCGGCTTTACGCCATCGCGGGAAGGACCATCAGCCGTTATGATCCGCGCATTATCGAAACGCTTGGCGAAGCGTATTATTTTCAGGGGCGTAACAGCGAAGCGCTTCAATATTTTCAGGAATACATCAATCTTGCCCCCCAGGGGAGCCGCATCGATATTGTTTATTACTATACCGGCGAAATATTTATACGCCTGGGGCAGTACCGGCGGGCGGATATCGCCCTGTCCACGGCGGTGTACTATGTGCCGCAGAACGCCGAGTGGTGGACCCGCCTGGCCTATGCCCGCGAAAACGCCGGGGAAGACGCCGCTTCGCTTACCGCGTATGAAAGGGCGCTTTCAATTAACACAAATCTTATAGACGCGCAGCGGGGCCGTTCGCGTATACGAAGCGCGCTTGCCAATTAACCATGACAGCCGCGTTTTTTACCCTGGGCTGTAAACTAAACCAAATCGAAACAGAAGCGATTACCGGCTCATTTACCCAAAGCGGGTTTTTGCTGGTTCCCTGGGGAAAGCCCGCCGATATCGCCGTACTGAATACCTGTACGGTTACTTCGCATGCTGAACAAAAGGCGCGCCGGCAGATTAGGCTTGCGCTTTCGCGCTGCCGCTTTGTCGTGGTAACCGGCTGCTGCGATCCCTTTTCTGACGAGGACCTTGACGGGGAACGCGTAGAACGGCTCGTCTATGTACCCGGCGCGCGGAAAGATCTGCTCCTTGATCTGGCGGAAACACTTGCCGGTAAAGAAAGCGCCGAAGCTTCCCGTATGCGGCAGATAATACGGAAGCTTTTAAAAGAACCGGAATCAACCCCGCAGGCGGATGAGCGGACAGCCCGCAGCGAATTAAACCGCTTTCGTTTTAATCCGCCGCGCTTTTTGTTTCATTCCCGCGCGTTTTTAAAAATTCAGGACGGCTGTGATCGAGCCTGCGCGTACTGCCGTGTTCCAATCGCGCGGGGGCCGGGGATCAGCCTTGAAAGCGGAGTGATTCTTCAACGGCTGCGCGATCTTGAATCGCGCGGTTTTGCCGAGGCGGTCTTGAGCGGCGTAAATGTATGCCAGTATTCAAGCGCCGGCATGCGTTTTGCCGATCTGCTTGATTTTTTGCT
Organism: Treponema sp.; assembly: GCA_031267675.1. Taxonomy (GTDB): domain Bacteria; phylum Spirochaetota; class Spirochaetia; order Treponematales; family Breznakiellaceae; genus JAIRYT01. Next base: position 10,929 of record JAIRYT010000059.1, on the reverse strand, counting down.
GCGTGGAACCAGCCGTATTGCGCTACGGCTTTCGTCGATTGATCCCGTACAGGCGCTTGAAGACGGTTTTGCCGTGGTTTCTGACAAACGGATACGGCCGCATTTTCACCTTTCGGTACAGTCGGGAAGCAGCCGCGTTCTTGCCGCCATGAACCGTCCGTATACCGGTGAACGTATTGTCCGCGCGGTTCTTCGCCTGCGCAGTCTTAAACAGGATCCCTTTATTGGCTGCGACATTATTGCCGGATTCCCCGGCGAAACCGGCGAATGCTTTGAGGAAACAAAGGCGCTTTGCCGGGAAAGCGCCTTTGCCTCGATACACGCGTTTCCCTTTTCCCGCCGGCCGGGAACAAAGGCGTTTTACCTTAAAAATTCTGTTCCCGAGCGCGTGTCCCGCGCCCGGGTCGGCGAACTTTTGCAGCTTTCACGGCAGGGCAGGGCGGCGTATATAAGCCGGTGGCTCGGAAAACGCGTCGAGGCGCTCGCGCTGAAGAAAGCGCAAAAAAAGCCCGTTTTTTTTACCGCATTGACCGATAATTATCTAAGGGTGCGCTTATGCGATAATCCGCCGGCGGGCGCGTTTTTGTGCCGGCTTTTGCCGGTTCCCGCAGAAGCGGACGGTATTGACGCAGGCGGAGTTTTTGACGAAAAGCAGGAGATAAATCTATACTAACACCATGAACGATAAAACGCTTTTTTTAATACGCGGGCTGCCCGGACAAATTCGCGGTGCGCGGCGGGGATTGGGCCTGCTCCTGCTTTTTCTTTTTGTTTCCTGCTCCGATTTTTTTACCCATTCCCTGGGAGAGTGGGCGTCACGGGACCCGGACTCCCTTATTCCCCCGGTTACTACCGCTAATGTGAATGAGCTTGTCAGATTGACCGAAAACGATCCCGATCTTTCACTGGCGCTGCTCAAGAAAATTGCCGCTTCTTCGTCTGCCGGGAATTCGGCAATGCAGGCGGCGGCGTTAACTGCCGCGTCAAATGCCGCGGCCCTGGGAATGGCGGTTGTTGGAAGCGCCGGCGATCTTGACGAAATCGACGCCGACAAAGCCCGTGATGTTGTTTCGAGCGTGATTGGAGACCTTGACAACCTGGAAACGACCGCTCTCCTGCTCATGGCTATCCTGCCCGCATCGAGTGCTCCTGAATGGGGTGATTTTATCGCGGCGGCGCAACCGGGCGATCTTGCGATGGCGGCGATTATTATCCTTTCTGTCGAAGCAAAGAACACAGGTGATCCGGCAACTTTTTTCTCTACTTTCGCTAGGCCATCAGTAGTACCGGAAGAAGCGCTTGCCATCGAACTGGCTGATGAAGCGGCGCTTAATCCGGGCGATGGTTTTTTACTGGATATTCTTAAAGGATTGGGACTGGTAGCATGAAGCGACGTATGTTTGTTCTGTTTTGCACGCTTGTTGTTTCGCTCCCCCTGTCTGCGGCAGAACACATTAAGCCCTTTATTATGCCTTCGGCCAGGGCCGCGGGGTTTGGGGGAATTCACGCCGCGCAGGGCGACGACTTTTCTTCGCTTTTTTCAAATCCCGCCTCCTTTGTGGATATCGAAAAAGAATTTAGCGCGGCGGAATTGTCATTTACCATGTACGGACCAGTATTTGAAATACTTGACCTTCTTGTTTCGGAAGGAGATTCTACCGATATTTCCTCTTTGGTTGAACCGGGGGGATTTTCCGCCGGCGTAGAGGTAGGCGGCCCGCTTTCTTTGGGCTATGTCGGCAATGGTCTGGGTATGGGTGTTTTTAGCCGCGCGGTCATGGATGTTACCGCCAATTCATCACGATTTAGACCGGTGGGTTCCGGCGAAATTCTTTTTTTGGGCGGCTATTCGATGCGCGCCCTGGAAAAAGACGTCCACAAACTTGATCTGGGTTTTGTGGCCAAGGGATTTTACCGGGGTTCAATCGATATGGAATCGTCCATTTTTGATATTACCGAAGCGTTCGACGATATTTCTTCGAACGCGTACCAGGCGCAGTTTGGCGTAGGGCTGGATCTGGGAGCAAAATATACCTGGAACAACACCTTTAGCGCGGCCCTGGTCGCATACGACGCTTTTTCGCCCGCGCTGGTAACCGGCTATGATTCATTCAAACACAGGAAGAGCGGAAAACAACATTATGCCACGGTAACTCCGCGCCTTGCGGTAGGAGGCTTATACCGGGTGCAAAGTGATTTTCTTGCACGGTATATTGACGATTTGGTGCTTATGTTTGATTACCGCGACCTGCTTGATTATGCGGTGGCCGAAATTCCCCGCAATCCGGTTTTACAGGTAAGTCTGGGCGCGGAGGTACGGTTTTTAAAAATTTTAAGTCTTCGCGCGGGTATGGCGGAAGCGCTTCCGGCTGTAGGGTTTGGACTTGACATGACGATATTAAAATTTGACGTTGCCGTGCGCGGTAAAGAACTGGGACTTGATCCCGGCGTTCAAAGCGTTTATACGATTGACATTGGTCTGCTTTTCCGGTATTAATAGAGGGAACGAAGTTCAATGAACACGGGCCGCTAGCTCAGTAGGTAGAGCAACGCCCTTTTAAGGCGTGGGTCGGCCGTTCGAATCGGCCGCGGCTCAAATGTAAGTTATTGTCCCGTAAGGAATTACGGGAAAGTTTATTTCCCCAAAATCGAATTTTCGTGGCATCGTAAGACGTTTACAGAAGATGCGGTAAGACTGTTCGTCCCATTCTCAAGGATACCATGGGGCTGGCGGCGGCTGCTCCTTGATCCGGACGCAAAAACAACCGGCCCGCTCTTCCGGGCGCGGCGATTTCAAAACGAAAACCGCCGTTGCCAAAATAAATATAATGAAAAACCTGCCGTCCCGCAAAATGTCAAGATATGCCATCACATGGCACTCCGGCAGTATACGGCGTTTGGGCCGGGCAGATCGGGCTGTGCGGCAGTCCCGCCCGGCCCAAACGCTGGAAGGAGCGCCCCGGCGAAGCTGGCGCGGCTGACCTGGGCGACTAAACCCAGGAGCGCGGCGATGGAGCGCAAGCAGACCTGTTATGCGAAATAAAAGCGCAAAAATATTTGTAAAAAGCATATTGACATTTTTTATTGATTGTGTCATTGTTTTAATAAATCGCTTGGATATTAATGGGAAGGGTATTTATGAAACTATATAAAAAAATTGTAATTATTTCTTTGTCAGCGCTAATTTCGATTCCTGTTCTATTAATGGCATTATTTGCATTATTTCTCATCCTTGTAAAACTTGACGAAGTAAATATATCTGAATTAAAAAATAATTTTGAAGAAATACCAAATGTTAAAGTTGAAGAAATGCCAGTGAATAATTAATTGGTGTAAAAATTATAAAGGAGAAACCATGAAAAAGATATTTTTTGCATTTATATTTTTAGGGTTTATGTTTTTAGGATTATTTTACAATATTTTCGCTCAAAATTCCCAACCAACTATATTGGATATAAAAGCGTATCTAAATGATAATGAAATAGAAGGACCTGTATATAAAAATATATATACCTCGCCCGTTCAAGATATCGATTACCTAAGTTCATTTGTAAAAGTAGAAAATATATTTCATTTATTAGAAGCAGAAACACTGGTTAATGGTAAAATAATAAATATAGCGGGAGAAACAATTGGAGAAATAAATATTATTTATGAAAATAATACTAATATAATTATTGACTATATTACTCGTGAGTTAGAATTAAAATCTACATTTACAAATAATTCAATAGTACTAATTAATAATGAATATTATATAACAATAAGCATGGTTCGCTATTTAATAGGGGGAGCGTTAAAAGAAAGTGAAAAAATGGTTATACTATATACAAATGATTATGAAAGGGCGGATATGCCATTGACATTAAATGATTGTTATATCGCCATGAATGATTTATTATCTGACGAAATAAAAATGGATATAAAAATTTCTTCTGTAGATAATCTTATAACATATCACATGGGGTTAGGTATGTGGATACGGAATAATTGGATAAGGCAAACTAACAGAAGAATAACAAAATTATTTCTCGATGGCGGAGTAAGACATCCAGATGATATGTCGCAGGCTATAATTATAGGATATCATTATTATTTAAATGGAATTAGTAAATCTATAGAGGAATTAATTAAAGAATAACTATAAAACAGGGAGTGCTGCGCATAACAGGACTGTTTACGCTTCGCCTCCCTTTGGGCGGCTAGGGCTACGTTTTGGCTAGGTCAATCGCTTCGCTCCATTCCCGCGCCAAAACTCCGCCACATTTTGCCGGCCATGGTCTTTGCTCCGCAAAGCCCTTATCCGGGCTGGCAAAACGTCATATACAGCCGGAACGTTATGCGCGATAAAGACTTGAAATTACTGTATAAAAAACCATACAAGACATTCAGAAAAATTTTCTAAAAGTACTTGCATAAAATTGACCAATAGATTATTATATACTTATGCCAACCATTTCAATGTTTTTTGGGATATTAATAAGAATGTATCTGGGGAAAAAGGAACATAATCCTCCCCATATTCATGCCATTTATCAAAAGAAAAAGGCCATTTTTGATATACAGTCTGGTGAAAAGACGGAAGGGAATCTTCCCAAAGACAAAGAAAAATTAGTTTCCGCATGGATAGTTTTACATAAGGATGAACTTTTAGCCGATTGGGAATTAGCGCAAAATGGCGAACTTCCATATAATATTGATCCATTAAAATAGGGGATTTGAAAAATGTATTTATCCGTAGATAAAGTTCAACCCTTACATGATTATAAACTTGAACTCACATTTGAAAATAACGAAACAAAAATATTTGATGTAAAACCTTATTTGGACACAGGATTATTCAAAACATTAAAAGATGAAAAATTCTTCAAAAGAGTAAAAGTTTCCTATGATACAATAGAATGGCCAAATGGAATAGATTTAGATCCAGAAATATTATATGAAAAAAGTGAAATAAAAAATAAAGAAATATCATAAAATATAAAGCAAGTCCAAACTGCGCATAACAGGATTGTTTACGCTTCGCCGCCTTACGGCGGCTCTGGGTTCCTTCGCTAGGTCGGTTTCGCCTCCCACGCTCAACTCTGCCACATTTTGCCAGCCCTGGTCTTTGCTGCGCAAAGCCCTTATCCGGGCTGCCAAAACGTCGTAAACAGCCAGAACGTTATGCGCGATAAAGACTTGACAAAATAGCGCCTATATTATATAATACCTCATGGAGGAGATTGTATGAAAAACCCCGTATTCAAACTATTTTTTATATGCCTGTTTTCATGCAATTTATACAGCCAAGGCGCCTATCGAAATTATACCTGGGGTATGAGTGTTGATGAAGTAAGAAAAAACAGTGAACGATTATTGCCGGTAAATTCAGTGACAAGGTTTTCCGATAGTATTTTTGATATAATAACCAAATACAAAAATTTTGTTGTTGACGGAAAGTTTATAAGGCCTGTTCCAATATTTGAAAATATAAAAAACGAACAACAATTATATTCCGAGAATATCGCATTTTATTTTATTTATAATAGATTGGTTGCTATTAATATTTATCATATGGATTTAAATAAAAACGCCATTAACAGGGATGATATAGTTAAAATATATGGAGAATCAATAAAGTACCAATGGAGAACGGAAAATAATGACGGAAACAATATTTTAGAGTTATTTACGAACGATACCAATCGGTATATTGTTTTGCAAAGTATAACACAGGAAGTATATGAGAATACCGGGACCAAAGATGATAATACCAGAAGAATCGTTAAAACGACAGTAACCTTAAAACATTTAACATTTGTAGACAGAAAATGGATCGATGAGGTATTAAAATTACATTTCAATAATTATAATCAAACAAGAATGGAGGACGCGCAAAGATTACTGAATTGACTGCGCATGCCTGTATGCGTTCCGGCAGTATACGGTGAATGCTTTTTGATATATTTTACCCCATGTATGATGCCAGGCGGACCGGATCGCAGATCACCCGGATTCAGAGCAATCGTTTTTGTATTCATGTTGGCAGCTCCTTTGGACGCTTGGCGTAAAGCCGCTCCAATGCTAGAATAAGCCATGAATATTTATCCTGCTGCAGCGAGGCGTTTATGATAATTGTGCTTTCCAGGGGTATTACACCGCATGATAAGGATATGGTACGGATATACCTGCGGGATCGGGGGTTTTCGGTCAGGGATCAGGTTTTAGGCGAAGATGAAGTTATCGGCGCTTCGGGAAAGGGTATTGCCGACCTGCGCGAACTGGGGCTGCTGCCCGGCGTTGAGCGGGTGGCCGCTACCAGCAAGCCGTATGAGCTGGCATCACGCGAAACCAGGGCGGAAGATTCAATCGTTACCGTGTTGGGCAGCGGTCAGGCGGTAAAAATCGGCGGTTCGCGGATTACCGTTATCGCGGGACCCTGCGCGGTAGAAAGCCGCGAGCAGATACGCGAAACCGCCGAAGCGGTGCGCGAATCGGGCGCGGTAATTTTACGGGGCGGCGCGTTCAAACCCCGGACAAGCCCCTATGCGTTTCAGGGCCTTGGCATGAAGGGCCTCGAATATATGAAGGAAGCGGGCGAGGCGTGCGGAATGCCCATCGTCACCGAGGTTGTTTCTCCCGAATATGTTGTGGACATGAAAGATTATACGGACATGTTTCAGATTGGGGCGCGGAACATGCAAAACTTTGCCCTGCTTAACAAGGTGGGTTCGGTGGGGAAACCGGTGCTTCTTAAGCGGGGGCCTTCGGCTACTATCGAGGAATGGCTGCTTTCGGCGGAATATCTGCTGGCCGCCGGAACAAACGATGTTGTTCTTTGCGAGCGGGGAATACGCACCTTTGAAACCTACACGCGTAATACGCTGGATATTTCGGCCATTCCCGTGGTAAAAAGCCTTTCTCACCTGCCGGTGATTGTGGACCCCAGCCACGCGGTGGGAATTCGGGCCAAGGTTCCCCCGGCGGCCCTTGCCGCGATTGCCGCCGGAGCTGACGGGCTTACCGTCGAAGTTCACCCGCGCCCCGACGAGGCCCTGTCCGACGGTCCCCAGTCGCTGCTTCCCGATCAGTTCGAAAAACTTATGCGCGATGTAGAAGCCCTTGCTCCCGTAGTGGGAAAGGAATTACTGCGTACGCTGCGTGTAAGGGAAACCGTTCCCGAAATCCGCAGCGTAAGCGGCAAAGGGGACGCGCAGCCGGTTGCCTATAACGGCGAAAGCGGCGCCTTTGCCGAACAGGCGCTTATGCGCGTCTTTGGCGAAGAGGCGCCGACGGCCCGTCTACCGTCATTTAAGGGAGTGTTTGACGCGGTGCTTGACGGTTCCGCCTGTGCGGGGATCATCCCGGTAGAAAACAGCCTTACCGGAAGTATTCACGAAAATTACGATCTTTTTTTACGCTACCCCGACATCGCCATTGTGGGCGAAGTAAAACTGCGCATTGTCCACTGTCTTATCGGCGACGAACGCGCAAACATCGATACCATTTCGATTGTGCGCAGCCACAGCCAGGGATTCGCCCAATGCCGCGATTTTCTGGATCAGCATCCCGCGTGGACGCTTGAAGCCTGCAGCGATACCGCCAGCGCCGTTACTTCCATCGCCCGCGAAGGAGCCGTTAAAGTCGCGGCAATAGCCGGAAAGGCTGCTGCCAGAATTCACGGCCTCAAGATCCTAAAAGAAGGAATTGAAACAAATCCGCGAAACTATACCCGCTTTCTGGTTATAAGCCGCAAGTTCCCGACCGGACAAAATTCCCCCGAAAAATGGATCGGCGGCGCGTGGGTTCCGCCCAGTCTTGGATCAGAAGCGCCAAACAAGGCAAGCCTTGTTTTTTCCGTTCCCGACAAACCAGGGTCGTTATTTGCCTGTCTTAAAAGCATGGCGGACGGCGGCATCAATCTTTCCAAACTGGAGTCGCGGCCCATTCAGGGCAAGCCATGGGAGTACCAGTTTTACGCCGACGTTTCCATTCCCCCTGAAAAAGGCGTATTTGACCGGATAATGGATCAACTGCGGGCCCAGACCGAAGACTTTTGCTTTCTGGGCGTGTACCGTTCCCTCCATTAGGCTGGTTTTGGCGGCCGGGGATTGAACGCGGGACACTGGCAGCCGGTGGCGCGGAACACTTCTGCCGACGGCATTTCCATTCCCTTAAAGCCAAATACATAACAGCCACGGGGAAACGCTGGATCCCAGGTAACATAAAAATTATCACACCTGAGGCAGTTTGGCAGTTTGGCTTTTTTTTCATCAGACATCTGGTTTGTTTCCTGTTGAAGCTTTGTCCAAAGGCCGGTTACGACCGGCTTACCAATTCTAATCAGTATACGCGGGGAATTCATTATATACAATCGGTCCGTACCAGAACCCGCAGGATTTTTTGTTTGACAAAACCGGGAAATAGGCGAACAATAGAAAAGGGGTTAAAATATGGATAATAAAATGGAAATTGCTGAAAATAATAAAAAAATCGCCAAATTTATCGCGGGGGCAATTGGTTTTGAACCCATGAAAAGGTTCCCAATATACTTTCAACATGCCGCCTTTATATAATAAAGGATAATTAAAAGGATTGCAGGTGAAAAAGAATTTTGTAAAATTAACTTTGCTGTTTTTTGCTATAATATTTGGCATAGTATGTTTTTTATTGCTTGGTAGAAAAATATGGTTTATATATCCCGACAAAAATATATATTCGGTTGACGGTTTGGATATTTCACATCATCAAGGCAGGATAAATTGGGAAAAGGTAGATAGAAAATACCGTTTTGTTTTTATTAAGGCAACGGAAGGCGATACATTTATCGATAAACGTTTTTATGAAAATGTTTATGATATAAAAAATACAAATAGAATATTGGGCGCATATCATTTCTTCCATTTTAATTATAATGGAATAGAACAGGCAGAAAATTTTATAAGGGTTGCAGGAAATAATATTGATTTACCACCGGTAGTCGATTTTGAATTTACGGGGAATCCTGGAAAATTTGATAAAATAAAAATTTTAAAAGAATTAAATAATTGTATTAATACGATTGAAGAGCATTATAAACATAAAGTAATAATTTATACAACTCATGATGCGTATAAATATATTATAAAGGACAATTTTAATAATCCAATATGGTGCCGTTCAGTAATATTTCCGATAAATAAAAATATAAAAAATGTCTTATTCTGGCAATATCATAATAGCGCAATAATAGATGGAATAGATACAAAAGTTGACTTAAATGTATTTAAGGGTAATTTAGCAGGATTAAAAGAAATGATTATGAAATAAAATAATTGGATACCAACTGTGCATAACAGGCCTGTATGCGCTTCGGGGCCTTTGGCGGCCCAGGTTCCAATCGCCTGATTGGTCGGCCTGGTCTTTGCCGCGCAAGCTCTTATCCGGGCCGGCAAAACATCGCGTACAGCCGGAACGCTATGTGCAATTTGAGGGTGGAAAATGATTGACAAGTTTCTTTAAAGGCATTATGATAGAATATGTTAAATCGGAAACGGGTATAAGGTTATGATTAAAGGGGGAATAAAACAATATGAAGCCTGAATTATCACATTTTCTCTTCTGGGATTGCGATGAAAATAAGATCGATTATGACAAAAGGGTGAACTTTGTGCTTGAACGGGTTTTTAGCATGGGGACAGAAAATGATGTACGCGAAGTGGTCAAATATTATGGAATGGAAATTATAAAGACTGAAATTGTAAAAATAAAAATACTTGATAAAAAACCATTAATTATTTAAGTTTTACATTCAAAATACCTAAAAGGAAATTTGTATGCTACAGAAAGAATGCGTATCAAAATCTTTATTGATATTGTTAATGGAACTTCAGAATATTGATGTTTTTAAAGACTATTTTTTAGTTGGCGGAACGTCTCTGGCTATGCAAATCGGTCATAGATATTCAGAGGGCATCGATCTTTTTACCCAAAAAGAAATAAAGACGTTATAAGGTGAGGCAGTTTTTCATCTTCCTCAGCCACTTTTGACTGCTTGTGCACAACCTACGTATAGCCCTCTTCCTCAATACCGGAATAGCCTGTTATGCGAAATGGCGCAGAAAACTTCAAAACAACCCGGTTGGATACATAAAAAAAACATTAATGTAGTTTTTTGTGGAAATAACCTGCCAAAGGAAGGGTATTGACAGTATTTTGAAGTTGTTGTATACTGAAAAACTAAGGAGAATACAGCCCATGGCGAAGAAAATATTTGTAGGCAACTATAAAGGCGGCGTAGGAAAGACAACCACTGTTTTCGAAATTGGGGCAGGTTTGGCAAAAAAATATGAAAAAAAGGTTTTATTGATAGACCTAGATCCTCAATGTTCTCTTACAAGCATTTGTATGCAAATAGCGGGGATTTCGTTTGCAAATATAAAACCAGAAGAAACGCTTAATTACGCCTTCGATCTGTATGGTGAAAATCTAAAAGAAACATCAAGATTGCAAATACTAAAAGATGGCATAGGAAGTATGTATGACTATATCAAAAACATTATTAAAAGCATTCCTGTACATAGGCAGTTAAACTTTATTCCAACATCGTTGGATTTAAAAAATAGCCGAATTAACGACCTTGCAGATAGATTATCCGTCAGCAAAAACAGCATAATATCTATTGCTTGTTTGCTTTCGGAGATTGAAAAAAAACGGTGAATACGACTATATTTTGGTAGATTGCCCGCCGTCAAGCAACATTATTATACAAGGTATTTTTCTCTATTGCGATTATTACTTGATTCCTACTATCGGGGATGAAATCAGTGTTAATGGCGTAACCGATTATATTACTGAAATTGAAAGTACCTATTTAAAATTTGCATATAACGATTACATTGGTGGAATTTTGCTGAAAAAGTATTTCGGTGAAAAACCTAAACTTGTTGGCATTTTGGAAACAATTTA
>JAIRYT010000009.1 GCA_031267675.1 Treponema sp. | reverse complement strand
CGCATACTCAAGGCCAGGGTCAGGGCGGGGCTGCGCCGCCGCGAGGAAGAAGAAGACGAGCCGGAAACCATACGGCGGGCGGGAACATTGAGCATAGATCCCCTGCGGCACGAAGCGTTGCACAACGGCGCGGCGCTGGATCTTTCCGCCACGGAATTCGCCCTGCTCCTTCACTTTATGTCCCACCCGGACATGGTTTTTTCCCGGAACCAAATTATTGCCGCGGTTCACGGACCCAATTATCCGGTAACCGACCGGTCGGTAGACGTACAGATTCTTTCTTTGCGAAAAAAGCTGGGAACGGCAGACGCAATGATTGAAACTATCCGCGGCGTAGGGTACCGTTTTAAGCGGTCATGAAAACCGTATTCCGCCAAAGCCTTTTGGTGTTGTCCCTTACTACTCTGGGGCTTTCCCTTTCTTTTATCGTGTCGGTGCTTCTTTTCATGGACGGCATCTATTACGAAACCAATACCCGCAGCCTTCTTGAAACCGCGCGCCTTCTTGCTTCTTCGCCTGATACCATTACCGATCTGGGGAATGACACGCCCTACCGGATCACCCTTATCGGCGCGGACGGCAGCGTGCGCTTTGATTCACGGCTGGCGGCGGAAAACCTTGAAAACCATCGCAGCCGCCCCGAAGTGGCGGAAGCCCTTTTGGGAAGGGAGGGTTTTGCCCGGCGGAATTCCACCAGCCTGGGAATGGAACTTGTCTACGCGGCCCTGCCGCTTTACGCGGAAAGTTCCACGGAAAATTCCCGGGAAAATTCCGATGCTTCACCGGACGCGAAACAAATTACCGGCGTGTTCCGCCTTTCCGTCGAAGTACCAACTTTTGGCCGCCGCGTTTCTTCGGCCGCGTTTCCGTTTCTTGTTTTTGCCGCCCTGCTTTTTCTTGCCGCATTCGCGCTGGTCTTTCTTTTTTCGTATTCCCTTTCGCGCTCTTTTGCCCGGCTCACCGGCATGGCCAAGTTGATAAATCATCAGGAAACGTTTAAATCGCTTATCAACTCGCCCCGGATTATGTCGGATACAAGGGAATTTATCGCCCTGGAAAACGCCCTTAAAAGCATGGCGGCGGAATTAAGCCTGCGGATAGAAACCGCCCAGCGCGAAAGCCGGCGGCTCCAGGCTATCCTTAACGGATTGTCCGAAGGGGTTTTTGCCGTAGATGAAAAAGGCCGGCTCCATTTGGCAAACCGCCAGGCCCGTTCCTGTTTTGGCATGGCCCAGGACGCCGATATAACATCGCTCACCCTGCTGGAAGCAACCCGCTCCGCCGAACTGGACGACATTGTTACCGAAGTTTTTGCCGTTACAAATACTGACGCGCGTACCGGTCACGACGATACGGCGGTAATTCCGCCGGAGCGTGAAATCACCTGGTACGGCGAAGGCGTCAAGCGGCGCTTCCGTGTTTTTGCCGGCCCCATCGACCTGGGATCATCCGATATCCGCCAGAGGGACGCAAAAGGAGCGGTGATGGTTTTGGGCGACATTACCCGGCTTCATAAACTGGAACAGGTGCGCAAGGATTTTGCCGCCAATGTATCCCACGAACTGCGTACGCCTATTCAGGTTGTCAAAGGTTTTGCCGAAACCCTGCTTGATTCGCCGCTGGATGACAAAGAACAACTACGCCATTGCATAGGCCTTATCGAAAAAAACGCCCTGTCCATGGAAAACCTGACCAACGATCTCCTGAGCCTGGTAAGTCTTGAAGATGAAAACAGCCCGAAACCGCAGATGTCGGAAACGGACATTCACATTTTGCTGGAGGAGTCGGTACGTTCTGTTGAGGCAAAAGCCCGGAAAAAAAACATACCCATTGCCGTTAGCTGCCCGCAAAATCTTTCCGCAGTGCTTTCCGGCCCCCTTGTCGTACAGGCGCTGATCAATCTGCTGGATAACGGAATAAAATATTCCCCGCAAAATTCACGCCTGTTTCTTGCGGCGGCGTCCGGCGCGGGGGAAATTAAAATAACGGTAAAGGATGAAGGGGCCGGCATTCCCCCGGAACATCTTGGCCGTATCTTTGAACGCTTTTACCGGGTCGACAAAAGCAGAAGCCAGGAAAGCGGCACGGGCCTGGGACTCGCCATCGTCCGCCACATCGCGCTCCTGCACAACGGCGCCGTAGAAGTAGAAAGCCACGCCGGCGAAGGTTCCGTATTTACGCTAAGGCTCAAAACCGCGGATTTGTAACACCCTGCGCGGGACTTTGGAAAAGAGAATTTACCACGACCACACCAACAGCGCCAACATCATATTGACAAAAATTCGCTGGCAGAATGAAAAGGAATTAATTAATTATTTTTATAATAAACATTGAAATAATGCTAAGGATGTTATATAATTTAGTATATCAGCTATTGAATTTTGTTAAAACTTCCATAGAATATAATTTTAATTCTACATTAGAAAGTATTCGTATTCAAGTTCCGGTTATTGATCAAAATATGAATCAGCGAAGCATGGATCTTGTCAAAAAATTCTTTGATTATAATATCAAAAATGATCCACATAGAAATCCAATGTTTATTGTACTTATGTTAGTGTTAGTAATAGTGCCAATTATTAACCTAATTATATTCTTTGATAATCATAATTACAGGGGAATAGATGATATTGTTGCAAACACTATTTTAATAAACATTCCCCGCCGCAAGCGCGCATAACAGGCCTGTATGCGCTTCGGGGCCTGACAGTCCCTCGGTCTCCATTCGCCCGGGTCGCCGTGCTCCCACGGCCCACTCAACCCGCATTTCGCAAGCTCTTATTCGGGCAGCCCCGACGTTGAAAACAGCCAGACGTTATACGACATTTTGCCTAAAATTTGTTTAAATATCTGGAAACATAGTTGACATAAAAATATACTTTGGTATAATAACCGTATGAAACATATTATTATAGGTCTATGCTTTTTTATTACCACAAATCTAACGCCGTTATTTTCACAAACAAACGATATGAAAACTATTGTAGTGGAAATTCATAATGTAACAATAAACGGCGGTACATTATGACAGGCCTTTATTTCAGCGGAACCGGAAACACAAAACATTGTGTTGAGGAATTTGTTCGTTATTTTGATTCAAAAAATCAAACAGTTTCGATAGAAACGCCGAATATTGATAATATATTGGCTAATGAAGATGTTATTATATTGGGACATCCTACCTGTTTTAGTAACGCCCCCAAAATAGTCAGAGACTATATTAAAAATCACACAGAAATATTTGCCGCCAAAAAAGTATTTATTATTGTAACAATGGGGCTTTTCAGCGGGGACGGGGCAGGATGTTCCGCCCGGATTTTACGGAAATGCGGTGCGGAAATTATCGGAGGCCTGCATCTGCGTATGCCTGACTGTATCGGTGATAATAAAATGTTGAAGAAAACACTCGAAGAAAACAAATCTCTTGTTAAACAGGCCGACATAAAAATACAGTCAGCCGCCAAACAGTTAAAAGAGGGGAAGCCGTTTAAGGAAGGATTAAATCTTTTTTATCATATTGCCGGATTATTCGGGCAACGACTTTGGTTCTACGGAAAATCACTTTCATATAAAGACAAACCGGATATTAACGTAAAAAAATGTACCGGATGCGGTCTCTGTGTAAAAAATTGCCCCATGAAAAATATTGAAAAAAGGGAGGAAACAATTATTCACAAGAAAAGGTGTACCATGTGCTACCGTTGTGTAAATAATTGTCCTGCCCGGGCGTTGACAATATTAGGAAAGAAAATATATGAACAATGTCTATTTGAAAAATATAAATAAACCGGATTATAAAAAACGTCTATTTGATTTTAAGGATAATATGACAATTACTGTAAGACTTGGATAAAGGAACTAAAATGAATATTTTAATACACGACATAAAAAACTCAGATGAAAAAACATTTTTTAATACCGGGAAAAATGACACCACGGTTATCTCGAATAATGGAAAAATACATCCGTGTATTTGCTGTTTTGGCTGCTGGATTAAAACGCCGGGCCAATGTATTATTAATGACGGGTATAATAATATGGGAGCATTAATGTCAAAATGCAAGCGGATGATTATTATAAGCCGGTGTTTCTACGGCAGTTACAGCCCCTTTGTCCATAATGTTCTGGACAGAAGCATTCCCTATATATTACCGTATTTTAGAACCAAAAACGGCGAAACCCACCATAAAAACCGCTATGATAATGCCATCATCTTGACTGTGTGTTTTTACGGGAAAATTTCCGGCCGGGAAAAAGAAACCGCCCGGAAGTTGGTTGCGGCAAACGGCGTTAACTTTTTCGCCCAAAAAACCGAGACGTATTTTTATGAGACAATCGAAGATATGCCGGAGCTTCTGTAATGAAAATTGGCATAATTAACGGGAGCCAAAAACCGGGGGGCTCAAATACCGCAATACTGCTACACGAATTATGCGCCCATATAACGAAAGGGCATGAG
>JAIRYT010000082.1 GCA_031267675.1 Treponema sp. | reverse complement strand
CAAAACATGGAAGAAAAAATCAAAACATTTACAAAAATGACTGATTCACCTTTCTTCACTTTCGCAAAACCCTATTTGGGTTTTATCGGGAAAAGCAAATTATTCAGCCTTATTTACCTGATAATGGCAGTTGTGAATTTGATCCTGCCGTTTGTAGTTATCTACGTGGCTATCAATTCCGGTATTTTCGGGTGGGGCGGGGCTGAATTCGTGTTCGCGTTCATTTTTTCCTGGATCGTCATTGCTTTTGCCTGCTGGGTGGGATTTCAATTATGGTATGACCGAAAATCAAAAGCCGGAAGATATGACGGAGCGGAATTTATCGTTACTCCGATAATTTCCGAGGTATTCCAAACTTTCGGGGAATGGCTGGGAACATTGATTGGAATAATTGGGGCCGGTGTCGGGTTAATTGCGACATTATTTTTAAGAGGTGACGCCAGCGGCCTTTTCGAGATGTTAAGCATGAGATTTATGCCAAACGGAATTCTGGCTGTTATCGCGGGGCCAATTATTGGTTTTGGCATTATTATTGTTTTCCGTTTTATTGCGGAACAAATGCGCATATTGGTCGCACTTGCAAATAACACAAAGAGTATTGCGGACAATATAAAGCGCTGATTCGAATGCGAATAAATCAGCGCTGCTTTAATGTGGCTTTTTCGCCGCCTTGAAAAAGCGTTTTCCACAGGAAAACGAGACAAATAACAGGGTAACACTGATTAGCCACAAGTTAATCAGTGTTATCTTTAGGCGGATGAAGATATTGGCAATAGCGGCGCTTTCAAGCGGGATTGGCTTTCCGTATTCGGGTTTAACATCTCTATAACTGCGGGGAATTTGCCGGTAGAAAGGCCCCGCCGGACTTCCTACTGGACAAAAACTGGCAAATTGCTGCTTTTGTCCAGTATGCTGGACAAAACCCCCGCCCGAGCCGAGCTTGACTTTCAGCCCGCTGTCGTGTCATAATCCCCTATGGAAACCCGCGAAATTTTCCGCAATCTTTCTCCTCTTGATCACCGTTACTCCGTTTCAGAAAAAGCCGTCTTTGACGCGCTGGTTCCCTGGCTTTCAGAAGAGGCCGCGATAGCCGCCTGCCTTAAGGCGGAAGCCGCGCTGGTAATGGCGCATCTTACGCTGCGCGGCGGGGAAAGCGCCGCGATACGGGCCGTGCTGGAAAAAGCGGCGGCAGAAACATCCGCCGGGGAAGTATACGCCGAAGAAGAAAAAACCCGTCACAATATCCGCGCGCTGGTTAATGTGTTAAAAACAAAACTGCCGGCAGATCTTGCCCCGCTTGTTCATCTGGGGGCGACCAGCGTGGATATACTGGACAGTTCCCTTGCATTCAGGATGAAGGGGGCCTGCGTTCACGTGGTGCTTCCCGCGCTCAAAAAGCTGGAGCGGCAGCTCTGCGACTTTACCATGCGGGAAGCGGAAACGCCGCAGGTAGGACGCACCCACGGCCAGCACGCGGTGCCCATTACCGTAGGGTTTGCCGCCGCCGAATATGTAGCGCGGCTTGGTAAATCAATCATCGAAATCGAACGGCTTTCAAATCAGCTTAAAGGAAAGCTTGCCGGAGCCGCCGGCGCTTACAACGCGACAAGCATGATGTACGGCGATCCGGAAGAACTGGAACGCGTATATCTTGCCGGGCTTGGCCTTGAGCCGTCCGAACATTCGACCCAGCTGGTGGAGCCTGAATATTTACTGCGGCTGCTTTTGGAATATAACACGGCGTTCGGCATTATCGCCAACCTTGCCGATGATCTTCGAAATCTGCAGCGCAGTGAAATTGACGAATTACGCGAAGGCTTTACCGCGGAACAGGTTGGATCTTCCACCATGCCGCAAAAACGAAACCCCTGGAATTCGGAACATGTAAAAAGCCTTTGGAAGGCGTTCATGCCCCGCGTGGTAAGTTTTTGTATGGATCAAATCAGCGAACACCAGCGGGATCTTTCCAATTCGGCCAGCCAGCGTTTTGCCGCCGATTTTATAACGGGCTTTTGCATGGCGCTGAGCCGCATGTCGCAGGTGATCGAAAGCCTTGGCGTTAACCGCGAAAAATGTCTTGCAAATCTGCAAAGCGGCGGAGGTGTTGCAGGCGGTATACTTGCGGAACCCGCCTATATACTGCTTGCGGAGTCCGGGGTTTCCGCCGCGCACGAAATAATCCGCAAAATCACCCTTGCGGCGGAAGAACAGAAAATAAGTTTTGCCGCCGCGCTTGCCAGGGAACCGGATACGCTGGGGGCCATTGCCGCCCAGCTTGAAAAATTAACATACATAAAAAGTGACGGAACAGAAAGCGGTTTAAAAAGCGCCGCGCTGGCATGGTTTGAAAACCCCGGGCAGTACCGCGGCCTTGCCGTAAAAAAGGCAAAAGAACTCGCGGTCAAATACCGTAAATACCTAGCAAGGTGAATGGAGGGACTATGTTTACCGAGTTTGAAGTGTTATCGTATGATGATGTGCTGCTTTTACCCGGCTACAGCGATGTATTGCCGCGCGACTGCGATGTTACGACGACGCTCTGTGACGGCATTCGTCTTAATCTGCCGGTTCTTTCCAGCGCGATGGATACGGTAACCGAAGAAAAACTTGCCATCGCCATAGCCCTGGAAGGAGGCGCGGGCGTTATTCACCGTAATCTTTCGCCCGAAGAACAGGCAAAGCAGATTGCGGCGGTAAAACGCTATCTTAACTGGGTTATTGATTCTCCCATTACAGTGGGCGAAGACGCGCTTATCAAAGATGTACGCCTTGTTATGGAACGCTTTAATGTTTCGGGAATGCCGGTGCTTGATACCGGCGAAAAACTTATCGGCATTATTACCAGCCGCGATCTGCGTTTTTGCCGTGATGATAATCTGGTAGTAACCGAAGTGATGACAAAAAATCCTGTCGTGGTAAAAGGAGAACCGAGCGTAGGAGAGGCCCGTGAAAAATTCGACAAACACCGCATAGAAAAACTTCCCGTTGTTGACGCGGAAGGCCGGCTTACCGGGTTGGTAACGGTAAAAGATATGGAAAAACACGCGCTCTTTCCCAAGGCGGCTGCCGACAAAGGCGGAAGGCTCATCGTAGGCGCCGCTGTTTCGCCCCAGGATTATGCCGTACGCATGCCGTTGTTAAAGCAGGCAAAAGCCGATTTTGTCGTGCTTGATACTTCCCACGGCGACACAAAAAATGTAATGGACGCGGTAACGGCGATAAAAAAGAAATTTGCCGTTCCGGTAATCGGCGGAAACGTCGCTACAAGAGACGGCTGCCGCCGCCTTGTCGAAGCCGGCGCGGACGCGGTCAAAGTAGGCATTGGCCCCGGCTCAATCTGTACGACGCGTATTGTCGCCGGCATAGGCGTACCGCAGTTTAGCGCCGTTTGGGAATGCGCCGAAGAAGCGGCAAAAAGCGGCATACCCGTTATTGCCGACGGCGGCATTAAATTTTCCGGCGATATAACAAAAGCGATTGGCGCGGGTGCCAACGCGGTCATGATCGGCAGTCTTTTTGCCGGACTTAAAGAAGCGCCGGGTAAAGAGGTTTTGTTTGACGGGCGCATTTACAAGGAATACCGGGGAATGGGAAGCATGGGCGCGCTTGGCGACGGCGCCGGAGACCGCTACCAAATCGGCAAAGATGAAACGCCCGTACCCGAAGGCATCGAAGGCCGCGTTCCCTACAAGGGTGAATTAAAAAGCTACCTATACCAGCTTGTGTCGGGGCTTCGCAAGGGAATGGGCTACTGCGGCTGCCGCACCATAGAAGAATTAAAGGCATACCGCAAATATGTCAGAATTACCGCCGCGGGTCTTAGGGAAAGCCACGCCCACGATGTGACCATAACCCAGGAAGCGCCCAATTACAGCAGATTTTAGCAGCCGCCAGGCTGCCCGCTAACAAACTCGCAAGCCGCACAGCAGCGGGGATTGACCTTTAGGTCAGCAGCCGCAAGGCTGCCCAGCAAATAAATTCGCAAGCTGCGTAGCAGCTCGAGGATTGACCTTTAGGTCATTCCCGCGGGTCCTTAAACGGAAGCCTGCTGTTAAGGAGGGCGATGTTGTTTTGCTCATGCTGGTTTACCGTCGCGACATTTGAGCCAAAGAAACGATCCAGCGCGGGATCAAAAAAATGATGGTAGCTTGTATCAAAGCACGCGCGAAAACCGCGCCGTATTTTGTGCGGCGATCCAATGCCCGGGTCAAAAGATACAATGCCTTCGCGGATGCAGTAATCAATCGGAATATAGTAGCAGAGCGCAAAATGAAGATCTTTTACATCCTGGTATGTTCCCCAGTAACGGCCCCATATTTTTTTACCCTTGCGTATCATCATGGCCAGGGCAAAAGGCTCCTGTCCGCTGTAACGCGCCTGCGAAAAAACAATACGGCGGCTGAATGTCTGCGCAAGGCGCAGAAAAAAAGCTTCGTTTACCCAGCGCGCGTCCCAGGGAATAAATTTATCGTTGGTAATGCGGTAGAGATCGTACATGAGCGAAAAATAAAACGCCGGCGGGTTTTCAACAATGCCGGTTATAATTCCCTCTTTCGCGGGCCGTTCATATTCCTTGCGTATATTTTTACGCTGGTTTTTGGTAAAGGATAAAAGATAATCGCCAAAAGAAGCATAACCGTCATTTGTCCATTCAAAACGGGAATGTTCCCATCCGCTGTAGCCGCGCGAAACCATGTTGTCGCGGGCCCAGAGGGGATTGGTAAATAAAAAATGTATGCCCCGAATGTCATTCGCGCGGCAAAGTTCATTGACCGCGTCAAGCAGGATTCCGCTTGACGCGTCTTCGCCGGGGGCGCAAAGAAAACAATAGCCAAGCGCCGGAGTGGCCGGAACAGCCCCGACCAGTTTTGGATACCAGGGGCGGTCCAGGGCCCCGGCTGCTTCTGCCCAAAAATAATCCCAAATAAATTCGCCGTCACTGTGGTTCTTTACATAAAGCGGCGCCGCGGCAACAAGCGTTCCGCCTTTTCGAAGCGCCAGATGAAAGGGATACCAGCCGGTGCCGGGGCTTATGCTTCCCGATGTTTCCAGCGCCTCGAGCCATTCCCATTCCAAAAAGGGAATAACCTCTTCGCCTGCCAGCGCGTTCCATTCATCCGCGGAAAACTCGGTAATGGAAGACGCAAGGTACAGTTCATACGGGTCAATTTTTGAAACGCGGCGCATCCTGGTTACCAAAAAACCGGATTATTTTGCCGCATAATCTTTGTAAAGAAAGCGCCGTATTTTGTGCTGAGCGTTCATTTCAAATTCTTCAAAGCGCAGTAAAAAATCAGAAATCTTTTTGTATCCGGGGAGCGTACGGTTTACATCCTCTACTTCTTTTTTTATCAACGCGCGGATAAATTTTTTTGAATCCCCGTCAAGGTCGCCTTCGACCGGTATTTTACCGGGATATTCAGCAGAAAGAAATTCGCGGTCGGGCACCACGATGGCAACGACCTGTTCACCGGCGTCAGAGTCGCGGCCAAGCACCAGTATTTGCCGTACCATGCGCGAACCGTCAAAATGTCCTTCGATTTCTTCCGGATAAATATTTTTGCCGCCGGAACTTACGATAAGACTTTTCTTTCTTCCCGAAATATAAACAAAACCGTCGCTGTCGATGCGACCGTAATCGCCGGAAAGCAGCCAGCCGTCGGGGGTAATTACTTCTTTTGTCGCATCGGGATTTTTATAATAGCCAAGCATAATCGAAGGCGACTTGACGGCGAGTTCGCCTATGCCTTCGCTGTCGGGGTCGATCACTTTTACTTCGGTATATTTAACCGGAAGGCCCACAGAAACATTGCGCTTGAACCAGGGGGAATTAACGCACACAAGGGGGCCGTTTTCGCTTAGTCCGTAGCCGTGGACAATGTTAAATCCAAACGAGTCAAAAAAATCGGCCGTCTTGCTGCTTAGCGCTCCGCCCCCGGCGACGGTAAGGCGAATTGTTTCCATACCCGCTTTTTTACGGATAAATTTAAACACCTTCTGGCCAAATTCAAAATTCCCCTCGTTGGCTTTTTTAAGGGCTATGCGGCGCAGCCAATCAAGAATGGCGCGGATGGGGAACGGTACTTTATTGAATCCCGCTTCAATTCCGTCTTTTAATTTGTCAAAGAGCAGCGGCACCGCTATAAGGAATGTTCCCCTTGAATCGCGGCAGTCGTCGATTACGACCTTTCCCACGAGTTTTTCGACAATGACGCTCGAGGCGCCGGCGGTAAGCGGCGAAATAAACGAACAGGTTGTAGGATAGGTATGATGCAGCGGAAGCACCGTAACAAATACATCGCCGGGAAAGGCCTTGAGCATGCGGATTGCGGCGCTTGAATTAAGAATAATTCCCCGGTGCCCAAGCGTAACGCCCTTGGCAAAGCCGGTAGTCCCCGACGTAAAAACAATTGACGCGGGATCGTTCGCAGCTATGGTTTCAGGCGGCGGGATAACTTCGCTTCCGGCGTCATTTCCAAAAGCGGCAAAACGGTCATGATCGATGCACACCGAAAGCACCGAAGATATATCAAGGCCCCGGCTTAAAAATGAACCAACCATGGGCTGCTTTCGCTCCGAATAAAAAAACGCGCGCACGCCGGTCATTTCCAGAATATTGACGCATTCCTTATCGGTGCATAAATTATCAATGGGAACAATTATGGCACCGGTTATCACGGCGCCTATCCACACCGCCATCCACTCGGGAGAATTTTCCGCCCAAAGGGCTACGCGGTCGCCTTTTTTAACGCCCGCTTTGACCAGTCCCCGCGCGATGCGCCGGCACTGGGCGGCAAAAAACCTAAAGGTCCAGCGGGTAAATTCTATCTGCTTTCCGGTACGGTGCAGGATTGCGTCCCGCTCGTTCCACATCTCTTCGATGCCGTCAAGCCAGAAGCCAAAATTTGTGTAGGGAACGTCGGGCCAGGGGGCGCCGTAATCTTTCCATTCAAGCATTTTTCAAGTATATCGCACAGAAGGAAATTTGTCGAGCCATCTGCAACTTTTTTGCCTTTTTTGGGTCTAAGCGGTCCGCCGCGAAAGGCCAGCCCCGCCGGAGGATTAGGGGCCGATCAGCGAAAAGGTAAGTTTTACCGGATTATGATCCGAATTTTGAAAGTCCAGATTAATGGTTTCTACGGCGATAAGCCGTACCGTGGGCGATACGATAAAACCGTCTATGACCGAAAAAGCGCTGTCATCCCGAGCGCCCGTAAAGGGTCTGTCCAGGCGGCGTTTGGTAGGGATTGAATTGGGGGCGGTAAGCCATGCTTCGCCAAATTGCCCGCTGACTTTATCAAGGGGCTGGTTAAAATCGCCGCCCGCCACCACATAATTTCCCTTTTCAGCTTCGTTTTTACAGAAGCCGGCAAGCAGCTTTGTCTGGGCCGCTTTTATATCCTCGTCAAAATAGTCAAGGTGTACATTTACCAGAACCAGTTCCCGGTTTTGTACCGGAACGCGCTCGACAAGCAGGCACTGTTTGGGCATAACAAGCCGTTCCGGCCATTCGGGGGAATACGGCAGGGCAATCCGCTCCGCCGAGACCGCGCCATAGCTGTTGAGCGTCAACATGCCGCTTTCGACCCTTCCTACGGCGCGGAACAGGGGCACAGGGATAAAGGAACGAAAATTGGCGGTATAGGCCGATGATCCCTTCCAGGTTTCCGAAAAATAGCCAATCTGATCCACTTCATAGGAACGCTTTGAGTCGCGGTCCACTTCCTGCAAAAAGACGATATCCGGCGCGTTTTGTGAAAGAAACGCCTGAATCGCCCAAATATTGGCTTCGACATTGCTGCCGCTGGACGGGCGTACATTTTTGCCGCCCTCCATAAAGAAATCCTGGCTTGCGTCAAGGGAGGCATAACCGATATTCCAGGAATACAGCTCTATGGGATGATCAAAGGCCGGCGCGATGGAGGAATTCCGCGTTATCGCGACACTCTCAACACTTTCCGGCTTAAATTCATGGGCGTTCATCCAGAGAAAAAAAATCCCAAGGCCCGCGCCAAAGAGAAACAGCGCGGACGCAACAATCACAGCCGTCAAGGCGATTTTATTCATACGGTTTATACTACCTTATCGTAATTCAAAACGGTAATGGCAAAAAAGCGGCCCTTGTGGACCGCTTTCACATTCGATTTCCAGCCGGCCTGATTTACCGGCAGGCTGCGCCAGCAAACAAATTCGCAGCCGCACAGCAATTGCGGGGATTGACCCTTAGGCCTCCTAGTATTCGGCCTTGCCCCGTCTGTTTTTTTTCATAAGTTTGCGGGCAATTGCCTTTTTTTTACGATTTAAAATGGTGGAAGGCTTTTCGTAGTATTCCCGTTTCTTATATTCCCGGATGATGCCCTCTTTTTCAACCATGCGCTTAAAGCGCTTGATTGCCTTTTCAAGCATCTCGTTGTCATCTACGACAATATGAGCCAAATGTATTCACCTCCTTCCGCCATCCGCGCCGGCTTAAGCATTTCTAAATTTGATATTTTGGAATTGCCGATCTACTGGTTCATTCTAGCCAAAATCGCTTCTTTGTCAAGGACCGCGCCGTTAAGGAAACTGGCCGGATCGGTGTTTTCCGCCGCCACCCGAATTTCCCAGTGCAGATGGGCGCCGGTGGCAAATCCGGTGGCTCCGGCTTCTCCCAGGGGGCTTCCCGTTTCTACAAGGTTCCCCTCCAGAACGCTGATCTTGTTCATGTGATAGTAGAGCGAGTATACCCCGGGCATGTGCTCGATAATTACGGTGTTTCCGGTAACGATCCGTTGACGGGCCAAAACCACCTTTCCCGGAGCGCAGGCCCACAACGGCGTACCGGTTGGCGCGCGCCAGTCCACTCCCGCGTGGATCGAAGTACTGGAGCGTCCGTTGGGGTATTTATAGGTCCGGCGCGTGCCAAAACGGCTTGTTTGAAAGGTTGAATTTACCGGCATAATAAAATTGCCGTCGCTGTAGAGATCGCTTCCGGTTTTTGCCAGAATTGCCCACAGTTGTTCCGCTTCGCGGGTTTTTTGGGGATCGGGCCTGGTAAGGATGTCCTGCATTCCGGCGGTAAGGGCGATGGTTTCCACCGGAAACTGCCGCGCTTCCACGGTTACGTTAATTTCGGTCAAAACGCCGTTTGCCGTCTCAATGGTAAGCACGGCGGAGCCCGCCCCGGAAGTGGAAGGAACCGCCATGATGGCGCAGTAGACGCTGTCTTTTGCCGCGCTTTTTTCGCCCAAATCAAAGAAGCGCCCGCTTCCGGTTTTTTGCCCATTAAGGACCAGATTTGCCCTGACCGGAGCGTTCGGGTATCCTGCCACGGCGACAACATAGGGCTCCCCGGGTTTAAGGGTTTCGGGCAGTAAAAACGCCCGCGGCCCGGCGGGAAGCGCCGAAACAGAACCAGAGGTCTGGCAGGAGATCTGCGAGGCGGTGGCAAGCAGCAAGAGCAAAAATAATTTGCAAAATTTACGGACATTTTTCATAATCACTTTCCTTATTTAGGACAAATTAAGATAAACGAATGTCTTCTACGATCATTTGCGGCGTCTCGCTGCCGTTAAAAAAATCGCGGTTTACATGGTACACTACATCTACTATATCGCCTTTGTCAAAATCAATCTTTACCCGCGAAGCCCCGTTCCAAAAAATCGCCGGCCACTTAAGCGCGCCTGAATCCAGAATAAGTTTGCAGTGTTTTAATTCTTCCCTGCCCATAAGCGTAATGTCTAGAATTTTTAGTTTGCGGGTAATAAAACAAAGGCTGCGGTTTTGCTCCCCGTAGGGTTCAAAGCGGTCGCACAGGTCCAGAACAAAGGGCTTTTCCCTGTTCATTTTTGAAAGATACGAAGGCGGCAGTTCGGCGTCAATATCCATGCCTTCGTTTTCTTCCGGATTTAATTCCATATTCGCCGATATACCTGTTAATTTTGCATAAAAGCCGTCCCAGACGGCAGGCTCCATGCTAAAACCCGCGGCATAATCGTGGCCGCCCCAATCAATAAAAAACTCGCTGCACTGTTCCATTAAAAAGCCAAGGTTGTATTCCCGCGCGGAACGGAACGATCCGGTGGCGATTGTTTCGCCAATCGCGACAACCAGCGCGGGTATTTTAAAAAGCGAGGCCATGCGGCTTGCGACAAGACCGGTAAGTCCGTGGGGAATTCCCCCGTCAGCGACGCTGCCGCCGCGCGGGATTCCCCTGTCAAACGTTACGGCAAGATTATTGTGAAAACGCTCCAGGTTTTCGCGGCTCTTTTTTTCCGCGCCGATACAAATACGGTCGCACAGCTGTTTGCGTTCTTCGTTCATGGCGACTATACTGTTGGCAAGCGCGTCCCGTTCGCCGGCGTTTTCGCTTAATAAAAGCTCCGCCGCCTTTTCGGGGCTTCCCATGCGGCCGGCGGCGTTGATCACCGGCGTAAGCTGCCAGGATATATCTTCCGCGCCAACGCGTTTGCCGGAAATGTTTTGTTTAAAAAACAAATCCTGAAGCCCCCTGCGTGTTTTTTTGAGCATTCCCGCCATGCCGGCCTTGACGATAAGCCTGTTTTCATCGCGCAGCGGCATAATGTCGGCAATGGTTCCCAGCGCGGCAAGCTGGAGCGCGTCGTCTTCGCCGTCGTTGAGTTTTTCCTTGCGCTGGATAAAACCGATAAATAAATTAATAAGCGTATCCAGCTCGCTTATACCTCCCTCGGTATAACGGCCAATGCGCGATTCTTCTTTTAGGCGAAAAAGGCTTTTGCCCGCGCTTTGGGGAATTTCTTTTGCGACTTCGCCCGCAATATCGAGCATTTGAAAATCAACCGAATTACCAAACAGGTTTGCAAGCTGCTTGGTCTGCAGTTTTACATCCCAGCACAATATCTGCTGACCGGAAAGAAACGCGGGCAGGCGTGTATCATAAATGCCAACCATGCCGGGCACCACTGTTTCGGTGAGTATGTCGATAACGGCAAGGTTTCGCATTTTTGCCGCTTCGATAATAAAGGCGTCGTTGCCCGGCCTTACATTAAGCAGGCATATATGCTGGCCGTATGTTTTGCTTTTTAGCGCAAAGCGCAGGGCGGAAACAAGTTTGTAGGCGACCACGCAGCCCGATAATTGTTTAAAAGGATAGGTTGATTCAGAAAGCTTTGGATTTACCAGCGCGCAGGCGTTGGGAATCTTTTCGCCCGGATTATGGTGATCGGTAACAATTACGTCAATACCAAATGATGCGGCGTGGTCAATTTCCGCGCGGCAGGAAATACCGCAGTCAACCGTTATAATAAGCGTGCCGTTGCCGGCGGCGAATTCTTCAACTGCCGCAGTGGTAAGGCCGTAGGGTTCGTCCTTTACGGGAATCCGCCAGCCGGCGTCAACTCCTTCTTTACGAAGAAATTCTACCAGAACTACCGTGCCGGTAATGCCGTCGACATCGCGGTCGCCAAAAACCAATACTTTTTCGCCTTCTTCCCGGGCGGCAAGTACGCGTTCGACAGCGTCTTCCATTCCGGGGAGCTCAAAGGGATTGCGAAGATGGCGAAGATCGCTTTCCAGAAAATACCGAATTTCTTCGCCTTTTGTTATGCCCCGGCGTATAAATATGGACGCGGTTAAAAGATCACAGCCGTATTTTTGGGCCAGCGCCTTGACCGCGTCCGGCGCGATTGCTTTTTTTCGCCACTCCATCAAGCGGCGCCCGCGGCGGAAATTTCTTTAAGAACCATGTTTTGTTTTAAAGGCGGCGCGTCGCCAAAATCAACAGCTTCCCCCAAAAGCGCGAGCGCTTCCTCAAGGCCTTTTTCGGTGGCGGAATACACCCGCATAATGACATCCTGCGGCGTAACCTTTGCGCCGCGCTTGTGTAAAAATTCAACGCCCGCCGTGGGGCTTACCGGATCTTCGGTGCGGCTGCGTCCGACACCCAGGGCAACGGCGGCCCGCCCGGTTTTTAACGCGTCAACGCGCGTAATATAGGCGGCAGCTCCGCCGGGGACTCTTACCTCGCCCCTAAAAGGGGCCCGCCATTTTCCCCGCAGTTCAAGCAGTTTTTTGGGGTCGCCGCCCTGGCTCGCCACATTCCGCAAAAAAAGCCCGCGCGGCTTTCCGGAGGCAAGACAGGTTTCGCAGAGCGCGCGGGCTTCGTCCGTACTTTCGGCTTTTCCGCCAAGCACCACCATGCGCGAGGCGAGTTCCAGGGTTACTTCCATTAAGTCGGATGAATCGGCGCTTCCCTCGTCTGTTTTATAAACGCCTTCAAGACAATCAAGACATTCTTCAACTTCAAGAAAATTACCGGTCATCCGCCCCAGCGGTTCATCCATCGCGGTAAGCAGCGCGATAATTTTTTTCCCCATTGCGGTTCCGGTGTCTACCAGCGAGCGGGCAAGCAGTTCCGCTTTTTCGCGCTCTTTCATAAACGCGCCCGAACCGTACTTTACATCAAACACAAACGCTTCGGCGCCTTCGGCGGCTTTTTTGGAAAGTATGCTTGCCGTGATAAGCGGAATTGATTCGACGGTAGCGGTTACATCACGCAGCGCGTAAAGAAGCCTGTCCGCGGGAACCACTTCTTTTGTCTGGCCGGTCATGGCAAATCCGTCCGTCTCGATAATACGCCGGAATTCGTCTGTTGATAAATTGGTACGAAAGCCGGGAATCGCCTCAAGTTTGTCCAGGGTTCCGCCGGTATGTCCCAGGGCGCGGCCCGACATCATCGGATCGCGAATTCCCAGCGCGGAAACCAGAGGCGCCAGAATAAGGCTGGTTTTGTCGCCGACGCCGCCGGTAGAATGTTTGTCGACAAACGGTCCGGCAATTCCGGCAAGATCAATGGTCTGCCCGCTTTGCAGCATAACGCTGGTCAGCGCGGCGGTTTCCGCCGGACTCATGCCGGAAAAATATACCGCCATGGCCCAGGCGGAGATCTGGTAATCGGGAATCGCTCCCGAAACATAGCCGGAAATCAGGAATTCCATTTCGCCGCGCGATAGTTCCTTACCGTCGCGTTTTGCCGCGATAATGTCAACTGCTCTCATATATTTTCCTTAACCCGCTAACCATAACCATAACCATAACCATAACCATAACCATAACCATAACCATAACCATAACCATAACCATAACCATAACCATAACCATAACCATAACCATAACCATAACCAAGGTGGAGGACCGTGCGCGCCAGCGCAAGCGCCTGGGCAAACGGGGCCGCGTCAAGGCTTTTGCCTGCGGCGGCGTATCCGTCGTGCTGGGCGCTGTCAAGCCAGCGGCGGCTTTCCGGTCCCAAAAAAAGCCCCCGGCCTTCGCCGCACGAAACGCAGTATAATTCCCCGTTCCGGCACCATAGTACTCCATCAGGGGGAATTTCACAAGCGCAGACGGAACAATGATTTATATCCGGCTGCTGCCCCAAAAAATACGCCCAGCGCCACAAAAAACAAAGATAGATACGCGTACACGATTCTTCGCCGGCGTTTTCGAGCGCGTCAAGCGCGGCGGAACCAAGGGCCAGCGCCTGGGGCCATGAACCGCCGCCGCCGTGCGAATGAAGCAGCGCCGCGCTTAGCTTTGACGCGTTTTCACTGCGCTCGTATAATTCGCGCAGTCCCGGCCTCCACAGGCGTACGTCAAATTCACTTACCTTGCGGGTATCTTTTACCGGATCATGATAGATGTGCAGAGCGCCTTCGTTAAAGGGAGCGACAGAGGAACGGAGTGAACTTTTTGGCCCGCCAAAGACGGTTGCCCGTACAATGCCTTCTTCCGCGGTCAGGAACGATGCTTCGCGGTTTTCGCCGCACTGCCGCACCCGTAGTGTCAGCGCCGTGTAGACTGCGGTTCGTGTCAAGAATCAGCATCCTCCGTACATAAACATCCGTTCACTATAGCGGTTTACGGCGGCATATTCAACGGAAAATAGAATCGTTATATAAATCCATCGCGCCAGTGCCAGACCGGGATCGATAAATCGGAGGGAAACGGATTGGACTTTTCAAAGTCGGGGAGCCAGCCGGTATTTTCGTCTGTCAAATTTTGGCAAAAGCCGTCTTCGATGCCGAATTCTTCCAGCCAGCCTATCACCTGGTCGTATTCTTTTTTGTTCACCGGGCGGGAGGGCGCGTCCGCACACGGCGTAAACTGGAACAACAGCGAAAGAAGGGCGCGGTTTACGGCGTTTTCTGCAAACCAGCGGAGCACCTGCCGGGTCGAGGCAAGTTCGCCCGGCAGAACAAGATGGCGCACGATGACGCGGGCGCTCGTTGCTTCCGCCAACTGAATCATCCGGAGTACCGCCGCGGCGGCGACTTTGGGATAATCGGGCGCGTTAAAGTAACGGCCGGCCAGATCGCTGTCCAGGGTTTTTAGGTCAGGTAAAAAAATATCGACAAGACCGCCGAGCATCCGCAATGAAGTTTCTTTTTCGTATGCTGACGAATTCCACAAAAAGGGAACGGCGATTCCGTCCCTGGCTGCCCGGATTACGCGCGCCAAAGCGGGAATGGCGTGACTGCCGGTGACAATGTTTATGTTGGCCGCGCCGCGCTCCTGCAGGGCCGCGCAGATGCCGGTAAATTCCTCTTCGTTTACCGCGCGTCCCAGCGCGGGGGCGGCGCGACCGTTTATTTGATGGTTCTGGCAAAAATTACAGCCAAGGTTGCAGCCGCTTACAAAAACGGTTCCCGAACCATGCGCGCCGGTCAGGACCGGTTCTTCGCCCTGGTGGAGTCCGGCAAACGCGATACGCAGTTCCGCGCTTTCTTTGCAATACCCCGCGCCTTTCCGTTCCCCGCGGTTTACGCCGCATGACCGGGGGCAAAGTTCGCACGAATATTCATCTGCCATTGCGTGATCATCCGGTTTTATGACAGATTAGTCCAGTGCGTGACAAAGCGGCGATGTTTCTGTAACAGCTTGTTTTGTAAACTCCAGTGCGTGACAAAGCGGCGGTTTTTTGGTACAATTTACCGGTACATAAAAAGGAGAGCATAAATGTCCGAAGAATTAAGCGAATATCAGGGTCCCGCGACCATGGAAAAAATCACCAGCCTTGCCAAACGGCGCGGTTTTGTTTTTCAATCGTCGGAAATTTACGGCGGGCAAAACGGCGCCTGGGATTACGGTCCTTTGGGCGTCGAGCTAAAAAACCGTATCGCGCAGGCCTGGTGGAAAGAGATGACGCAGCTGCACGAAAATATTGTAGGCCTTGACGCGGCAATACTGATGCATCCGCGCACCTGGGAGGCGTCGGGGCATGTAGAAAATTTTACCGACCCGCTGGTTGACTGTAAAAAGTGCAAGTCGCGTTTTCGCGCCGACATGATCAGCGAAGAAAATCTTGCGGCAAAAAAGTGCCCCGAATGCGGCGGCGAACTTACCGACACCCGAAAATTCAACCTTATGTTCAAGACGCACATCGGCCCCGCGGAAGACAGCGCCGCGATCATTTATCTGCGCCCCGAAACGGCGCAGGGAATTTATGTAAACTATAAAAATATTATTCAGTCGAACCGCATGAAAATTCCCTTTGGAATTGCCCAGATTGGAAAGGCCTTTCGCAACGAAATTGTAACAAAGAATTTTATCTTTCGTACCTGCGAATTTGAGCAGATGGAGATGCAGTTTTTTGTCAAGCCGGGGAGCGACGAAGAATGGTTTAATGAATGGAAGAAACGGCGCTGGGCGTACTATGACAAGCTTGGCGTAAAAATGGATCACCTTCGCTGGCATCAACATGGTTCTGACGAGCTGGCCCACTATGCCAAAGACGCCTACGACATTCAGTATCTGTTTCCCATGGGCTGGCGGGAACTTGAAGGCGTCCACAACCGGACAAATTACGACCTTACGCGCCACACCGAATTTTCGGGCAAGGATTTGCAGTACATTGATCAGGACAACGCCAACGAGCGTTATATTCCGTTTATTATCGAAACATCCGCGGGGCTTACGCGGAACGTGCTTATGGTGCTCTGCGATTCCTATGACGAAGAAAAAGTTGCCGACAAGGGGAACGAAGACGATTGGCGTACGGTGCTTCGCTTTCATCCCAATCTTGCGCCTGTTACCGTCGCGGTGCTTCCGCTCATGAAAAAAGACGGCCTTGCGGAACTTTCCGCCGAAATCCGCACCGAACTAAAAGAAGACTTTAGCACCGATTATGATCAAAGCGGCGCAATTGGCAGGCGTTACCGCCGTCAGGACGAAGCGGGCACCCCGTTCTGCATTACCGTCGATTACCAAAGCAAAGAAGACGGAACAGTAACCCTGCGCTTTCGTGATTCGATGGAGCAGGTGCGCGTGCCGCGCGCTTCGCTTGCCGCAAAAATACGCGGCGAAATCAAGGCGTACAAACGGTTTGCGCCATAATGGGCGTTTTGCGCGAACGATTTGCCGCCCTGGGGGCCGCTATTCCCGAAATACTGCTTCCCCGGGAGGGGATTGATTTACAAAAATGGGCGCTTATTGCCTGCGATCAGTACACGCAGGATCGCTCGTTTTGGGAAAACGCGGAACGCCTTGTAGGGGACGCTCCCTCGACGCTGCGTTTTATTTTTCCCGAAGCATACCTGGAAGATCGGCGGCAGGAACGGATTAATTCAATTCAGCGCGCCATGGCGTCGGCCCTTGAAAACGATCTTGTTCCGCATACAGGCTGTGTCTATGTGGAACGGGATACTCCGTATAACAGGAACCGCCGGGGTTTGATTCTTGCGCTGGATCTGGAATGTTACCGCTGGGAGGACGACAGCCGGACGCTTATTCGTCCAACAGAAGGAACGGTTCCCGAGCGCATAACGGCCCGTATGGAAACACGCCGAGGCGCGCCGCTTGAAACGCCGCATATTCTGGTGCTGATCGACGACCGCGAAAATAAACTGCTTCCCGCCCTGGGGGAACGCGCGCGTCAAAGGGACCCCTGTTATGACAGCCCGCTCTTGTTCAACGCCGGGCGCGTACGGGGCTGGCTTTTGGACCGCGAAGACGACCTGGAATTTTTGGCCGGCGGACTTGAAACACTTGCCGCGCATTCTCCGTTTCTTTATGCGATGGGCGACGGCAATCATTCTTTGGCCGCCGCCGGGGCGGTCTGGAACGAATACAAACGCGCGCGCGCGGATGAGGACGGCATTGAAAATCATCCCGCCCGCTGGGCGCTGGTTGAGGTGGAAAATCTTCATGATCCCGCGTTAAGTTTCCAGCCGATTCACCGCGTTCTGTTTAATACTTCGCTTGACGAAGTATACGAAGCGCTCAGGGCGCTCCCCGGTTTTAGAAGCCGGCCGTCCCCGGATGACGCTCCGGTCAGCTACCGCCTTGTGTCGCGGGGCCGCGAGCGCGTGGTTGAAACAGATGCCGGCGGTCTTGCGGTGGAACCGCTGCAAAACGCGCTGGACGACTTTTTAAAAAGTCATCCGGCGGCAACAATCGACTATATTCACGGCGCGGAAGAAGTTGCCCGCATTGCCGCCGTGGGCGCGGTAGGCATACTGCTGCCGCCCTTTCCCAGGGAAAATCTTTTTCAAACCGTGGCGGGCGGCCCCCTGCCCCGAAAAAGTTTTTCGCTGGGGGAATCCTCTGAAAAGCGCTTTTACCTGGAATGCAGACGAATTAACCTTTAGGCCACTCCGCGCCAGCCCGCCGGTTTACCGGCGGACCGCGCCGGCGGATAATTCCCGGACGCGTACAATTCCGTCAATCGATTTAATTTCTTCTACCAGATTTGCGGGAATGGGTTGTTCGGTGTCAATAATGTTATAGGCGTACTCGCCCAGATGATGATTGATTAAATCGGTAATGTTGATTGCGCCGCCGGCAAGAATCGTGGTAATCTGCCCCACCATATTGGGTATATTGCGGTTGGCAACCAAAAGGCGGCAGGGAGAGCGGAACTCAAGTTTGCATTTGGGAAAGTTGACCGAATTCCGCACGGTTCCTGTTTCCAAAAAATCGATAAGCTGCCGTACCGCCATAATGGCGCAGTTGTCTTCGGCTTCCGGGGTTGACGCGCCCAAATGGGGAATGCACACCGCGTTTTTACAGGCAAGCAGCGCGGCCGAAGGAAAATCGGTAATATAGCGGGCAAGTTTTCCCGCTTCCAGCGCTTCGATAACGGCGCTTTCCTGTACGAGCGCTCCCCGCGAAAGATTAACAAGGCGGGAAGACGGCTTTAACAGGGCCAGTTTTGCCTTGTCAATAAGGCCGCGCGTACCGTCGCCCAGGGGAAGATGAAGGGTGATATAATCAGAGCGGGCAAGCAGCTCCTCCAGCGTGTCGGCCCGTTCTACCGAGCGTGAAAGATTCCAGGCCGCTTCTACCGAAATATAGGGATCGTATCCGGCAACGTTCATTCCCAGGGCGACAGCGTCGTTGGCTACCATAACACCGATAGCTCCCAGGCCGACAACGCCCAGGGTTTTGCCTTTTAGTTCGGGGCCTTCAAAGGAGCTTTTTTCTTTTTCGACCCGCTCGCTTATCGAATCGTCTTTTTCGCCCAGGGTTCCCGCCCAGTTCCAGCCGCCCAAAATATTCCGCGACGAAAGAAGCAGCGCCGCTATTGTCAATTCCTTGACCGCGTTGGCGTTGCCGCCGGGGGTATTAAATACGACAATACCTCTTTCGCTGCAGGCGGCCAGGGGAATATTGTTTACCCCCGCTCCGGCGCGGGCAATGGCGAGCACCGACGGCGGCAGTTCCACCTTGTGCAGATCGGCGCTGCGAACCAGGATAGCGTCGGGCTGTAAAACATCCGCGCCTACTTCGTATTTACCGCCGGAAAACAATTCAATTCCCAGGGGTGATATTTTATTCATGGTTTTAATACGGTACATGATGATTCCTTATGCTACAGTGACTTTTCGAACGCTTCCATAAAACGCAGCAGCGCCTGGACTCCTTCAACGGGCATGGCGTTGTAAATACTCGCCCGCATTCCGCCGACAAGCCGGTGGCCGGCCAGATTTACCAGGCCCGCTGCCGCCGCTTCTTTTACAAAACGTTTTTCAACGGCGGTTTTTTTTGCCGGATCGGTTTCGCGCGGAATAAAGGGAATATTCATAAGGCTGCGGCTTTGCTTTTCTACCGGAGAAAAAAAGCTTTTGCTGGAATCCAGATACTCATAAAGCAGGGCCGCTTTTTTGCGGTTTACCCGCGCAATCGCGTCCACGCCCCCCGAATCTTTTAGCCATTGCAAAACCAGGCCGATGATGTATATCCCGTAACAGGGAGGCGTATTGTACAGGGAAGCTTCTTTGCAGTGGATGTCGTAGCGGAGCATTGCGGGAACCCAGGAGGGCGCCCTGCCGGCAAGATCTTCGCGGATAATAACCACGGTTGTTCCCGCAGGCCCCAGATTTTTTTGCGCGCCCGCGTAAAGAATTCCAAAACGGCTTACATCAATTGCTTCGCTCAAAATTGAACTGGAAATATCGGCCACCAGGGGAACACCGCCCGTATCGGGTATTGCGGGCCAGCGCGTTCCCACAATGGTATTATTCCAGGTGATGTGATAATAGGCGCTCCCGGACGCGGGAGGCGGCGCGGAAGGGATATAGGTATACGCCTTATCCTTTGACGAAGCGGCGATAATTACTTCCGCGTATTTGGAAGCTTCATCGGCCGCCTTTTTTGCCCACACGCCGGTATCCACCAGGGTAACGGGCGCCTTGTTTCCCGTTTCCACAGAGGCAAGGTTAAGGGGAATCATGGCAAACTGCAAAGAAGCCCCGCCCTGCAAAAACAGAACGCGGTAGTTGCCGGGAATACCCATAAGCTCGCGGAAAAGCGCCTCTGCCTGTTCGATGATCGGCATAAAATCCGCCGAACGATGGCTCATCTCCATTACTGACTGGCCGGATCCGTTTGCGTCAGTCATCTCGGCCGCCGCCTTTTCCAGCACCGGCAGCGGCAGCATTGAAGGCCCCGCCGAAAAGTTGTACACTCGCTTCATAATATAAAAACTATATCATAAACGCGCCGCGCTGTTCAACGGGCAGAATGTTATGCGGCAATTTCTGGTATACCTTAACCGCGAAGATTACGAATAAAAAGAGAATTTACCGATTACCTCCGGTGTTTTTGCGACTTGGCGAATCACGCAAAAAAAGGTTATATTTAATAAATGTTGACACTCGAACGCCGAAATTCAATACGCGAGATTCTTCATAAAGAAAAAGCGGTAAGCATTAATTTACTCTCGGAGCGTTTTAAGGCGAGCACCGCCAGCATACGGCGGGATCTTGAAAAACTGGAAAAGCAGGGGCTGGTAAAACGCACCTATGGCGGCGCGGTGCTTATCGACGGAATTAACGAAGATATTCCGCTTGTTGTGCGCGAGATTGAACAAAAAGAAGCAAAGCAAAAAATTGCCCGCCGCGCCGCGGACTATATTGCCGATCAGGACACCGTCTTTATGGATTCGTCCACGACCACCAAGGAACTTACCAATTTTTTGGGCGGCAAAAAAGATTTAACGGTAATTACCAACGGCGTGCGGGTTATTACGGATCTTGCACTGTTTGACAATGTGGAAGTGTACGGTATTTCGGGAAAGCTCCGCAAACCGTCGCTTTCGCTGGTGGGGAATCAGGCCGAAACAATAATCACCACCTACTGGGGCGCAAAACTCTTTTTTTCCTGCACCGGCATGTGGCTAAGCCACGGCGCGATGGATTATTCGGATGCGGAAGCGGAAGTCCGCAAAAAGATGATGACGGTCTCGCAGGAAGTTATTCTGCTCTGCGATCACACCAAATTTGACCGGCCCGCTTTTTACCGGATATGTCCCTTTTCGCAGGTTGATATTCTTATTACCGACCAAAAGCTTAACCCCCAGTGGGAAAACCTTCTTCAACAAAACGGCGTGGAAATTGTGTACGCGTAACCCGGGCCTGCGGTTTGCCGCCGGCCCGGGCGGATTTCAGACTAGCCGAATTTCGCGATAGGCACAAAGCTCTCGGCCTTAAGGGCCGCTCCGCCCACAAGCGCGCCGTCAATGTTTTCTTTTGACATAAGCCGGGCGGCGTTGTCCGCCTTAACGGACCCACCATACTGGATGATGATCTTGTCCGCTTCGGCCTGACCGTACAGTTTGGCGATTACGTTTCGTACACAGGCATGAATCGCGTCCGCGTCTTCGGGGGTGGCTGTTTTACCGGTACCGATGGCCCAAACCGGCTCGTACGCAAGCACAATGCCGGACAGACTTGAAGCGGGAATGCCTTCAAGCCCCTTGACCGTCTGCCGCTCGCAGACCGCTTCCGCCTTTCCCGCTTCGCGTTCTTCCAAAAGTTCTCCGATGCAAAGGATCGCTTCAAGGCCGTGCTGCAGGGCAAGTTTTACTTTTTTATTGATCAACGCGTCATCTTCTTTGTAAAGATGGCGGCGTTCGCTGTGACCAAGGATCACTGTTTGGACGCCAAGGTCTTTTAACTGCAGCACCGATGTTTCTCCTGTGTGCGCGCCCTGTTCTTCGGCGGCCATATTCTGCGCGCCCAGGCGGATGTTCGTGCCTTTTACCAGGGGCGCCACTGTTTCGAGCAGGGTGAACGAAGGCGCGACAAGATATTTATGCTTTCCGTCTTTAAGACCGCTCACCAGTTCACCGGCAAGAGCCGCCGCTTCCGCGCGGGTCTTGTGCATTTTCCAGTTTCCCGCGATGTAATAATTACGCATGGTTTTCTCCTTTAGCCCCGGCACACTTCGATGCCCGGAAGCTTCCTGCCCTCGAGCAGCTCAAGACTTGCGCCGCCGCCGGTGCTTACATGGCTCATTTTTGAGGCAAGGCCGAATTTGTTTACCGCCGCGACAGAATCGCCGCCGCCTACCACCGTAATGGCGCCGCGTCCGGTTGCTTCGGCGACAAGCTTTGCCACTTCTTCGGTTCCTTTTGCGAACGCGTCAAATTCAAACACGCCGACCGGTCCGTTCCACACGATGGTTTTTGCCGTATCAAGCACTTTTTTGTACAGGGCGATGGTTTTGGGACCCACGTCAAGACCCATAAGATTGGCGGGTAAATCCCTGCTGTCCACTGCCACCGGACTTGCCGCCGCGTCAAATGTTTCCGCGGCAACCTGATCCAGGGGCAGGACAATTTCGGCGCCGGCCTTTTTTGCGGCTTCAAGAATATTTTTTGCGGTGCCGATCTGATCGTCTTCTACAAGGCTCTTGCCCACTTCGTGTCCCTGGGCTTTAAGAAAGGTATAGGCCATGCCGCCGCCTATTACCAGGGCTTTGGCGTTTTTTAAGAGGCTTTCCAGTACGGCAATTTTGCTTGACACTTTTGCGCCGCCAATAATGGCAACAAGCGGCTTTTCGGGATTCGTAACAATCGGTTCAAGGAACCGGACTTCTTTTTCCATAAGGAAACCGCCGACCGCCGGTGTTACAAATTTGGCGATGCTTGCGGTCGAAGCATGATCCCGGTGGGCCGTACCGAACGCGTCGTTGACAAAAACATCGCCGTACGAGGCAAGTTCTTTGGCAAGTTTGTCCCGCTCCAGGGCGTCTTTGCTTGTCTCTTCCTTGTGAAAGCGGGTGTTTTCCAGCATGATTACCGAACCGTCTTTTTGGCTGTCAATAAACGCTTTTTTTCCGTAACAGCCGTCTTCTCCGGCAAATATCACGCTCCTGCCCAGCTTTTTTTCAAGGTACGCGGCTATCGGCGCCATGCGGTGCCTGCCCCGGATGTACGCCGCTTCGTCAAAGGACTTGCCGTCCTTTTCGGCTTTTTCTTTTGCCTTTTTGGAATCTTTGGCGGGATCGCCCAGGTGCGACATAAGCGTAAGGGTTTTTACGCCCTGATCAAGAATATAATTGATTGTAGGAAGCGCCGCCGTAATCCGCGTGTCATCCTGAACCACGCCGTCTTTCATCGGCACATTAAAATCTACCCGCATAATAACCCGCTTTCCCGCGAGGTTTACGGACTTTACTGTTTTAATCATTTATTTTTTGCTCCTTAATAACAGCTTTTTGGAAAAAAGGCCCCGCCTGGAGCGGAGCCTTTACAATAACAATGGTTCCGGCAGTCTACTTTTTGCTGTCGATAAAGTTTAACAGATCGACAACCTTGTTGGAATAACCCCATTCATTGTCATACCACGAAACCACCTTAAAGAAACGCTTTTCGCCCTTAAGATTGTTCTGCAGGGTCGCGAGGCTGTCGTAAATTGAAGTGTTGGTATTATGAATAATATCGGTCGATACGATTTCCTCGCTGCAGTACGCAAGAATACCTTTAAGGTAACTCTGCGACGCCTTTTTGAACGCTCCGTCAATTTCTTCTATAGAGGTGTCTTTTTCGGTGCGGAAGGTAAGGTCCACCACCGATCCGGTGGGAGTAGGTACGCGGAAACTCATTCCGGTAAGCTTGCCTTTGGTGGAGGGAAGCACTTCGCCGACCGCCTTTGCCGCGCCCGTAGTTGACGGGATAATGTTAATCGCCGCCGCGCGTCCGCCGCGCCAGTCTTTCTGGCTTACGCCGTCCACGGTTTTTTGCGTGGCGGTATAAGAGTGAATCGTGGTCATAAGGCCGGTTTCAACGCCGAACCCTTCCTTGATAAGCACATGTACCACCGGGGCAAGACAATTCGTGGTGCAGGACGCGTTTGAAAGGACATGATGTTTGGCGGGATCATAGTCGCCGTCATTCACACCCATGACAAATGTCTTGATTGGTTTGGCGTCATCGCCCGACTTGCCCGGAGCGGAAATAATCACCTTTTTTGCGCCCGCTTCAATGTGTCCGTACGCCTTTTCGTTGGTGTACAGGCCGGTGCTCTCTATAACATAATCTATTCCCAGATCCTTCCAGGGAAGCTGTGCCGGCGTAAGGCCCTTTCCCGAAAGGCATTTGATTTTGTGGCCGTTTACCACCAGTACGTCTCCGCCGTCGGTTCCGATATCGGCCTTCATCTGACCCTGTGTTGAATCATACTTAAGCTGGTACGCAAAGTACTTTGCGTCAGTCGAAATATCAACCACCGCCACGATGTCAATTTTGTCTTTGCCCAGCAGTCCCTGACCTACCAGCGCCTGAAACACAAGCCGGCCAATGCGACCAAAACCGTTAATTGCAACTTTCATGCTAAAAAACCCCCAATTACTGAATTTCCTTAAGCCTAGCAGAAACGAAAAAAAAATTCAACACGTAAAACAGCAGGCCTGACAGCAGAATCCGCTTACTGCGGTAAAATTATCGTGTGAAGGCGTACGTTCTGTTCCGCCGCCGCGCGGTAGACCATTTCTTTTGAAATTTTCCCCCGTGGACGCAGATGCGGCGGCGCGTCCCCGACAAGAATCACCAGGCGCGACTCGGCTTCCCACGGGAATTTTGTTACTCCGTCATAGAGCGCTTCGTGGACGGCCTCGGGAATATCGCGACCGCCGCGTATCTGTATGCTGTTAAGGGTGCGCTGGAGCATATCAACGCTTTGGGTAAACGTAACAAGACGGGTCATGTATTCTTCGTAATAATCCTTGTAAAGAATCATGCCGATGCGGAATTTGGTAAAATCCGCCGTTAGTCCCCTGAGCATGGGAACGAGCGTTTTTCGCAGTTCGGCAAATTCGTCTTTCATGGAACCGGTTGTATCAAGGCAGATTACCAGATCGACGCTTTTGCCGCGCTCCCGTTCCAGAATGGTTTTTATACGCGCAATCAAATCTTCCGGTCCTTCCGCGTGTAA
The DNA here is from genome assembly GCA_031267675.1 of Treponema sp. GTDB lineage: Bacteria > Spirochaetota > Spirochaetia > Treponematales > Breznakiellaceae > JAIRYT01. Next base: position 34,925 of record JAIRYT010000082.1, on the reverse strand, counting down.
AAAGGCCCCGCCGCCCTCTTTGGAAATTTCGGAATAGCTGGACTCGGCCTCTTTCATAAAATTACCCGAAGACGGCCCGTTTTGGGGTTCCTGGGCGGCGACGGCTAGCTGGTACGGATTATCCTGCCAGGCGCCCCGGTAATCGCCGTAGGGCAGCGCAAAGGTTCGTATATTAAAATAGGTTCCATCGGTAACGTATACTTCGCCGGTCCTGCCGCCTTCGTAGCCGTAGCGGAGGATGTAGGGAATAAAAATATGAAACGCTTCGCCCAACTGGGGATGTCGTTCAACGCTGGAATCAATGAGCGACCAGATTTTGGCCGACTGGGGAATGGGCCGGCCGTCCAGGATGCGTATTTCATTGCCGTTGACGGCGTTCCATTCGTCCGCGCGGTAGGCGTAGTTTGCCGCCTTGAGCGCGGGATCGCGGGTCGATTCGGTGAGCAGCACCGAGCCTATGGACGCCTTTGCGCGGATAAAAAGATGAAACCCCCCATCCGTCAGCTGCTCTATGCGAAAATCGTCCTGGGACAGGGAGAGTTCCTGGGCAAAAAGAAGGATGGGGCAGAGGAGGAAAAAATGAAGAAAAAAATGGAACAAAAACTTTGCCATCGTTTAAGTTTCGGCAAAAGCGCCGGCGGTACTTAGGCGGTGTCCGGCCGGCGAGGGCAAGCTATTCTTTTTTGCCGTTACAGGCTATACTGGTACCATGCGATCGGGAAAAGAATTAAACCTGGATACCAAGATTCTTGACAGACTCAAACGCATAACGGCGTCGGCTGAAACCGTAAAGCTGGCAAAGCTGCTTCTTGGCGACAGCGAAATCCAGGCGATGCAGGAATACGCCAATTCTGTTTCCATTGTGCGCCTTAACTATAACGATCACGGGCCCGTTCACATGAGGACGGTCGCCCTTAATTCACTTATTATGATGGAACTTTTACGCCAGGCGGGGGTAAAGACAAGCCTTGAAACAGAAGAAACCGGCGACTTTAACGACAGCCTTCAGGGTGTACTCTGCGGCGCGTTGCTCCACGACAACGGCATGGCGATAGGCCGGCAGGACCACGAGCTTCACAGCGCCTATCTTGCCTACCCGGTACTGGACCGCGTACTGCGTGAAGTCCACGGCAGGAATATGCAAAAGATTGTTTTAATACGTTCCATCGCCATCGAGGCGATTTCGGGACACATGGGGAACCGGATCATTCATTCCCTTGAAGCGGGCATTGTTCAGGTTGCCGACGGCTGCGACATGAAAAAGGGAAGGGCCCGTATTCCCCGGGCGATCTCGGGCGGACCCCGCGCGGGGGACATTCACCAATATTCAGCCGGCTCTATCGAAGAAGTAACCATAACGCGGGGCAGGGAAAAACCAATCTGCGTGCGGGTCGAAATGTCCAGCGAAGTGGGCCTTTTTCAGGTTGAGGAAGTGCTTTTGGCCAAGATTGCCGCGGGAACGGCAAAAAGTTACATAGAACTTTATGCGGTTCTTCAGGGGAAAGAACCCAAACGCTACCTGTAGGTTTTGAGGAATTCAATATGGCGGAAAAAACAAGCGCGGTTATTTTTGACATGGACGGGGTGCTTACCGATTCGGAATGGTTTATTGCCGAGGCGGGCCTTCTTATGTTTAGGGAACACGGCGTTGAAGTAACGCACGAAGATTTTAAACCCTTTATAGGAAAGGGCGAAAACACGTTTCTTGGCGGCGTGGCGAAAAAAAAGGGTTTTGCCGGCTTTGTCATTGAGCGCGACAAGGCGCGTACCTATGCGATTTATTGCGAGATTATAAAGGGGAAATTAAAAGCCCTTCCCGGATCGGTTGATTTTGTGTACCGCTGCCGCGAATTATCGCTTAAAACCGCGCTTGCGTCTTCAACTGATTTTATAAAGGTAATGGCAAACCTCCAGGCAATCGGACTGCACAACAGCGAGCTTCGCTCGGACCAGGTTGGACTTGCCGCCGCCGTCGGAGCCGCCGCCCGTTATAAGGCGTTCGACGCGATAGTAAACGGGCTTGATGTCGAAAAACAAAAACCGTTTCCCGATCTTTACCTGGAGGCGGCCCGCCGTATCGATACCGCTCCCGGCGAATGCTGGGTAATAGAAGATTCGACAGGCGGTGTAGAAGCGGCAAAATCGGCGGGAATGCGCTGTCTTGCCCTTCTTACCTCGTTTGGCCGGGATGAACTTTGCAGGGCCGGCGCGGATCGCATTGCCACAAATCTTGCGGAATACAGGGCGGAAGATCTTCTGACCGGCTGATGAAAAAAAGTAAAAAATATGGACGATAAAACCGTAAAGCTGGTATATCAAAAAAAGTACCGCAGGGATTTTACCGCGATATATACCGAAATAATATATGACGATAAAAATAAAACATTTGAGCTGATTTATTTTTATGATTCGGAAAGCGGCACACTTGAATTAAAAAACGGAATAAAAAAGATCCACAGATGGGAAGACGAAGACGAGGCCCAGTCGGGGTCGTATTTAAACAGAAGGTTTACGACAGTCCTGCTTGACGGCGCCGCGAATGATTCGGCGACCGAAGACAGGATAATTAACGCCAATTTAAGCTATATAAAAACACTGCATGTAGGAGAACGTGAAACCGCGCTCATCGGGAGCGCGGTCAAAAAAATAAAAGCCGCCCGTTAAAAAACGCCGTAAACCCGTCAGGTTAGAACACGGCAATAGCGTTTTTTGCCCGCGCGCAGTATCAGTTCCCCGTTATGCAGCGCGTCCTCTCCTATCGCCGCTTTTATGTCCGCGGCGGCGGACAGGGTTTCGCCGCCGGTAAAAGCGCCGCCCTGTTCCACCAGACGGCGCGCCTCGCTTTTGGTTGCGGCGAGCCCCGCGTCAAAAAATAATTCCACAACATTGTATCCCGCTTCGAATTTGGCGCGGGACAGGGTGACGGACGGCATGGCGTTTGTATCGCCGCCTCCGCCAAAGGCGGCTTTTGCGCCTGAGCGCGCGCGATCCGCCTCGTCTTTTCCGTGGATTAACGCGGTAACTTCCCAGGCAAGGCGTTCCTTTGCCTCGTTGATGTTTGCCCCCGCTTTGCAAAGTTCGCCGCATTGATCCGGCGAAAGAAAGGTAAACATCAAAAGAAAGCGCCCGACATCCGCGTCTTGAACATTACGCCAGTATTGAAAAAATTCGTACGGACTTGTAAGGGCGGGATCAAGAAAGACGGCGCCTTTTTCCGTCTTGCCCATTTTTTTGCCGTCCGAAGTGGTAACCAGCGGAAACGTCATGCCAAAAACTTCCGCGCCTTCAACACGGCGAATCAAATCGGCGCCGGCGACAATATTGCCCCACTGATCATCGCCGCCGATTTGAAGCACGCATCTCCGCCGCCGGTATAATTCCAAAAAATCATAACTTTGCAGCAATTGATAATTAAATTCCAAAAACGAAAGCCCTGTTTCCATGCGCAGTTTGTACGCTTCAAAACTTAACATGCGGTTTACCGAAAAATGCCGGCCAATATCCCGCAGAAAATCGATATAGTTAAGATTGGCGAGCCAGTCTTTATTGTTTTCAAACAGCGCGTCGCCAAGGAAGCGGGTTAGCTGCGCCTTAATCGAGGCGGCGTTGGAATCAAGTATTTCGTAATCGAGCACTTTTCGCATTTCGCTTTTTCCCGAAGGATCGCCGATACGCGCCGTACCGCCGCCGACAAGCGCAATGCCCTTGTGGCCGGCTTCTTTTAAATGACGGAACGCGAAAAAGGGAACCATGTGTCCAATGTGCAGGCTGGGCCCGGTCGGATCGCAGCCGACATAAAACGTAATGCTTTCCCTGTCCATTGCCAGGGAAAGCCCTTTGGTATTGGTGCACTGCGCAAAAAAGCCCCGGGCCTTAAGCGTTGAAAGCATATCGGTCATGTTCCATTCCTTAGTCTGGCGAATTTAGTACAATTCAATTCCCGCCGCTTTTCGAAAACGCTCGACGGTGGCGGCCGCTATCGGCCTTGCTTTTTCCGCGCCGCGTTTAAGTATGCGGTCAAGACCTTCGACATCCGCGATGACAGCCCTAAAGCGTTCCCGCAGCGGCGCAAGACAGCGGTTTACCACGCGGAACAATTCTTCTTTTGCCTCGCCCCAGCCCATTCCCCCCGCGCGGTAACGCGACGCAAGGGCCGCCTGTTCTTCTGCGGAAGAAAATAATTTATAGAGCAGATAAATTTGCGACGTTTCAGGATCTTTTGGGTCTTCAAGCGGCTGGGAATTGGTCACCATGCGCATAATTAATTTACGCAGATCTTTTTCGTCCAAAAAAAGCGGGATCGTGTTGTGGTAGCTTTTGCTCATCTTGCGGCCGTCAAGGCCGGGGACGACGGCTGCTTCTTCCTGCACCGCGGGGCGGGGTATTTTTAACACCAGCTGTTTATAGTTTGCGTTCACCGCCCCGGCAATGTCCTGCGCCATTTCAATATGCTGAATTTGATCCTTTCCTACCGGCACGACGTCGGCGTTAAAAAGCAGTATGTCCGCGGCCATTAATACCGGGTAGGTAAAAAGGCCCATGTTGACTCCGGCGTCGGGATCGGCGCCTTTTTCGCTGTTGGCCGCGGCCTGCGCCTTGTACGCGTGCGCGCGGTTCATTAATCCCTTTGCGGTAAACGCCATAATCATGGTGGTAAGTTCAAATACTTCGGGAATGCCTGATTGGCGGTAAAAGATCACCCTGTCGGGATCAAGGCCCGCCGCAAGCCAGCCCGCGGCGACTTCGCGTATGCTCGCTCGCAGTTTTGCCGGATCTTTCATGGTGTTAAGGGCGTGGTAATCGGCGATAAAGTAAAGGGCGTCGTAGGTATTGACCAGCTCCAGCGCCGGTTTAATGGCGCCAAAATAATTGCCAATGTGCAGAATTCCGGTTGGTTTAATTCCGGTAAGCGAAATTTTTCTTTCCACAGTTTAGTGTACGGCGGCGCCCGGCTCAAATCAATACTATATATTTGTATAGTATTGTTCCGCCAGTTCGCCGAACTGACGTTTGTCCCGCAGCGAAAAAAAACGCGCCGTAAAAGCGGCTCCATTATGGGCCGCGGAAACTTCCAAAACCGCAAAAGTTTCCCCTGTTTTGCCCCGGGGCCGGCCGATGCTCCCCGGATTTAAAAGCGGTATACCTCGGTATGTCGTCCACACCGGCACATGAATATGTCCAAACAGGGCCGCCTGCGCGCCCTGTTCCAGAGCGTCGCCGGCAAGTAAATCAAAGCCAGTCTCAAGCCGGTGGCGGTTCCCGTGGGCAAGAAAGAGTTTTGCCGCGCCTGTTTCCACAACGAGTGTATCGCGTATAAGGCGGCTGGAATCCATATTTCCCCGCACACAGTACCAGGGCGGGGCAAAACCCGCCGCCTTTGAGGCCGCGGCAAGATCGTCCGCGCCGTCGCCCAAAAAAATCGCCGCGTCCGGGGCGGGGCCGCATTCGGGCCGGGAAACCCAGCGTAACGCGGCAGTCAAAGGGGGCAGATTGCCGTGGGAGTCGGATAAAACCAAAAAACGCATATCCTTTCAAAGTGTAGGAGCCATTGATCTTTAGGTCAATATGATATAGTAACAGCTATGGAAACCATTGCGCTGTTTTTCCGTATTCTGGGCGGGTTGTGTTTGTTCCTTTACGGCATGAAGGTGCTTAGCGACGGTATCCAGCAGGCCGCCGGCGAACGTCTCCAGAAAACCCTTAACTTTATGACGGGGAACCGCTTTGCCGCCGTGTTTACCGGTTTTGTCGTTACCGCGCTTGTTCAGTCGTCATCGGCGACAACGGTGATGCTTGTTTCGTTTGTCAACGCCGGCCTTTTAACCCTGACCCAGGCAACGGGCGTTGTTATGGGCGCGAATATAGGCACAACGACGACCGCCTGGATCGTGTCGCTTGTCGGCTACCACTTTGACATTTCCGCCATGGCCCTGCCCGCCGTCGGTATTGGCTTTATGATGCGCCTGCCAAAATGGAAACACCGCGACTGGGGCGAGGTGCTCCTGGGGTTTGGTTTTCTTTTTATCGGCCTTGATTTTATTAACAGCGCCCTTCCCCGTTTTAGCCCCCGGTCGCTGGAATTTATAGGCGCGCTTTCCGGGCGGGGCATATTTTCGATTCTTGCCAGTCTGGTACTGGGCACGGCTGTTACCCTTGTTATGCATTCGTCCGCCGCGACCATAACCCTGGTAATGGCCCTTGCGTTCAGGGGGACGCTCGACTTTGAATCGTCGGCGGTGTTAATACTCGGCGCGAATATCGGCACTACCATTGACGCTATCATGGCGGCCATTGGGGCAAAAACAACAGCCAGGCAGACGGCGCTTGTTCATGTACTGTTTAATGTGATTGGCTCAATACTCGCCGTGATCTTTCTGCGGCCGCTTATTGTGCTGGTTGATTTTTTAACCCCCGGCCCGCTTGAAGGCGAAGGAATTACCACGCATCTTGCCATGTTCCATACTGTCTTTAACTGCATGTGTACGCTTTTGTTTATTCCCTTTGTAAAACAGCTTTCCGCGCTGGTTTCGTTCTTTATTAAAGACAGGGGATCGGATGAAAACACGCATTATAAACTTGGATACCAGGCAAGCGTTCTGCATACGACGCCCGGCCTTAATATAATCCGCGCGGAAAAAGAAATCTGCGACATGGCCGGCATGGTAGCGGCAATGTACGCCCAAATCAGCGAGGGGCTTGGCTCTTTTTCTGAATCGGAAGTAACAGAACACGAAGAAGAAAAAACCGTGCTTGTCGAACGCCTTGTAGCCTCGATGAGGCAGAAAGAAGATTATACCGACGAAATGCGCGAAGAATTAACCCGCTTTCTTATTGAATGTACGCGGACGCAGATGTCCGCAAGTTCTGAATATAATATTTCCAGGCTTTTGCGGATCATCGCCGACCTTGAGGACATGGCCGACGACTGCTGCGGCGTCGCCCTGATTCTGGAACGGAGCGTCAAGAAAAAACAGCTGTTTAAAAAGAAAGAGATGATCGCGCTTGCGCCCTTTGTGTCGCAGGTAGAAGATTTTCTTGGCTATGTGCGCGAACATTTGGGACACCCGCTTAACCGCGATCAAATTTCATACGCCGAATCGCTTGAGAGCGAAATTGACAGGGCGCGCAACAAACTGCGCAAGCTGGGGCGAAAGCGCATAGAAGCCGGCGCGGATGTAAAAACAGAACTGCTCTTTATGGATATGGTGCGCCGCATAGAGCGCCTGGGAGACTTTTGTTACAATATCTCCGAGGCGCTCTTTCGTATGTCATAGTCAAAAAAAACTAATGGCGTTCTTTTACTTTTTCTTTTTCTTTGGTGATCTTTTGTTCGAGCTTGTCAATAAGCTTGTCGATTGACGGATTAAGATCAAAATCATGTTCCTTTATGTGAACCGAAACGCCCCAGCGAAAATTAACGGTGGCTTCGGCCAAAAAATTCTTGTCTTTGGTAAGCGTGATCAAAAGATCCACAATCATGTTTTCCGCATTGTGGATGCGTTCGATCTTTTTGTCCAGATATTCCCGCGCATCGTCGTGTAAGGTAAAATGCACTGCCTTAATGTCAATATTCATATCCAGCCTCCAGTAAAAAATTTAACGGGTATACGATGAACCCAAATCAAGTTCGCTTCGATATTTGGCCACGGTACGCCGCGCCAGTTTTATGCCCTTTCGCAGAAGCAGGCCGGTCAGATCCTGATCGGAAAGGCGTCCCTTATCGGTTTCTATTATTTCCTTGATGACCGCCTTGACTCCCTCTTTTGAAAACCGGGAGCCGCTTGATCCCGAACCGGAGATTGAATTGCTAAAGAAATAACGTATTTCATAAAGCCCCCATTCGGTCTGCATATATTTGCCGTTGGCGGCCCGTGACACGGTTGTTTCGTGTACGCCCAGTTCCCTGGCGATATCGTTCAGGGTTAACGGCGCAAGATGCTTGGGCCCGCCCGAAAAAAACGGCCGTTGAAATTCGACGATAGCCCGCGATACCCGCAGCAGCGTATGGTTGCGCTGGTTAATGCATTGAATAAACCAGCGGGCCTCTTTTACGTTGTCGCGGGCAAAGTCGCGGGCCTCTCCCTCTCCTTTTTCGCCGAGTTTTAAAAAAAACGGATTAATTCCCAAAACAGGAATTTCCTCGCTGTTAAGAATAATAACCAGTTCCCCTTCTTTTTGCCGTACCTCTACATCGGGTACGGCATAGCGGGTTTCCTTCGAGTCAAAGCGCCTGCCGGGAAACGGTGAAAGATCGTCCCGTATCCGCTGAAAGCACTGGCGCAGCGTCTCCTCGTCAAGCCCGCTCCTTTGGGCTGTTTCCGCAAAGCGGCCCCGCTCCAGTTCTTCAAGATAATCCAGCGCAATACCAATCCCTGCGGGGACATCTGCCAAAAGGGAGGCCTGAACATGCAGCGACTCGCGGTAATTTTCGGCCGCGCAGCCGGGGGGATCAAGCGCCTGGACAAACCCAAGGGCCGCACGGATTTTGGCGGCGGGCTCGCCCTTTAACAGAATTTCGGGCGGTTCCTTGTGAAAGCCATCGGTATCAAGGTTTTGGATAATAAGTTCGCCAATGCGGCGCAGATCGGCGTCGGAAGTTTCAAGGGCAAGCTGCCACAGCAAATGCTGCTGCAGGGTTTCCGGACGGGCGACGGCCCCCTCGATAAAGCGCTGTTTTTCGTCGGATGCGGCTTCGCCTTGGCGGGTCGCAAAACCGGAATCCGAGCTTGTTTCAAAGTATGCGTCTTCTTCCCGCTGGGGAACAATCGACGCGTCAAGCGAAACAACGCTGGGATCCTCCACTACCTCGAGCGCGGGGTTGTTTTCAATTTCGGCGGCTATTTTGTCCCGCAGATCCATTACGGGAAGCTCCATCAGCTTGATCGCCTGGTACATCTGCGGGGCCATTTTGAGGCGCTGTTCCTGTACCAGAGCCTGACGTTGAAGCATACATAAACTATCAACACTACGCCGTACTTTGTCAACATCAGCGATTACCAATCGCCAATCACCCGCTTTGTTTAGGCGGGGCATTGGCCGATATTTGTAGGAGTGACCTAAAGGTTCAGGGAGTGTTATGTCCATTTCAAATTATACCCGTGTGCTCCTTTTGCTGCTAGGAGCGCCGCTGCTTTTTGCGCGCGGAGCGCCGGAAGGGTCTTCCAATCCCTACTATTCGGGGCGTCTGGAAGAAGCCGCCGGTATTCTGGGAGGAAGCCGCGCCGCCAAACGGCAGCTTGTCGTAATCAACTATGAACTGGCGGAAATGAACAAAGCCGCCGAACTGCTCGAGGATCTCCTAAAGGACCATACAATCGGCGATGCCGAAGAAGGTGAACTTTCTTTGGAGTTGTTTTATACGTATTGTCTTTCAGGCGATCACCGCCGCGCGTCTTTAATACGCCCACGGGCGGAAGCCGCCGCGCAAAAGGACAAGCGCACCCAGGCGGCGTTTTACTTTTATTCGGGGCTGAACCACGAGGCGCTGGGCTATACGGAACGGGCGGCGCAGCTTTTTAAACAAAGCGTGGAACTTGACCGATGGCGTCCTGTCGCCTGGTACCGCCTGGGCCTGCTGCTCAGGGAAAAGGACGCGAAAGAGGCGGAAAAATGCTTGCAAACCTGTTATGACCAAAATTCAGCCTTTACCGAGGCGCTGCTTCCCCTTGCGCGATTAATGATGGCAAGGGCCTCCTGGACACAGGCGCGGAATCTTTTGATCATCGCCAACAGCAGGCTTCCGCGCAGCAGGGAGATTTCGGACGCGCTGGCCGAAGCCCGCCGCCACGCGCCGGGGAGTCCGGGGGCGGGGCTTTACCTGGTGGAACGCGTAATAACAAGGACGCCGCCAAAAGTAAAACCCGCGGCGGCGGCCGAAGGCGTAATTCGCGTCGGCCTTGCGGAAAAACGGACCGTTGTTTCTGTCAAGGCGGGGGGCGCTTTTTCGCTGATTACCGGCGGCCGGACTTCTTCCTACCGGGGGCAGGCGCAGGAACAAATTTTTATCCGCTGGATTAACGGAAATATGCGGATATTGGATAAAAATCAAAACGAACTGTTTCGTTCGTCTTCGCCGGTGGTTTTGAATCTTTCCAGTAACGAAGACACCTGTATTGTCGCCGGCGTGGTAAACGGAGCGCCGGGGACAAACCGGAGCTACCGCGGATCGCTTGAATTCCGCTCCTACAGCGAAGGCATGACCGTGGTAAATGTATTGCCGGTAGAAGACTACCTATACGGATGTATACCTATTGAAATGCCCGCGACCTGGCCCGCCGAAGCGCTTAAAGCGCAGGCCGTCGCAGCCCGCTCCTACGCGCTTGCGCAAAAAGGACAGTTTGCCGCCAGGGGTTTTGACATTTACGGTACGCCGCTTTCGCAGGCGTATCATGGAGCGGGCGAAGAACATAAAAACACCAGCGCCGCCGTGGACGCGACAAGCGGCATGGTCCTTAAAGCGGGAACCAATCTGGTCAAGGCGTATTATTCGGCAAATCACGGCGGCTACAGCGACGATACCATGACGGTTTGGGGCCTGGAAGATTATATGTCGGCGGTTCCCGATAAAATGATTCCTCTTCGTAAAAAAGAACTGCCCGCCGATGAATTATACGCCTGGATTTGCGACGTGCCGGAATCGTACTCGATCATGCCGCGCCTTTCGTTTGCCACTTCCTACCGCTGGGAAAAATGGGTAACGCCGGCCGAGATCAGGCGGCGGCTTGCAAAAGATCCCGGCGACATAAAACGCATCGTAAGCCGGGGCCGGGGAATCTCGGGCCGCGTAACAAAACTGGAAGTAATTGGAACGGGCGGTAGCGTTTTTGTACAGGGCGATGAAATCTGGTCCGCAATGGGAGGCCTCCGCTCAAGCCTTTTTACCATACGCTATAAACTTTCGAGCCGGGGCGAAATTGAATATGTTATCTTTTCGGGCGGCGGCCACGGACACGGTATGGGCATGGATCAACACGGCGCGGCGGGAATGGCCGGCGCCGGATACAGCGCCGAACAAATACTCGCGCATTATTATCCAAAAGCCGTTCTTGGCAGATTATAAACCGCGAAACAGCCGCGAAACATTAGCCGTTTCCGGCCCTTATGGGATGCAGCTGGGTTTCACTTACCTTTTCCGGATCGTCCATTCCCGGGGGAAGTTCGCGTCCTTCTTCTTCTTCAACGTCTTCTTCTTCAAATTCAAACGATTCGTCTTCTGTCTTTCGCGCTTCTTCCTCGTGTTCCAGCCTGATTGCGATCATTTTTGTAATGCCCTGTTCTTCCATGGTAACACCCAGCAGGGTTTTTGCGCCGGTTACCGTTTTTTTATTATGGGTAATTACAATAAACTGGCTTGTGCTGCCAAATTCCCGTAAAAGCTGTACAAAGCGAATGACATTGTTTTCGTCAAGGGCCGCGTCTATTTCGTCAAGCAGGCAAAAGGGACTTGGCTTTACCATGTATGTCGCAAAAAGAAGCGCGACTGCGGTGAGCGACTTTTCGCCGCCGGAAAGCAGGGTAATGTTTTCAAGTTTTTTGCCCGGCGGCTGCGCGTAAATCTCGATGCCGGTTTCCAAAACATGATTATGATCATCCAGACGCAGTTCCGCCCGTCCGCCGCCAAAAAGCCTGCGGAACATATTGTGAAAATTCTTTTTAATCCTGTTATATGTTTTAATAAACATTTCGGATGATTCGCTTCGTATCTCGGTGGTCATCGCTTCCAGATCGGAACGGGCTTTTTCAAGGTCCGCAAGCTGGCCGGAAAGAAAATCAAAGCGTTCTTTTGCCTCCGAAAATTCTTCGATTGCCATAAGGTTTACCTGCCCCAAATTACGCAGTTTTTCCCTTGCTTCGGCAAGCTTTCCGCGTAATTCCGCCGAAGAAACCGTAATGGTAAAAATACGCTCTTCAAATTCGGCAAGATCGCGCGAATGGGTTTCCCTAAAATTATCCTGAATGTTTTTAATTTCTGTTTCGGTCTGGGCAAGATCAAGGTGAATTTTTTCGAGCCGTTCCTGTACTTTGACCAAATCGGCGCTGCGCTTTTTTAGGTTTTCCTGTTTTCCCGCGGCGTCTCCGGTTTTGGCGCTGATATCCCTTTCCAGTTTTTCAAGGGCGGAACCGAACTCAACACCGCGCTTTTCAATGTTTTCCAGTTCCTTTGCCGTATCGTTAATCTGAACTGTTAAATCTTCCAGGCGTTTTTTATCTTCTTTTATTTCGCCGGTAATCTGGGCGCGCAGACTTTCCTGCCCCGAAAGCTCGCGCCGTAAAAGCCGCGCCTGTTCTTCCGCCGCTTTTGCCTGGGTATCCATTTTTGCGCGGTTTACCCGCAAATCTTCAAGGGTTGCGCGGTACTGATCAATCTTGCCGGAAAGTTCCGCGTTATCGCGGCGAAGATCGGCTATATCCCCGCGCAGACCGGCGACGCCGTCGGATGCCGCGCGAATCCGCCTGTCCAGATCGCGTTTACGGGTAATAATTCCTTCGGGGGCGACAAATTCGTCAATAAACGCGGGGGTGTTTTTCCGGTAGCTTTCAAAAAGGCTCCGCGCTTTTTCGCAAAGTTCCGCAGCCCGGGAAAAGTTCTCCGAGCCAAGCGCGTGTCCGGTAAGCAGTTCCTTGAGGCGGGAAAGCGTGCCGGTTAATTCCGCCTCGCTATTCCGCCGTTCCTGCGCGGAATACCCCGCCTCTTTAAGACCGGCGTCAAGAGCCGCGACAATGTCATCGGTAATAGCCGCCAGGTCTTTTTCCAAAACACCGCGTTCCGATTCAAGATCGCGTATCCCCTGTTCCTTTTCGCCCGACAGCGCGTCGTTTTCGACAATACGCGACGAAGCAAGCTGTATGCTCTCTTCAAAACCGCGTATATTCGCTTCGATACCGGCAACCTGTTTGCGCAGACTCTGTACCGCAAGATCCTGGGTTTTGGCGTCATCTTCGAGTTCGGCGATTTTTGCCGCCGAAGCCTTTTCGCGTTCCTCGTTCTGTGAAAGCTTAAGTTTAATCTGCGATATCTGAGTGGAAAGAAGATGCGATTCCTTTTCGCGGGCGTTTTTTTCGACGGCAAGGCCGTAAATATTTTTTTGGTATTCAACCAGTTTTTCTTCGAGCGAGTTTACCGCGTCAAGGTTTTCTTCAAGTGATTTGGAAAGCGCGTCAATGTCCGCCTTGATCGCGTCCCGTTCGCCGCTGCGTTTTCGTAAATCATCATCGCGGCCCTGCCGGTCACTGCGGAACTGTTTGAGCCGCAAAAGCTGTATATCCAGCTCCAGTTGAAAAATATCATCGCGCAGTCGCCGGTAATCAAGTGTTTTTTCTGACTGTTTCTTTAGGCTTTCGTAGGAACGCCGTACCTCGCCCAGTATGCCTTCGACCTGCTTCACGTTTTCTTCGGTCCGTTCAAGCTTTCGCTCCGCTTCCGCAGTACGCGCCTTGTAACGGGTAATTCCCGCAGCCTCTTCAAAAAGGTAACGCCGCTCTTCGGGCTTGCTGGAAAGAATCTGGTCGATTTTTCCCTGTTCCATTACGGAATACGCGGCCTTGCCCACGCCGGTATCCCAAAAAAGCTCGCGCACTTCTTTAAGCCGGACCGCGCTGCCGTTAATCGAATATTCACTTTCGCCCGAACGGTAAAGGCGGCGGCGGATTTCGATTTCGCTCATCTCCAGTGGAAGCAGCCCGTTTTCGTTGGCGATGGTAAGGCTTACCTCCGCGACATTGAGCGGCTTGCGGTTTTCGGTGCCGTTGAAGATAACGTCTTCCATTTTTTCGGCGCGAAGCGTTTTTGCCGCCTGCTCGCCCAGCACCCATTTTACCGCGTCTACCACATTGGATTTGCCGCATCCGTTGGGCCCCAGGAGCGCGGTAATCCCGTCGGCAAATTCCACCTGAGTACGGTCCGCAAAGGATTTAAAACCGAAGATGTCAAGACGTTTAAGGAACATTTGCAAAAGTCTAACATGAACGGGGGGCGTAGTGTCAACTTATTCGGATGGGCGAAATCCCCGGCAAACCGTTAACGCCGTAATAACACAATCATTCGAAAAAGCCGGGTTTTGCCTTACCATTCACCCCCGACCTCTTGTCTTTTATGGTTTTTTTTAATATGCTTAAGACGATACCTGAGGGGGAGCGATATGACAGTAAACGAAGCTATCGGAGTATTGGAAGGAGAGCTTTTTTGCGGCAAAGAAAAAGGCGGCCTGGAAGTCGCGTCGGCCTGCGGCGCCGATCTAATGAGCGATGTAATGGCTTTTGTCAAAGACCGCGTGCTGCTCCTTACCGGTTTGGTTAATCCCCAGGTAATCAGGACCGCCGAGCTGCTTGATATAAAATGTATTATTTTTGTGCGGGGTAAAACACCCAGCATGGATATGGTGGACATGGCCATAGAGTCCGATATTATTCTGGGGGGAACAAAGCTTCCCATGTTTCTTTCCTGTGGAAAGCTTTACGAAGCGGGGCTCAAGGCGGGCGGCACCCGTCTTATCTGATGGATGCCGGCAGTCTGGCGGAAAAAGACACCCTTCGCAGACAGCATGTTTCGATCCTAAAAACTCTTGACTCTTTTGACGCGGAAAGGGCGGGAAGGAGCGCCGCGCGTCTTTTGACCGCGCTTTTACAATGGAACGACTGCCCGGCGCTGCTTTGTTTTCTCTCGATAAAAGGTGAGATCGACACGTCCGCAATAATTGCCGCCGCGTTTACCGGCGGCAAATCCGTTTTTGCCCCCCGCGTTGAAGGCAGCCGGCTTTGTTTCTACAAATTGGACACAACGAAAGATTTGCGCCGGGGCGCGTTCGGCGTCCGGGAGCCTGCCGCCGCGGCAAAATATCTGCCGGAGCCCGGCGTAAAACCGCTGGTGCTATGCCCCGGACTGGCCTTTGACGCTGCAGGCGGCAGACTGGGCAGGGGCCGCGGCTATTACGACCGTTTTCTTGCCGGTGCGGAACGGGCGTTTACCGCCATAGGCGTTTGCCTTGACTGCCAGCTTGTTAAAAAGGTTCCCCTGGCGGCGCACGATTACCGCATGGATTATATACTTACCCCGGCAAAACTAATTACCGTCACGCGCTAATTTTTTATTTCCAGTTCTTCGCGTTCACGAATTTCGTAGAGTTTGCGATCGATTTCCGCCAGTTTCATTTGCTGCAGCGCCCGTTTGTATTCAACCGGCATTACCTGTATAAATTTAAGGCGGTATTCGCTCCAGTGATCGATAATATTTTTTGCGTATGCCGAATTGGTCCAGTACACATGCCGGGCGATTGTTTCCCTGACAAAGGCGGCGTCTTCTTCGTTTTCAAGGCCGGATAATTCTACCATGCCCCGGTTAAGGTAGTATTCAAAACCGCCGTCCACGTCAAGTACAAAGGCGATTCCTCCCGACATACCGGCGGCAAAATTCCTGCCTACTTTGCCAAGGACAACAAGGCGGCCGCCGGTCATATACTCCGCGCAGTGATCGCCGGTTCCCTCTATTACGGCGGTCGCGCCCGAGTTACGTACGCAGAAGCGCTCGCCGGCTACACCGGCCGCGTATACCTCGCCCGCGGTCGCGCCGTAAAGAACCGTGTTGCCCACAATAATGTTTTCGTGCGATTTAAATGTTGAACCCGGCGGCGGCGCGACTACGACACGGCCGCCCGAAAGCCCCTTGCCCAGGTAATCGTTGCTGTCGCCGGAAAGGCGGAACGTTATTCCCCGCGCAAGGAACGCGCCAAAACTCTGTCCCGCCGATCCGGTAAAATCAACCGTTACAAAATTTTCGGGCAATCCCTGACCGCCAAAACGCCTGCTTACTTCCCACGAGAGCATTGTCCCCACGGCGCGGTCGGTATTTTTTACATCAAGCGCAAAGGACGCGGGTATTTTTTTCTCCAGCGCGTCAAAACATTTTTTAACAAGCGTCCTGTCAAGCACCGTGTCAATCTTGTGAATCTGATTTGTTTCGTTGCGTATCATTTTGCCGCCCTCGACGCCGTCTGGTCCCTGGGGCCGGTAAAGAAGCGCGGAAAGATCTATCTTTGCTATTTTTGAAGGAGCGTCGCCGAGCCGGCGCTGGACAAGCAGATCGCTTTGCCCGACCATGTCTTCGAATTTGCGGAACCCAAGACTTGCCATAATCTCGCGGGTTTCCATTGCAAGAAAATGAAAAAAATTGACAAGGTGTTCGCTCCTGCCGCTAAAGCGTTTACGCAGTTCGGGGTCCTGTGTGGCGACTCCCATGGGACAGGTATTTTCGTGGCATTTCCTCATCATGACGCAGCCCAGCACGATAAGCGCCGAAGTGCCAAAGCCAAACTCTTCCGCGCCAAGCATGGCGGCAATTACAATGTCGCGGCCCGTCTTTAACTGACCGTCGGTCATAAGGCGCACCCGGCCTCTCAGTCCGTTCCGCACCAAAACCTGGTGAGTTTCGGAAAGCCCCAATTCCCAGGGAAGCCCCGCGTGTCTGATTGACGAAAGCGGACTTGCCCCCGTACCGCCGTCGTAGCCCGAGACAAGAATATTGTCGGCGTGCGCCTTGGCAACCCCGGCGGCGACTGTTCCCACGCCGCTTTCTGAAACAAGCTTTACGCTGATCCGCGCCTGGGGATTGGCGTTTTTTAAATCAAAAATCAGCTCTGCCAAATCTTCTATGGAATAAATATCATGATGGGGAGGAGGACTGATCAGGGTAACGCCCGCCGTCGCGTGACGGGTTTTGGCGATCATCGCGTCAACCTTATGACCGGGAAGCTGCCCGCCCTCGCCCGGTTTTGCCCCCTGGGCGATTTTTATCTGCAGTTCGACGGCGTTTGCCAGATACTCGCTGGTAACGCCAAAACGCGCCGAAGCAACCTGTTTGATCGCGCTCCGCAGCCAGACATCCGGTGCGGGCGCAAAACGTTCGGGGTCCTCCCCGCCTTCGCCCGAATTACTGCGACCGTTAATTGAATTCATCGCGGCGGCGATTGTTTCATGCGCTTCTTTCGAGATTGATCCAAAACTCATCGCGCCCGTGGTAAAGCGTTTCAGTATGCTTTCAACGCTTTCAACTTCTTCTATATCGACCGCTTCCCCGGCCGGCGCAAAATCAAGAAGGCCGCGGATTACATGGGGGCTGCGGTTAAGGGAATTTATCGCGCTCGAAAACTGCTTAAAACGTGTATAGTCCCCTGTCCGCGCCGCCCACTGTAAAAGATGAATTGTTTCGGGATTCCAGGCGTGGCGTTCCCCGGTTTTTCGCCAGCGGTATTGACCCGCGCCGGAAAGAAGAAAATCACCGCCCTGGGGCGCGGGATGTTTTTCCCACGCGCTGCGGGCGGCAAAGTAATCGCTGAGCGCTTCCGCTTCCAGGTCCGCAAAATCCGCGCCGCCAATGCGGCTTGGCGTTGAACGAAAACAGGTTTCCATTACTTCGCGGCCAAGGCCGACCGCTTCAAAAACCTGGGCGCCGCGATAGGAGCGCAGGGTGCTTGTTCCCATTTTTGACATAATTTTAAGCATGGCCTTTGCCAGGCCTTTTAAATAATTCTTTTGTCCGTTTTCAGGGCTGATACGTTTTTTTTCGGGTCCCGCGCAAAGCGCCCGTATCGAGGTCAACGCGCCGTAGGGCACGAGGAGATCGGCGCCGTAGCCAAAGAGCAGGGCAAAGTGCATGATCTCGCGGGGCTCGGAAGATTCAATGACAATCGAGGCCGACGTACGAAGCCCCGCGCTGATAAGGCCGTGGTGTACCGCGCCGGAAGCAAGCAGGGCGGGAATGGCGCACAGATTCGATTCCGCCGCGGCGCTCCGGTCGGAAAGGACGATAATTGAACTGCCGGCCTTTACCTCCCGCTTTGCGTCTTCGACCAGTTGTACAAGGGCGTTTTTTAACGCCGGTCTGGAAGCGTCAACCGGAAACACGGCGGCGAGTTTTTTTGGCTTATACAGATCGGCGCGAATTTTTAACAGGCGGACAAGATCCGCTTCGGTCATGATTGGATGAAACACCTTTACCCGGCGGCAGTGTTCTTCGCTTTCTTCAAGCAGATTTTTTTGCGGCCCGGCAAAGCTGGTCAAGGTCATAACAAGATCTTCGCGGATCGAGTCGATAGGCGGATTGGTAACCTGCGCGAATACCTGCTTAAAGTAGGAATACACCCGCTGCGGTTTTGCGGAAAGCGCCGCCAGCGGAGTGTCGGTTCCCATCGAGTTTGTCGGTTCCTGGGCGGTCTCTGCCATGACAAGCAAAATGCGCTCGCGGTCTTCGCGGGTATAACCCGCGGCCCGTTCCATAAAAAGAATGTCGCGGGGATTCATTGGCGCTGTTGTTTCGGCGGCGGCTTCTCCCGCGTGCGCCGGCGGCGACAATGTCTGGGGAAGCGTCACCATATGTTTCTTTACCCATTCGGCGTACGGCTTTTGGGTACATACCGTCTCTTTTACCTCGCTGTCGGGAATGATCCTGCCTTCTTCAAGATCGACAACGAGCAGTTTTCCGGGAAGAAGCCGGCCCTTGTATTCGACATCCTCGCACTTAAAATCCTGCACTCCGGTTTCCGAAGCCATAACAATAAGACCGTCTTTGGTGATCGTATACCGGGACGGACGCAGACCGTTACGGTCCAGCGTGCCGCCTACATAACGTCCGTCGCAAAACACCATCGACGCGGGACCGTCCCAGGGTTCCATGACACAGGCATGATATTCATAAAATGATTTTAATTGTTCGGAGATGGGATTTTTATCGTTCCACGATTCGGGAATCAGCATCATGAGCGCGTGGGGAAGGCTTCTTCCTGCGGCAATTAACAGTTCCAGCGCGTTGTCAAAACTTGCCGAATCGCTGCCGCCCGGTTCAAGAACCGGAACAATATCTTCCATGTTGCTTCCGGCCGCTTTTGCGAATGGACAGTCCTTTCCAAAGGCTTTTTCGCGGGCCGTCATCCAGAAACGGTTTCCGGTAATTGTATTGATCTCGCCGTTATGGGAAACAATGCGGAACGGCTGGGCCAGCGGCCAGTCGGGAAACGTATTGGTAGAAAAACGGGAATGGACCAGCGCCACGGCGCTTTCCACCGCTTCGTCGTCGAGTTCGGTATAATAGCTGCGAAGCTGTTTTGGCATAAGCATGCCCTTGTACACAATTGTTGACGATGAAAGCGAAGGCATATACCAGGAAACCTTACCGCCGGAACGAAAATGCTTTTCGCATTTTTTACGAAACAGGTAGAGCGCTGTTTCCAGTTCCGTTTTTTTTGCGTTCTTTGATGTCACGACAAGCTGTTCAACAAGAGGTTCTGCGGCCGCCGCCATGCTCCCCAGCACGGAAGAATCAACGTCAAGCGGACGGCGGGCGATTATGGAAAGCCCCGTTGCGGCGGCGGCGGATTCCAGCGCCTGGGTAATTTCGCTGCGGCCGTGTTTGGGCAAAAACATAAGGCCGGTGCCGTAGGTTCCCGCCGCGGGAAGATCGGGAATAAGTTTTGCGTAAAATTTGTGCGGAATTTGAAGCAGCACTCCCGCGCCATCTCCGGTTTTATTGTCGGCGCTTTCCGCTCCCCGGTGCTCCATGCGCTCCAGCACCTCAAGACCCCGCCGGATAATGTCGTGCGAGCGGCGGCCCTTTATATCCGCGACAAAACCTATTCCGCAGGAATCATGTTCGTATGCCTTACTGTATAAGCCCTCGCCCGACATTGCCGCTCCTTATTTTCCTTATCCGTTTCTGATCTGGATCCGGTCGCAACCGCCCCCGAGGCAAAGCCCCGCTCGAATAAAAATACAGGGAAATGAGAAATTATACAAGATTAGATTGACACGAGATTAATCTTCTAACCAGATTTGTTCGTGGGGTTAGTATGGTTCGCGGTGATCGTTCTTCTATATCATTCCACCGCGCTATCTTCCGGCGCAGGGGCAGGCCGCGATTTTCCGCAGCTCGCCGGGGGCATTGTCCGGGAAGGCACTGCCGCGTGCGGAAAAGTGGGTAATGGCGCAGGCGGGGTGGCCAAGTTCCCGGCAGCGGCTTTCCCAGATGGTTTTCGCGGCCCCGCCGATAAGGATGATCTTTCCCACCGGGCCCAGGGCGGCAAGTTCCTTGACCAGGGTTTTGATGTTCCGGTCAAGGGCGGCTGTGTCCTCTTTAAGGTATTCCAGGACTTCCGCGGTGGAGGAGAAGGGGCAGTCTTTGACGATGTCGGTCATGTACGCGCCGCCTGTGGGGGGCGCGCCGAAGACGGGGGCGAAGATTTTTTCCCGGCTCCCCTGATGGCGGTGGTGGTAGTTTGTCCAGGGGGCAAGGCCCTTTAGGTCCTGCGAGGCGTTGAGGCCGACAAACACATAGCCGGCGTGGAGGCGGGGGAGGGCCTGTTCGATAACGGCGGGGTTGTATACGTCGCCGCCTTCGCCCCAGACGGCCCAACTGGCGTGTCTGCCGTAGGCTTTCTTTAACGCCGCGTACCGCTCCGGGGTTATTCTGTTTTTGATCATGGCGCCGCCTCCTTATTGTTTGGCGTAAGCATTGGTTAAGGTATAGGCATAGGTATTACCCCTACTTTTAGTAATAATTGACTGACCGTCATTGCTGATATACCAGGTCATGACGTGCGCCGCCCCCGGGGCTTTATTATCCACTATAACGCCGGAATCATCGCGTGCAAAATCGCCGTCATCTACGTCATTGGAGCTTATGGTTCCGGTAAAGGTAAAACCGGTTTTGTAATCCGTTTCCGACAGCCTGTCGGTGGCGGGGGTAACGCTGCCGAAGGTAATGACGGCTGTTTGACCGCTTCCGAGAGCAACAACGGTGAGGCTTGTTGCCGTAAAGGTGTATAGCACGGTCGCCAGGGTGGAATTTTCCCAGCCGGCGGCGTGTATAAAGGCGGCGTGGGCGGGGGGTATGGGATCCGCGTTCCCGCCCGAGGGATTGGAGCAGGCCGAAAACAGCAGGGCCGCGAGAAGGCAGAAAAGGGGTTTAGCTAGAAGGGGCGGAAAAACATGGGGGGGGGGGGGGGGTAACTTGCGGGACTCCGCCCCGGCACGGTTCGGCGGCGCGCGGTTTTTGCGCGCAGGGTTTTTTTCATATCGGTACTCCTGTAAACGCGGTTTTTTCCGGGCCCTACGGCCCGCGGAAAAAGCATACTACAAAGAAACAGACCTGTAAAGCCGCCGCGGAGCATACGCCGAAGCGGAAATTCACCGCAGAGTCGAAAAAGTCAAATAAGGAGAATAAGTAAGAGGGGAAGAAATTCTTCTTTATCTTCTCCTGACTTCCGCGACTTCCGCGACTTAGCGGTAAAAATTCTTCACGTTTTGACCGTTTCGCAGTACTTGAAAGTAACAGGAGAGAGAGCTTTCCTAATCTTTTAGCCTGATCGGCGCGCCAGGGCTTTTTTAAGCGCGTCAATGTCCGCATCCGCTTCGGGGCCGTCGGGAAGCAGTTCCGTAACGCCCGTCTCAAGTTCAAACGGCCGCCGCCCTACATGTTCAATGTAGTGGGCGTCGGAACCGGTAACCAGGGGAAACCCAAGGGTGTCCAGGGGCGTGGAACCAGAATTTAATTCACCGGACGAAAAGCGGATAATCGCCGGAGGCAGCCGCGTACATTCCACCGCCGCCCAGGGGCCGTCAACCACCAGCCCAAACTGGCTCGACATGGAAAACGCGGGCCGGTCAACATGGGCGGGAATTACAATGCCGCCGTATTTGGCTGCTTTGGGCCCCAGGCCGTCCACGCCGATATCCGACGCGGAGGGCAGAAAATATTCAAGCTCGCCCAAAATAGTGTCGTCTTCATCTACATATACCTGGTCGCCGGTTTTTTCCGGATCATTGGGAAGGGGAACAATACGCGAATAAACATAGTCGCCAAATTCAAGCGCGGCGTCCAGGGCCGAAAAAAGGCAAACCATGTGCACTTCTTCGCTGGTGGTAACTTCGAGCCCGTAAAAGGGAATAAGCCCCAGCCGCCGGCAGTGAAACCCAAAAGCGGGACAGTTTTTTGCCGAATTATGATCGCTTAGGGCAAGCGCCTTTACCCCGCGCGCCGCCGCAGTTTCAACCAGCACCCTTGGCGACAAATCAAGCGATCCGCAGGGCGACAGACAGGAATGATTGTGAAAGTCGGCGAACATGATTACAATGTACCACAAAAGCTGCAAGATATACTGCCAGATATACTTAACCGGAGGAGCCATGACAATACGCGAAGCGGCGGTACTGCTGGACGCCGAAATTCTACAGGACCAGTTTGAGGATGTTCCGCTTGGCGGGGCGTATACTTCGGATCTTCTTTCCGATGTGATGGCAAACGCAAAGGACGGCGGCGCGCTTATAACGATTCAGGCGCATAAAAACACGGTGGCGGTTTCTACTTTGGTAAACATACGCGCAATCATACTGTGCAACAACCGGCCCATTCAGGACGACATGCTGGAAGCCGCCGGCGGCGAAAACATTGCCGTGCTCCGCACCAAAGAAAACCAATTTACCGTTTCGGGAAAGCTGTACCCCCATCTAAATCCGTCCTAAAACCGCCATCCAAGCCCCAACGAAGGCCTGATATAGCTCGGGTGCGCGGTTTCCCTGGTAAGCAGATAGATGTATTTTGCCCCCAGATCCCCGTAAAGATGCCGGTTAAAAAACCATTGGAACGAAGCGCCCACACCAAAAAGGGGCGACAGATTATTGTAGGGATCGGACTTGATAACCCGGTAGTCAAATTCAAGCAAAAAAACACTCCCCAGACCCAGGCCCGCGTAAAAGTTAAAAACCATGGGAAACATCTGTTTTCGTAAAAACAAACCCGCCTGCAGGTCCGCCAGATGGCCGGTAACGTCCATGTTGTTTTTCCGGGTCGAAAGATAATTCCAGGACAAACTCCCCTCGATACCAAAGTACCCGCCCCATTTGGTTTTTAAAAATGTTCTGTCGGCCTTGATGGTGGCGCCGATAAAATAAAAACCGTCAAAAAGGTCAAAGAGGTAACCGTTCAGCGGCACCAGGGGAGCGTAGGAAAGGGAAACACCTGTCTGCGGTCTTATCAGTTTTACGGCAAGGGAATCGCGGGAATCGTTCAATCCCCCCGGATTTTCTACAACAACGCGGTAATCGCCTTTTTTAAGTTCCTGCGGATCAAAAACCACCCGCGCGCCTTTTTCGGAAAAGGTATAATCTTTGGGAAAAACCGGCTCGCCCTCCATGGTCAGGGGTTCCAGATACACAGTGGTTTCTTCGATAAAATTGCTCCCCTCCAGCTCCAGATCCCAGGCCAGGCCGTCTTCCAGGTAAAAACGCCTGGGGGCAAAACGCTGCAGAACGGGCTGCAGGGCCAAAACAACAGAAAACGAAGCCCGGTTGGTAGTATATTCAAGCCGGTTAAGCATGTTAAAAATATTCACATAGTACCAGTAATTACCCGGCCGCAGCGAAACTTCCACAAAGGGATCGTTGACAAATTCCCGGTAAACTTCACGGGATTCCCCTTCCTCCCGTTCTATGACCACTTCGTAGCGGTACGCGTTGTCATCCTGCGGCCAGGAAAGGCGCTGAATTATCTCTATTCCCCCGTTGCTCCGGCGGATAAAGTAGGAGCCGTTGGCGGATACCTCTCTTTCGCCGGGACTTTGGGAAACCGCCGGAAGAAGGGCAAAGAAGATCAGCATAAAGAAAAATGCCATCCGGTAGATATGTTTATTCGGTCCCATACAGCGTTCCTATATCCTGAAGATGCGATTGTTTAACGGCGGGAATATCAATGTGAAACCGGTATTCCGAAGATAAGAATTTTCTGCCTGTTCTACTGTCCGCCTCGACCCGCCAGGCAAAATCGCCCCGGCCCAGGACGCTTAAATCGTCAAGCGTATAGAAAGGCCGGGAAACAGTACGGGAAAGTATCTGTCTGCCGTTCCGGTCAAGCAGTATAAACGTATACTCCGCGATCCCCTCAAGTTCCTGCCAGCTAAAGGCGATAAAGGGTTGATCCCGCAGCCGCGTCATTCCAAGGGTAAGATTGTTTTCCGGCAGCAGCAGTTCCAGCGCCGGGCCGGAGGGCGCCTGAGCGGGAGGCGGGGACCGGGGAATATCCGGCTCCGAAGGCTCGAAATAAAAGGACGCCGTACCGACCAAACCGCTCCGCCGGGAACCCGACGCTCCCTCTCCGGCAAAGGCCTGTACTGTCCAGCGGTAGCCTCCCTCCGTGTTATCCATAACGACGCTCACCGAAGTACCAGTCAGGGTTTGTTCCCGCAGCATTCCGCCGCTCCTATACAGGCGGAAGCGGTAGTACTCCGCTCCTTCCACCGGCTGCCAGCTGAATATCATGCTTTCGCCCGGCAGTACATCCGCCTCTCCCAGAACCGGCGGCGGCAGAGCGCCGGCGACGGTAAAGCGCCGAACCGGGCTTTGTATCTGCGAAACAAGCCGCCAGTACCAGACTCCCGCAGGCAGACGCCGCCCCCGGAAGCTTTTATCCGCCGGCTCGTCTATGACCAGGCCGGTAAACCCGGGATCCGGGGCAAGCTGAAAACGAAGCGGGGAAATATCCGTCTTCCAGGTAAAGCGCAGATCCGGCGTTAAATCTTCGCTGACGGTATAGTTGTCCGGCGGAAACAGCAGCCTGATATCCGGGGGTATACGCCGGGCCGTAAAGGACCGGGGCGGAGAAGAAGAAGACCCGGTGGAACCTTCGGCGGAGACCCGCCAATAGTATGTTTCTTCTCCAAGCGACGCGGCGGGACAGGTGTAGTAGTTCCCTGTTACCCGCTGGTTTATCAGCGGGTTCGACATATCCCGGTTGGCGGAAACCGTGACCGTGTAGGAATCCGCTCCGTTTACCCGCTTCCAGGAAAAATAGATATCCCGGTCGCCGGGGTCAATATCCACTTCGCTTTCCGCCGCCGGTACGACAAGAAGCGGCGGATCAAGTTCGCCGCCCTCGGCAACCGTAAAGGGAATAACGCCTGAGACCAGGGAACGGTCCCCGTACCGGGCGGAAACCCGCCAGAACCAGCTGCCCGGGCGTAAAAGCGGGGATTCCGCGTAGGTGCTTTGGGTTTGAAGGCGGACGAGATTTGTCATTTCCGGGTTATCCGCCGCTTCCAGCAGATAATAGTCCGGCGGGTGGTCCTGTTCCTGTCCGGACCGGGTCCAGCGGAAACGAAGGGAACGGCCGCCGGGATAATAGCGCCAGGACTGTCCCGCCGCCGGACTAACCGGTCCGGGCGGGGACGCCTGGAGAATAGTCAGTTTGGAAGCGTGAACAACCGAATTCCCGGCGCTTTCCACATAGACCCGCCAGTAATAGACCCCCGGCGAAAGTTCCGTTTGTCTGCTTTCCCCGCCGGCGCTTACGGAAAGGACCGTCCGGGTAAAACGCCGGTCGCGGGCGATATCAATGCGGGTAAGATCCCCGGAACCGTAGTTTACCCTGTTCCAGACAAAATCCACCGCCAGAGCCTGCGCGCCGGAAGAAAGCAGGCGGGCGTTTGGCGGCGGGCTCAGCACCACGGCCCGGGGTTCCGTGCCGGCGGCGCCGTCCAGGCGAAAGGCCGCGGAGGCGCCGGTTCCCAGTTCCCGTCCTTCCGGGGCGTCCGGCGAAACCAGAAGGGCGCTGCCGCCGGTTATCTGGAATTCCGTTCCGCCCTCCGGCCCGGCGGCGGCAACGGCGCTTCCCCCCGGAGCAAGGACAAGTTCATAGCCCCCGGTGGTAAAAACAACGCCGCCCGCTCCGCCGGCTGCGGCGGCGGTCCCCTCTACAAGGTCGACCCGGGGAACACCGGCGACGGAAATACGGACCAGGCTGTTTTCGGCCAGATCGATGCTTCCGCCGTCCGCAAAATGGACGGAAGCTTCCGAAAGGATGGCGGTGCGGATAAGGTCGCCGTCATACACCGGCGATTCCATTTTAAGGCGATCCCAGAGTACCCGGTCGGCAAAACGGCGCTGGGCGGCCTTGTACTTCCAGGTAATTGTTCCCACAGGCTTTTCGCCAATCCGGGAAAGGGTGCGGGTTAAATCAAGCTGAAAAAGGACAAGGCAGAACAGGGCCCCGGCCAGGCAAAACAGGATCACCAGGCCGTCCACGACGCGAAAGCCGGAACTAGAGTTTGTACTTTTTTTCTTCGGCATTGACATTTGCTTTGCTCAAATCCGGCGGAACAATATCCAGGAGCTTTCGCAGATCCGCCAGGGTCTGGGGCCCCTGAGCCTGGCGCGCGTTGATGACGGCAAACATCCGCACGGGCTTTTCCTTTCCCTTTACCTGGACCGGGGGCATTTCTTTGGAAATCAGGTAGTTCCCCACCAGTTTCCACGTATTTTCGGTGATAAGGATATCCGTTCCAAAAGGTTTGTTGAGGGCTTCGGTACGGCTGGCCAGGTTTACCGTATCGCCGATAACCGTATACTCCATACGCTTGTGGGAGCCGATTTGCCCCGCAACCACGTCCCCGGTATTGATGCCGCAGCCTATGCGTATAACGGGCTTCTTGTCTCCGCCCCGGCCCCGGTTAAATTCCAGCAGGGCCCGGCGCATTAAGAGGGCGCAGCGGACACAGTTAAAGGCGTCTTTGGCGGTACTCCCCGCCGAAACCGGCGCGCCCCAGACACCCATAACCGCGTCTCCGATAAACTTGTCCACTACCCCGCCGGTCTTGTCAACGCAGTCAACCATGCGGGTCATGTAGTCGTTAAGGAATTCCACTACTTCGTGAGGTTCAAGCCTTTCCGATATGGAAGTAAAGGAGCGGATGTCCGAAAAAAACACCGTCACCTGTTTGGTTTCGCCGCCCAGGGTTAACTCGCCCTTCATGGCCTGTTCCGCGATGGTTTCGTTGATAAAACGGCCAAAGGTATCCCGCAGGCGTTCCCGCTCCGCCAGGCCCTTTCCCATTTCCACAAAACTTTCGGTCAACACGCCGATTTCGTCGCGGGTTTTTGCCCTAAGATCCAGTCCAAATTCGCCGTCCTTAATCCGTCTCGCGGCGGCGCTTAAGTTTTTAAGGGGAACACTGATGGATTTGGAGAAAAACCAGATAAAAAGGATCGAAATAAACAGCACCGCCCCGGTAAGAAGAATGTTCCGCCGGGTAGTCGCCGCGGTGCCCTCAAACACCAGATCGTATTCCACATTGGTAACCACCGCGGCGTTGCCAAAACCAAGTTTGCTGTAGGCCCCAAAGTAACGGATTCCGCCGGAATCGGTATAAAGGGTCTGGAGGTTTTGTTCCGAACTTTCCCACATCGAGCGGATAAAGGGCGTGTCCCCCAGATTGGCCCCGGCGCGTACCAGATCGGTATCGGCGTGAACCAGCAGATCGCCTTCGTCATTTATTAAAAAAGACTGGCTGGTTCCCGATCCAAAGGTGTCGGTCAGGGATTCGGACGAAAAGAAGATCACCGCGGCTTCTTCACGGCCCCCCGCCTGCCAGGGATAAAGAAAGGCCAGTATGGGAAGATCAAAGACCGGCGCCGCGTTTAGCAGCACCATATCCCCCAGGCGGCAGCGCTCCAGGGCGGCGGCGTTCTCTCTGATAAAGACGGCGACCAGCGAAGGATCTATTTCGTTGGAAAGAAAGAAACGGCTGTTGATTAAACGCAGCGGGTCTTCGTCCCCGGCTTCGGCCCCGGCCACGCCGATAGCGGCGATATCCTGGTTTCGCTCAAAAAAAGCCGCCCCCGCCCGCTCTTCCGCGCCGGACACGCTCAGGGTATCAAGCAGCACCAGGGCGTTGGAACGAATCATCGTCAGAATGATCTCCGCCTCGGCGGCGGAACGGCGGTTCACGGTAAAGTTGGTTTCCTCGGCGGTAAGGCGCACATCCTCGGATACCAGAACCGACACCAGGGCGGTAATGGCCCCCAGGGAAAGAAGAAGCAGCGCCGTTATGATCGTAACCAGTTTGACCCCGATGGGGAACCGGACTTTACCCTGTGTTTTTTGCATTTGATTCCTTACATTATTAAGTCTGTCTGGTACCGCGGACGCTGTCAAGCATATTGTTATTGTTGCACAATCCGTCTCAATGCTCTAGACTTGGTTGCATGACAATATCCACATATACCGTAAAACCAAAGCTTCCCGAGGTGTTAAAGCCGCTGGAAGAAATTGCCCGAAACCTGTGGCTTTCCTGGAATTTTGACGCGGTCCAGCTTTTTATCAGGCTGGATTATGACTGCTGGCTTGAGTCGCAGCAAAGCCCGGTGCGCACGCTGGGAATGGTAAGCCAGGAACGGCTTGCCCAGGTTGCCAAGGACGACTCGTATCTTGCCGCCCTGGAAGAGATTTACGGCCGGTTTCAAAAGTATAAAAAAGGTGAAACCTGGTATAAGGGCTCGCGCAAGGATGTAGTGGCCTATTTTTCAATGGAATACGGCATGGATGTATCACTTCCCATTTATTCGGGAGGGCTTGGCATTCTGTCGGGCGACCACATGAAGACATCCTCCGATATGGGGCTTCCGCTGGTCGGCGTAGGGCTGCTTTACCGGCAGGGTTACTTTACCCAGGCGCTCAACGCCGACGGGTTCCAGCAGGAAAACTACCCGGAAAACGACTGGTACAATATGCCGGTAGAACTTAAAACCGGCAAAAACGGCGAACCCGTCAAGATTAGCGTGGATTTGGCGGGCCGCCAGGCGGCGGCGCAGATATGGGAAGTAAAGGTAGGCCGCAGTTCGCTCTTTTTACTGGATACCAACATGGACGAAAACGCTCCGGACATCCGCGACGTTACCTCGGCGCTTTACGGCGGCGACAAGGAAACACGAATCCGCCAGGAGATTCTTTTGGGTATCGGGGGAATCAGGGCGCTGCGGGCGCTGGGAATTAATCCCGCCGCGGCCCACATGAACGAAGGGCACGCGGCGTTTCTTGCCCTGGAGCGCATCCGCGAAATCATGGTCGAAAAGAGTTTTACCTTTTACGAAGCGCTGGAAGCGGTGTGGCCGACCCATATTTTTACCACCCATACGCCGGTTCCGGCGGGGAACGAGCGCTTTGACACCGGCCTTTTGGAAAAATATTTTAAAAGCTGGACGGAAATTTTAGGGATCTCCTGGAAAGAATTTCTTGCCATGGGCCGCGAACACCCCGACGATGATCACGAAAACTTTTGCATGACGGTGCTGGCTCTTAAATGCGCCGCGTATGCCAACGGAGTCGCCCGCCTTCACGGCGTGGTAAGCCGCACTATGTGGCGGGGGCTTTGGCCCGGACTGCCGCTTGACGAAGTGCCTATTCACCATGTAACCAACGGCGTTCATCCGCGCACCTGGGTGTCCAGTCCCATGACCGATTTGCTTGACCGTTACTTTGGCCCGCACTTTGAAGAAGAACCCACCGACCTGGCGATTTGGGATCGCATGGACCGCATTAGCGACGAGGAATTGTGGCGCACCCACGAGCGCCGGCGCGAACGCCTTGTGGCTTTTGCCCGGGGCCGCATCCGCGAACACTTAAAACGGACCGGCGCGGTGGAGCGCCGCGTCCAGCAGGCCGAGGACGCGCTTTCGCCCTACGCGCTTACGCTGGCGTTTGCGCGGCGCTTTGCCACCTACAAACGCGGCAATCTTTTGCTCCGCGATCCCGAGCGGCTTATCAGGCTGCTTAAAGATAACGAACGGCCTGTCCAGCTGATTTTCGCCGGCAAGGCCCACCCGATGGATATGCCCGGAAAAGAATTAATCCGCGAAATTATCCATTTTGCGGAAAAGAACGACGTGCAAAGCCGTATCGTATTTATCGAAAATTACGACATGACCGTGGCCCACTATTTAACCAGCGGCGCCGATGTGTGGCTTAACACGCCGCGCCGCCCGATGGAAGCCAGCGGAACCAGCGGCATGAAGGCGGCGATGAACGGCGTTCTTAACTGTTCAATTCTTGACGGCTGGTGGGACGAAGCGTACAATCCCGAAGTAGGATGGGCAATCGGACAGGGCGAACAGTACCATGACGAAAAGCTTCAGGATGATATCGAAAGCAAGGCGCTTTACGATTTACTGGAGCGCGACATTATTCCCCTTTTCTATCAGCGCGGACGGGACAATCTGCCGCGCGACTGGATTAAGCGCATAAAAACCTGCATGCGCGAGATTGGTCAGTCAATGTCGAGCCACCGGATGCTTATGGATTATTCCAACAATTTTTATTTTCCCGCGCTCAAAAATTACCGGCGGATAATCAAGGACGATTACGCGGAATCAAAAGCGCTTGCCGCCTATACGGCAAAACTGCGGAGCGTCTGGGACAATTTGCGGATTACGAAAATTGAAAGCAACGCCCGCCCGGTAATGCAGCGCGGCGATTTTTTGACGGTTACCGCCCACATTGATCTGGCCGGACTTGATTTTAACGAACTAAAGGTTGAACTGTACCACGGCGCGGTCTCTAACCGGGGCAAAGACATTAGCGGCGCGCTGCGCACCGAAATGAAACCCCTTAGACAGGAAGGAAACGAATGGGTCTACCAGGTGCGTATTGAATGCGCCGAAACCGGCCAGCAGGGCCATACCGTACGCGTCCTGCCAAAACACGACGCGCTTGTCCATCCGTACCGGACAGGTTTAATTAAATGGGCGTAACAAGCCCGGCAGGCGGCCCCAGCGAATAAATTCGCAAGCTGCGCAGCAGCTTGGAGTCGCTACCGCACCGCGGCGGCGAGCCGTTTTAGCATGGCGAGAAAATCGGACCCGCTTACCGGCAGTACCGGAAAAAAATTCTTTCCGTCGGGCAGGGTCATAAACTGGCGCTCGACACTGCCCACTATCGAATCAAAGAAGGGCGAATAACGCTCAAGATCGGGAATGGGGCTGCGGGCGGGATAACGCGGCGAATAATGTGTCAGGAGAGCGCGGTCGCGGTTTTCCGCCAGTATGTGCCACAGAAACCAGGCGCTCCCGCTTCTGCGCACCGTGCCGGTCAGCGTGGTTGCGTCGTTATACTGCGGGTCGGATGCGGAATTTTGTATGGGCGGAATAATGGACAATTCGCGCAGGCGGGCGAATAATTCAGGAACCGAGTCTCTTCCGCCAAGAAAACGCAGCAAATCGGTTTCATTTTTTGACAGATTGAGCGCTTCCTCCCAGGTAATTTCATTTTTAAGGGCGATAGCCGCTGTTCCCGCGTTCATCCCCGGCTCTACATTGCGGAGCGCCCAGGCGTTTTCGCGCAGATTGCCGTACGTGCCGCGGTAAACCGGCCGCAGCCGGGGAAAGGCGCTGTCGAACGCGGCGACCGCTTCGCGAAAGCTTCCTTCTTCAAGCAGGAGTTTGCCCAGTTCTATGTTGAATTCCCCGGCCTCCTCCTCGAAAGCAATCGCCTCGCGAATCGCCTTTTCGCAGAGTTCCTTTTTCTTTGCGCTGCCGGTCTCAAGCCTGATTTCAAGAATACGGACACTAGCCGCGCCGGGCGCGAGTTTTTTTGCGCTGGTATACTGCTGTCTGGCGGCGCGAAGGTTTCCCTCGATTATATAGAGCCTACCCGACCAGCCGGCAAGGGCCCCCTCAAAATAGCTGTTTTTGATTCCGCTTTTTTCGAGCGAAACAACTTTTGCGCGGGCAGCCGCAACGGCGCCGGCAGCCGCTTCTTTATCAAGGGGAACAATTAAATCTTCCAGTTCCAGAAGCCCCAGGTTATCCCCGCCGCTGCGGTACATTTTATCCTGCTGCAGCGATTGGCACGCCGAAAACGCAACGGCGGAAATAAGCGCAGCCGTAAAAATTAGTTTCTGTTTCCCGATATTATGGCTCATTTTGCTGTTCCCCCTTTTTAAACTTCCAGCGGTAGAGTTTATTGTCCATGCCTACTCCGGCAAGATCTATTCTGTCGTCTCCGTCAAGATCGTCCAACACGGGCCTGCCCCATACCGGAAGCGGAAAGCCTTCAAGTGAATTAAGATTGCGCGAATATCCGTAAAGCGCGTTGCCTTCGCCGCTGATAAATACCTCGCTTATCTCGTCCCCGTCGGAATCCGCAGCGGCGATAAAGCCTTCTTCCTTAACCCTGAGATCGGGAATCTGCTGTTCAAGTACGCTGCCAAAGATACTTACGCGGAACAGTCTGCCAATTTCACTTACCAGCCATAAATATTCGCCGTCCCAGCACGGCTGTACGTAAAATACGCCGTCAAGCGCAAGGGGAAAGCCTTCGACAGCCGTTCCCGATTCATCAAAAACAGAAAGTTCCCCAGCCATCGTAACAAAGGCTATGTTGACAGACGAAGAGCGGGTAAAGACAAGCGGCGAACCATAGGCGATCCCCGACGCGTAAACCGGCCAGCCGCCAAACACCGCGCCCGCCTCATTGGCAAGAAAGAGTTCGCCCAGAAAACTTTTGGGATAAAACGCCATGCGGGCGTTCTTTCCGGCGCCGGCAAACGACGGCGGAGAAAGTATCGGCGCGCCGTAATCACCACCAAGGCTTTCGATTTTTCCCAGCGTGTCTACCGTATAAAGCGCTCCCTTTTGTTCGATTTCTTCCGAGGCAAGATATACCCTGCCGCCGTGCGAAGCGGGAGCGGCCGAAATTTTAAGCCCGGTAATTACCGGGAATCCTTCGACCGCTTCCATATTGCCGTTTACCAGTGTTACCAGACCCTTTTCGCTTACCACCCAGGCGACAGCGCTTTCGATCATTGTTTTTGGCGCAAGTCCATTGGCGGGAATTACCCAGACCGGATCGTTACTGTCAAGCGCGTAGATTTTATGGTCGGCGGGATTTACCGCAATCGCCTGATTTAAACGGGTAAGAAGAAGCCGCGCCTCGCCGCCGGCTTTTACCACATACACCTCGCTTCCCGTTCTGCCGCCCAGGGCGATGGGATAGCCGCTTACGCTTTCAAGCCCGCGCCCCGCGCCGCTTCGGGCGGAAAGATTTAACGTAAGCACGCCGTCTTTGAGCGAAACCCGAAGCAGACCCTTTCGGTACATTCGTAAAATTTCCGAAGCGGCGCTTTGGCCGCGCAAAAAAAACGGAATTGACCGGTCAAGGGAATAAAACAGGGTAAGGGCCGAATTGTCGGCGGCCGCCGCGGAAAGCTCGCGCCAGGTATCGGTTTTTGCGAGCAATGTTTTTTTTCGCGCGCCTTCGACCACCGTTAAAATATTTTCGGGCGATTCGGAAACAAGCATCCAGCCTTCGTATACCGTATAATAGGGAGAAGGAATTTGCACCTTGATGATGCGCAGTATTGCTTCGATAAACGGGGGAATTTGAATTTGGGGAATGCGGCTGCCGTCGATTATTGTTTGGGTGTTTTCGCGCAAAAATATGGTGTCAAAGGCGCTGTCAAAAATTCTTGTCCGCTGGAGTTCGTCTTCTATTTTTATGGCAAAAACCGGCGACGCGCGTTCTTCAAGACCCATAACGCCAAATTCCGATCCCGTCCATGAATAAAGCAGATCGTCGACGCTCAAATGCAGGAGCGACGACGAAGCCTTGTCTGCCGTGTCAATGGTCGCCTGTAGCTCGGGATTAACAACGGTAACCGCCTTTAATAAATCCTCGAAACTTGCCGCGCCAAGTCCGGTAAGATACTGCGTCGTGTCGGGGGCCATGTTTAATAAATCCGGCGGAATGGAATTCCGTTCAAGGATGGTTTTAAAACGTTCGTTATCGGTGCCTACCTCTGCGACAAGACTTACATTGATCAGGGAAGGTTTTATTTCAAGGCCCATTTCAATATGTTCGGGCAATTCCATCTGCTTAAACGCCGAAGCAAGCAGGGGGTTTCCCTCGCCCAGAATGCCGGTTACCGTTCGCGAGGAAAGCAGCGCGGAAAGATCAAAATTCTTTAACTTGAGCGATTTTCCCGGTGAATACGAAGCGCCGTCTTCGCCCAGCGCTTCGTTTAAAAGCGATTCGCTGCTTGCCGCGATAATCAAATTACGTCTAAAGGCTATGTAATACGAGGCGTTTTCGGCATGGTATTCAAAACGCCGGCTTTCCCGCACATATTCAAGACCGGGTATTTTTAACGACCCTGAAACAAGGGGAAGGAACAAAAGGGCGGGCGCGGCAAAGGCGGAATCCCAGGCGGTTATAAATGAATTATCCCTTAAAAGCGCCGCGGAAAACGACCCCCGCAGCATAAAACGCAGAACCCGGTTGTTTACAAGATCGCTTTTTTTAAGCTGATTAAGGGGAGAAGCGAGCGCGGCGAGCGCGGGATTGCTGAGCGCGTTGGGAAGGCTTTCGTGGGTAAGCGCATGATCGATAAGGGTAAGGGGATTTTTAGCGTGTATATAGACGCTAAAATCATCGGGAATAACCGCGCCCGAAGGGGTGCGGACAGCAAAGAACGCAAGCTCCGCGGCAAGGGGAATGCCGGCAAAAATAACCAGAAACACGAGTATAACGCGCTTTATGTTACGTTTCCCGCGCCCCGGTTTTTCATTTTTACGCGCTTCCGGCGCTGCTTCCTTGTTCGTTTCCATAAGAAGCATCTTCGCAAAAATTCGCCTGTTGGGCAATAAGGCCGCATGGTCCGGAAAGCCGGTGTTGCCGCTAGTAGGCTGATTAGGCTAAAAGATAAGAAAAGAAATTTAACCGCGAAGGGCGCGAAGGGCGCAAAGTGAAGAGGGAGAGGATCACCACGAACCAACGAACAGCACGAACTTTTTGTCTTATGTTCGTAATGGTTCGTGAGATTTATGGGTAGCATCGGCCCGTGAACGAATTCCCCTCTGTTATTATGGTAAAATCATAGTCCGGGGCTGTAAATTTTACAAGGCGGTCATCATTGTGCGCGTGAGCCGTTTTTCGCTGCTTTCGGTACGTTCCGGCGCGGAAAGGGATTGACAAAGCCCGCCGGGAGCGGTT
Source organism: Treponema sp. (assembly GCA_031267675.1). GTDB lineage: Bacteria > Spirochaetota > Spirochaetia > Treponematales > Breznakiellaceae > JAIRYT01. Next base: position 133 of record JAIRYT010000082.1, on the reverse strand, counting down.
ACATTGGAAGGCGTTGTAGTTTAATGTCGTGGTTTTCGCGGGAGGCTTCTTTTGCTGATTGCACGTAATTTATTTATTAATTAATTACCCCCCCCCCCCCCCCCCCGCATATGGTGCGGTTTTTTGACATTGG
>JAIRYT010000040.1 GCA_031267675.1 Treponema sp. | reverse complement strand
TGAATACATTGAAATCTATTACAACAAAAAGCGTAGACACTCTACGCTCGGATATGCTACACCGGTAGCATTAACAAAAGCGGCTTAATCACCTGTCCGCCAAACCGGGGGAACTCCAGGTTTTCCAAAGTCGCGCTGCTTTGGCTTGAGAACCAGACGTTGCGGCGGCGGTTAAAACAGAACGGTTTACGTGTTACTTCGTTACTACGCACGAAAAGGAAGCGATCCATACTTTGTGTCCACGTTACCAAAAATCCTTCGCGCTTCTTTTCCCTTGTTTCCCCCAAAACAATTCTTTCCGCATGGAAAAATGCCCTGGCAAGGCATTGGACGAAGATTTCCGGTACCAAAAAGCCCGGGAGACCGGCGGTTTCGGCCGGGCTTAAAAAGCTTGTCCTTAAACTTAAAAAAGAAAATTTCCTCTGGGGCTCCCGGCGTATTCGGGACGAATTAAAAAAACTGTCCGTTATCGTCTCCCACGAAACTATTAGCCGTATCCGCGGGCATTACCGAAAGACCGGGGACATCAAGCCTGCGCTTTCCTGGAAACGCTTCCCTGGCTCCCACTGGAATCCCCTTTTTGCCTGCGACTTCTGTACCGCCACTACGTTCGGGTTCAAGACCTTTTATATCTTTTTTATCATCTGCCTTAAAACCAGAAAAATAGTCCATTACCGTATTACCGAAAACCCTACGATACGGTTTTTGCGGCTACAGTTTTCAGAGTTTAATTACTGCCACCCGAATTCGCACCTGATCCATGATAATTCGGGGGAATTAAAATGGTTCCATGCCGATTACCGTATTAAGGATATTCCCACGGTTCCCTATTCGCCAAACTTAAACGCCTACGTGGAACGGTTTGTCCGCTCGCTGCGGCAGGAATGTCTTGATCATTTTATTATATTTACGTGGACGCAGTTACGCCGTATTGTAAAAGAGTACATCGGCTATTACAACGATTACCGGCCCCACCAGGGTTTGGGAGGCTCTAAGAGCCCCGCGGCTTTTTTTCGCCTGTAGCATTTTCGGGGCCCACACTGTTACATATTCGGGTATGCCGCGCTCGCCGGCTTGCGCGCTGTAGTTGGCGCCAACGCCTCGCCCGAACAGCCGCCGACCGGAACGATTAAGCAAAAGCCGCTTCTTTTTGGGTTACACAACCATTATTATAGAGAAGCGGCGTAAGCGCTGTTTGTAAAACCATTTCTCACCGTTTTCACAGTAGGATAGTTATGTCCGCATGTCGAAAATCCGGCTGTTTTTTGGCAAATTCCAGGCTTCCGCACTCTGTTTCGGATCAATTTTCCTGCAATCCCTTAACAGGATAGTATCTTTCGCCATCCACATCAACGAGTTTGAGCGGCTCATTGTTTTCGTATGCAATTTTAGCTTCTTCATAGAAAGGACAGCTATCAATATACTTATAAATCTTCTCGTAATTTTCAATTATATCAAGAACTGATGCTATATTAATTCCCATCGCTTTATTTAGTATCCTGGGGCGACACGGATCCCAGCCCCTGCCTTTTTCTATGTTGATGAAGGTCGGGTGATAATCGCCAATTCTTCGAATTACAAGATAATCGCCGCTTAAATTTTCGTCAACCATATCCAGGAGTAAGCGCCCCCCCCCATTCTTGAAACTAATGTCAACACATAATTCTACCGTGGAACCCACTTCGCCAAACAAAATCTCTGCTTTATCAACAACTGAATAACTTTCTATTTTTTGCGGAATCTCTTTGTACAGTCTTGACCGGAGCCATCGTATGCGAACAATTTCCGTTCCCACCGATAATACCAACAAAAGAAAAGCGCATAAACCAATCTTTACTATCGTTGTTGTTCGCAATTACATCTCCCTTTATTTGGAACCACCCTGAAAAGTTGTACACATCGCTCCCGTCGAGGCGACCATTACCACCTCTGTTAAACAGCATTATGGCGATTTTCGCCGGGTTGAAATTATTGACAGGGTAAAACGGTTTTTCCAGCTTTCACCGGCATTAAGGGAAAGCTGAAAGAACGGCAGCAGACAAAGGCAGTGGGAAGAAGACCATCCATAGTAAAGATCGCAGGGGTTTTCTGTTTCAAGTTTTAGGCCGGAGCCGCTTTTTATATCGCGCATTTCCAGCGAAAGCACGCGCCGCTTTTCTCCGGTTTCGGCATGTTCATTTTTTTCTTCTTCATTGTCCGTTTTTTTAAAAACCAGTATTCTGCCCGAAGGGCCGAACGCAAAATTGCACTGGGCGCCAAAACCAAAAAGCGTTCTGCTTTCTCCGGGGTTGGTAATTTCATACGAGACCGCGAGTACGTTTTTTTCGAGCGCGTAATTTTTTTTAAGCCCCAGGCTGTCCGGAAGAAGCTGCTTTTGCGGGGCAAGAACAAAAGACGCTTTAAGTTTTTGACGGTCAAGCTGCGCCGCTTCGAAGCTTTCGTCCGCGCAGTTTCGCTCCGCCTCTGAAGAATGCCAAAACGAAACAGCGGAAGGGGCAAAGCCGCCCGAAAAAAAACGATCGGCAAACGAAGGCTGGCCGCAGCCGCCCAAAAAATTGATTCCCCTTGGCAAGTCGTCAAACTCAAACAGCGAAGCGCCCCGGCGGCGTATATAGGCGTTGACATTTTTATCCTGAAACAGATATTCCGACTCATGGTCAAAATCAAAATCAAATACCAGCAGTGAAGGGGTGAATTTTTTTTCGCGGGTAATGTGTTCGGCGTTTAAAAGCGCTTTATAGGCGTAGCGGATCAGCTCCGCCGAATCGTCATGGCCGTTTTGGCAAAAGGCTTCGCCAATCTCGGCTTTCATCAATTCTTCCCTGGCCGCCTTTTTGCGGGCTTTATCGCCCCGCAGCTGGTTGATAAGGCTGTTTACAAAAAAAAGTTTCGCGTAAATTCCGTTTGCTTCGTTATGCTTTGCAAGAAACGCCCGGCTCTGCGACAGGGGCGGGTCGGCCGAGTTGGGAAAATAAATTTTTGGCAGTTCCCGCGAAGCGCGGTAGATTTTTGACGGCAGGCTTAATTCCAGCGTAATATCGCCCGATTTGGCGGAAACCAAAGCGGATAATTCCCCAAAAAACCGGTCCATCGGCGGGTTTACCTGCGGGAATACCACAATTCCTTCCGGTACAAATCCGCCGCCCCGGTGACCGTCGCACCATGCCTTAAGGAACGGCAGTACCGGGCCCTTTGCCATGCCGGCAAGGCTCGAAACCACCGGAAACACCGTTATCAGTTTTCCCTGATCTTCGGTCAATACCGGCCTTGGGGTTTCGCCGCAAAGGGCAAACTGTTCTTCGCTTAAAAAGGTAAAGTTCATGCCGCACGCGGCAAGAAACCCGGTAAGAAACTGTTCCCAGGCGTTGCAAAAAAGTTTGCAGCCCAGGGGTTTCCGGCCAAAGGATTTTCGCAGGTAGGTGGTAAGCATTTCAATTTGTGAAACACAGTCATTATGCGGCAGCAGGGGCAAAAGCGGTTCGTAAAAGCCGCCGCCTATCATCTCAATCTGCTTGCGGCTTACCATCTCTTTGATCAGCAAAAAACATTCTGTTTTTTTTTGTTCCAGCCGTTCCAGCAGTGCGCCGGAAAGATGGAGCGCGTAGGGGATTTTGGGATTTCTGTTCAGCGCGATTATAAAAGGCCTAAGGGTTTCCTCGTAGTATTTTTCAAAACCGCTTTCATCGGCGCCGGCGCATATATGACCGTCGAATGCAAGCATCATCAACAGCTTCTCGGGCATTGTTCCAGTTTACGCCATTTTTTGCGCTTTGTACAGTTTGTACGCCGTTGTATAAAAAAAATAAAAATATTACCCAAGAATACGCAGGATTAAAGAGGCGCCCGCGCCAAGAATCAGCGAGAGCAGGCCCATTGAGACAAGCAAAACCGGCGAACCCCGCAGGCTGTAGGGAATGGATTCAAGAAACGAACGTTTTTGGATTTCTTTTATGCACAGGAAGGCAAAAAGCCCGCCCGCAGAAAGGGCAAAGGAAAAAACCAGTATCTCGAACGCGGAAAGGACGAATAAATTGGCAAGAAAAAGCGACGCCGGCAAAAGAGCGCTGTACCCCTGCCCTATTTTAAAAACCTGCGGGTTTTCGCGGCCGCGCAGGACAAAGCGAAAGAGCAGTTTTTCCGCGCCGAGGCCGCTTAAAATGGTCAACGGAAAAATCAAAAGATACGAAAAACAGCCTGCGGCGGGAACAGCGGCAAAGAGCAGGCCCAAAACAGACGTAACCAAAAATAATATTCCCCAGGGGTAATAATTGTAAAGAGAGGGCTTGCGCTCGCGAAAAGTCATTTCGCGCGTTCCCAGGCCAAAACAGAGTATGAGATTAAGGGTAAGAGAAGCAAAAAATACAAGCGCCGCTGTTTCGATCAGTTTATCCCTCCCGGGGCCCGGCCCCATTTAGTCATCCTCTGAATTTGTCGCCTGGTTTCTAAAGGAACGGTAAACCGCCGTTCCGTACCCAAGCAGAATTAACGCGCCCGAAGCCGACTGAAACAGTTTTAACGGGGCCGCGTCCAAAAAACGAATCTGCCCCAAAACGGGAAACGAAACCGAGGCATGACCCAAAGGTTCCCTAATCAGCGCGAGCGCCAAAATAAGCATTCCCAATAGCAGCGCTTCGCTCAGCGACTGGGAAACCGCCTCAAGCGTATCATATTTACCGACCCGCGCATAAAGCGCCGACGCGGTAAAAACGGCGGGTACAAGAAGAATAAAAAAGGCGCATTCAAGCGACAGCAGCGGATCAAAAATCCACAGCAGAATAAAAAAAATACCGGCAATAAACGCGGAAAGAAAAAGCAGTATCGCTTCCCTTCCCCATTGGGGAAAATTACCGCCGCCCAGTTTTGCGGCAAGAACCGTAACACTGTACACCCACACTAAAACAGCGCACGCGATCAGGGCGGTGGAAATACGCCCCGAACAAATAACCATAAGGCCCGATCCGGCAAGCGAAGTAAGCGGTGAATGGACTCCCCAAAACGGATGATCGCGCATGAGCGGATTCACGGTAAACCCCCCGCCGCTTTTTCGACGCGGCGTACATAAAAGTCGCGGACGGCGGGCGCAAGGTCCTGTTCCCGCGCCCCGGCGCTTAACGGCGCAAGTTCCGTTACCAGACCCCGGTCAAGCGCCGCGGCATAGAGACCCGATCCGTTTGCGGTAATAACGGTAAAGACGCAGACCCTTGTTTCGCCTGAGTTTTTGTACCAGCGCAGTCCCCGGGAAGGATTCGAATTTTCGACCCGCCAGGAAACACCGCTCTCTTCCAGGACTTTGTTTATCGCGGCGCTTAAAATTCGCTCCCTAAAGCCGGCGCTTATGGCGAATACCAGAATTCCCGCCAGCAGAATCGAAGCGATCCAGACGCCGCAGAGTATTTTTTCCTTTTGTCCGGAATGCTCCAAAAAAAAGCCTTTCCGGGGCGCAGGATTTTTTTCGCCGCTCACGGCTGCCTCCGAAAGTCCCCCGCAGGGGGCGGAATATTCCGTCTGTCATAATACAGAAAATTTTCAATACGCCTGATCAGCGGCACGAGCGCGTTGCCCGCCAGCACCGCCGTTATGCCGCCATAGGGGTCCATCGCCGGATACCTGAACAAAAACGCGAGCAGGGCGGTAATAAACGCGTAGACCAGAAAGCCGCCCGCCGATTTTGGGCCTGTCGCCGGATCGGTAATCAGAATAAAGGCAATTGCCGGAATACCGCCGGAAAACAAACCAAAAAGAATGTCGCCCCCGGCAAGCGCCCCCCCAAAGGAAAGCGCGCCAAAAATCCATACAAACAGCGAGTAAAAGAATAAAAATATCAGGGGAAGGTAAAAACGAAAAACCTGCGAAGCGCCAAGTAAAATCGTGCCCAAAAGCAAAAAGAGCAGGCCCCGGTCGGCGATAATGCCCTGGCCCGTCTGGGCAAAAAGGCTTAAATACCCCTGGGGAAGACGCGAGGGCAAAACGGCAAAGATCGTATTGTTCATAAAGCCGCCCAGGGTAAGCGCCAGGGGATGTTCCTGCCAGCCGTTGATCGCCAGAAGGTTTAGGGGCGAACCCAGCGGATCGCGAAGGCCTCCCCTGACCGAGGCGGCAAGGCGCATAAACGGGCCGTTGACAAGGCTGCTTTCGAACGCGGCGGGCCAGGCGCTTTTTATAAAGAGCGCGGCGCCGGCGGCCGGATTTATCCAGTTGGAACCAAGGCCGCCGAAACTGTATTTTAACACCGCGATGGCAAAGATCATTCCCAAAAACGCATAGAGCGGATTCAGGCCGTTGGGAAGCAGCAGCGTCAGCACCAGCGCCGAACATACCGCGCTTCCGTCCCGGATCGAATAAAACCGGTCCTTGATGTTAAAGACTAATTCCGCGCCCACCGCTCCCAGACACGCGGCCAGGGCGACGGCAAGCGAATGAAAATTGTCGTGCAGGCTTGATTGAAAAATCGCCAAAAGCGCGCAGGATGAAACAAGGTTCATGCGAAAAAGGGTGGAACGCGATAAATTAATCTGCGGTTTTTGAAAGAGGCTTATGTCCAACTACGCCCCCCTCAGCGCGGAACGAATGATGCTGGTACTCAGAGGCAGCCGCGCGGGGCACACGACCTCGCAGCAGCCGCAGCCGTGACATTCCGCCGCTCGGCTTAAACCTTCGTCACGGGCGTTTGAACAGCCGGTCAATTTATACAGGGTTTCCGGATCAAGGCCGACCGGGCACACCGCGCGGCATTCACCGCAGCCTATACATTTACTGCGTTCATGACCGCCGATCTGGGCGGCAAGAAACGCAAAGACCGCGTAGCTGGTTTTAATAACCGGCTCGTCAAGATCCATCACCGTTCTGCCCAAAAGCGGCGAACCGGAACCGATGCGTTTTGGTTTGTCGGTAAAGCCGCCGCATTCGGCAAAAATTTCGCCGATCCGGGTACCGATGCGTACCTTCATAACTTTTGGCTCTTTTATCGCCGAACCGCCGACCGCCACATAGCGGTCAAGAATCGGTTTTTTAAATTTTACCGCGTCATGAATCGCCGCCAGAGTCGCCGGCCCCAGCGCGAGCATCGTACCCAGTTCATAGCCCTGTTTTTTCGCGTAGCGCCTAAGGATCAGTTCCAGTTCGCGCTGGTTCCGCTGGGGATACCGCATGCCGGTATAGACAAGCGAAACAGGAAGCGCGGAACCGGCGGCATCCACGAGCCGCTGCCCCAGTTCCCTGAGCCCCCGCGAAAGAATAAACACAAGGCGGCTTATGCGTCCCGCGCGGGCGGCAATGCAGGCGCCTTCGGCGACGGCGGCGACACGTTCTTTGAGCAGCACGTGATCCGCCACAAGCCAGGGATCGTCAAACACACAACGGACAACAAGGGTAAGCGGATCATGCGCCGAACGCAGCGCGTAGAACATATCCGACACCGGCCGCCCGGATCCTTCCATTTCTACAATACCGTATTCCGCGATAATACGCTGTAATTCAAACGGAGAAAGACCCTGCCAGGGGAATACTTCGGCCTTTTTGCCCAGCACCGTAAAGCCGCCCTCAAGTTTGATCACCAGCGCGTCATTGGTAATTCCCTCGGCCATTTTCCATGAAACCGTACGTACCACCCGGCCGGGCATGGTGGCGTGAATGTTTGCCGAACCCAGCCCCTGGCCCCGTCCAATCAGCATTCCTTCGCTTACCCGGTCGCCCACGGCGACAACGGGATTCGCACGGCTCCCGATATGCTGTACCAGGGGAATAACCGACAAACCCGGCAAAAACGCGGTAACGCTGGAATCGTGAGACGGAACGGTTACATCGGTATAACGAAATCCTCCGCGGAAGAACGAAAATACTTTCATGCCAATACCATTCTTATACCACAAAAGCCGATTGTCTTCTAGCGGCACAGCGGCGCGGCAGCCGGAACACAAAGGGCAGCGACAAAAGCAGCATTACCGCCATCAGCGCCCGATCGCCGTAATTACCCTGCGGCTTTCCCGGCGCAAGGTTTTCCAGCTCTGCCAGGCCGCCGTTATATTCATAGTGGTCCGTTCTGCTTTGCCGGATAAATCCGTCAATAAGGCCGCCTTCGCTTGTGTAGCTTCCGTAGGGTTTTGAACGGCCCGGCGAATATCCCTCCAGGCTGATTTTTACCGGCAGCGCGTTCAGCGAAAAATTCCGCTGATAGGCGGCGTGGCTTTCCCACTCCTGCCGCCCCGGAAGCGTCCCCCACGAACCGGCGCCCGGCGAATTTTCGGGTGTCTCAAAAGATCCGGCGATTATGGCGGCAAAAAAGGCCGCCGTAAAAACAGGCAGAACCGGCGGAAAAAGACTGGCAAAGGCCGGCCGTTTTACGGGAAGGGGAAAAAACATATGCCGCGCGCGGCGGGCCTGTAACCACGGGGGCAGGAGCAGCGCCGGAATAAAGGCGATAAACCCCGGAACAGCGGCCGGCGAAAGACAGCCGACGATACAGAATCCGCCGTACAGCGCGAGCAGCACACCGGAAGCGGCAAGTTCAAGCGGATAGGCGTTATAGATAAATTTCAGTTCCCGGCCTTTCTTTCCGGCGCGGTAAAAATATTCCCCCAGCGCCCCGCGAAGCAGCGAAAAAACCGCCGCCAAAAGGCCTCCCATGGCGATTCCTTCGGGTCCCGCCAGGGCAAAAAACCCCAGCGCCGGCAGCACGGCAAGGGCGGCAAAAAACGACCTGCGCTGGAGCAGCATAAACCCCAGGGCCGCCGCCGCAAAACAGGCGGCGCTGATCGTGTGAAAAAGGCGCGGCATTTCGCCCGGCAGGAGCGGATTCCAGTCGACGCGGTATTCCCCGGAGGGCAGAATATCCCCCAGTTTTTTGGCGGTCGCTCCGGGCCGTCCCGCCGTTTTTAGAAAAAAACGACGCCGCCCGCCGGCGGTAAAAAAGGCGCGGAGCTTTGCGGCGTACGCGTCATTACGGGGATCAAAATCCTCTACCAAAAGGTCGTACTGGTCCAGCGGAATTTGTTTTATTTCGTCAAAGTCGTTTAAAAGCACCCGCTGGGTCGATTCTGAAATATACTCAAAACCCGCCCCGGAAAACTTTTTGCCCAGCTCGCGATCGTTCAGGTCCGCGTTTACCGTTACGCTAATCCAGGGACCTGCTCCCCGCGGCATATTGACAGCCCACAGCAAAAGCGCCGCAAAAGGCAGCAGAACCGTAAAAAAAGCGGCGCAGGTAAACTTCATCACAGAAAGCGGTACGCGGCGGCGATAAATATTCCCAAAAGACAGCCCACCGCGACTTCCAGCGGAGCGTGACCGTGTACTTCCTTTACCGGCCGGTAGTCGAATCCCCATTTATCCGCCGCCTGTTTGCCCAGATGATTGAGCGCCCGCGCCTGGAGCCCCGAAGATCTGCGTACGCCCAGCGAGTCCCGGATGGTGATAAGGGCCAACATCAGGGCGATTACAAACAAATCCGACATAAGGCCCTCGGTAAACGCGATGGAGGCGGCCATGGAAGAAACAAGCGCCGAATGGCTGGAAGGCATGCCGCCGGTGCGCCAGATCAGCGTTTCGAGCGTTTCTTTGGGATTGCGGCGTTTCCGTCTAAACAACAGGATGAAGGTTTTAATCACCTGGGCGAAAAACCAGCCGCTAATCGCCGACAGAAAAATGGGGTTTTCCAAAAATATTTTTAACTGCCGTGTAAAAGCCATCTATGAGTACCAACCATATCACAGCGCCGGATGATTTTTCAATCCCACCGCCGGCAGACCGCGCCCGCCGACAAATTCGCAGACTGCGGCGCCGCGCGGCAGATCGAGGATTGACCTTTAGGTCAATCCTACCCCCGCATCTTAAGCTTTTCACGAAGCAGCGAACGGAATTTGACGGTGCCGGCGGATGAATGATCAAGGGCCAGGGAAGCTTCGCAGTCCGCCAGCGCCGCCGGATAATCGCCCTGGTGGTAATATGCCTGGCCCCGGCGGTACAGGGTAAAATTCTGGTAGGGATTGATTTTTAGCGAAACGGTAAAATCCTCTATCGCTTTTTCATACTCGCCCTGCACCGAATGTACCACGCCCCGGTAATAGGCCGCCTTGTAGGACCTGGGATCAAATTCCAGCGACTTGCTAAAGTCTTCAACCGCCTCGTCATAGCGGGATTGGGCAAAATTGGCCATTCCCCGGTGCTTGTAGATCAGCGAAGTTACCGAATCATCGCACTTCATTTTGAGTATACGGCTGTAAAAACCAATTGCTTCTTCAAACAGGTTTTTATTGTGGGCATAAAGCGCGTTAAGAAGCAGATCGTCAATCGTCGCTTTTTCATCGGCGCGCGAAGGCAGTTTCGCCTCCACCGCCTTTTCCGCCTCGTCCTCAAACAAAAGACCGTCGGTGGCCTCTTCTATTTTTCGATAGAACGAATCGCGCCGTTTATCCATCTCGCCGTTAAGCTGCCGCTGGTAGCTGCGTATCTCCTGAAAAATACTGTCGGCAAGCGAAAGGCTGGCGTTCACCGCCGCAAGTTTGCGTTTCATGGGGTCGTCAAAGGGGGTAAATTCCGCCTTGTAGACAAGTTCGTGTTCGACCTCCGCCCAGGCATCCTGCAGTATGGTGCGAATTTGGACCTCGGCGCCGGTACACATGCAGTCCCCGTGCTTTTTAAGCAAATCGGGCGGAATTTCGATCAATAAATGTATCGATTCGTAGCCAAATTCCTTAAAACTAAAGCGGGAGCCTTTTTTATCAAGTTCGGTAACCGAAAAATGCTCCTTGATAACCTGTTCGGCCGCTTCAAGATCCCCCAAAAACGGACAGATTACCCGCAGTCCGACCAAATCGGCGATTTCCGGCTCAAGACCGTTTTTAAGAAGGCGTAAATATTTTTGGTAGTATGAATTAAATTCTTTCTGCCGTACCTTGACCAGCGGCGGCGATGAAAAATGCCCAAAAAGCTCTTCCAGCATTTCGGAAAGATCCCGGATAACAAGGCGGCGCGCTTTTTGCGTACTGTCATATCGGGCTTGAAGGACTTTGCGATCCGGCAGTCTATTCATGTTCTCCTAACGCCTGTTCCAAAAAACAGGCCGCCTGAAAACCAGACGGCCTGTAATCATGCAAAATCGTAACGATTTAAGACGGTCTTTACCTAATTCTGATTCTGATTCTGACCGCTGTCCGGCGAAGGAGTAAAGCTCCTTTCGGTAGCCTGCTTCTGCTGTTCAATATAGCGCAGAATCTGGGTCTGGCCAAATTGCTCCATTTCCCATTTCTTCTTGGCTTCTTCGCGGGTCTGAATAATCTTCCAGAGGCCTTCGTTGTCAATATCCGGATCGGTATCAAGAACCGCCTTGTCATAGATCATCTTTACGTCGCGGAAATAAACAATGCAGTCGCCGCCGACCTTGTCCGCGTCGCGCTTGATAAGAAATCCGCCGAATTTGACAAACGGAGTGCTGTTGGGATACAGGGGAACAAGCCGTACTTCGCGGTTCCGCACTTCGGTAATGTACGCCGGGTTGTCCCAGGTAAGATCTCCCCAGCCGTCAAATCCAAGGTAGCCCATAAACACGGTCTTTTCTTCGCCCTGGTTATTAATAAGCACCGATGAAAGGCTGTGGGGAAACTGCAGTCCGTAAACCCGTACGGAAACCGCTTTAATCGTTCCGACATTCTTTACCACGCCGAGACCGTAGTCGGGCCGTCCGTCGCCGTCCTCGTCGGGACCTTCAAAGCGCGACAGCGCCATAACATTGGATTCCTCTCCGGTAATATTGCCGTCGTCATCGACGGTACCGGCGGGTTCAAACGCGGGAATATCAAAGGGAGGTTTTATCAAAGCCCAGGAATTCCAGGGCTCCACGGGAAAGTTAATCCTTACACCCAGCACGGTGCCGTATTGTTTGGACTGAGCTTCCTCGGCATAGGTGAGCACCTCGCGGTTTACCGTCCGTGAGGACGACGCGAGGAGAACGGTCCAGTTCCTGATGGCGAGCGAGGTCTTCATAATCCGCTTTTGTTCATCAGTAAAACTGCCGCCGGCGACGGCGCCGTAGTCCATGACGGTGCCCCTGTTTTGGGTCATCACGGCCTGTTCCCCTTCCGGTGTTGAAGGATCGGGAATAATATCAGCACCAAGCTTGGTAAAGTCTATGAGTACCGACTCTTCAGCAAACAATCCCCCGGCCGCCAACAGCGCGATGGTTAAAAGAATGAATATCCGTTTCATTCACAACTCCTTTGCAATCCAGTTATTAAAGATCAAGATACATAAGAATATAGTGTTTTCATAAAGTTTGTCAAGAGTCTATCCAAAGATCTCCCGGAATTCCTCAAAAAACACTTCATTTCCGTTAATAAAAAGCTTCACATCGGAAACCGTATCAAAATTACGCCTGATTCCCCGGTTCAAAGCCAGCAGGCCGTCAAAAACTTCGGCTCCGCCCTGAACGGGAAGCGCGGCCTCGCCGCTTAAATCGACATAAACCGTCTTTTCCCTGAGCATAAGCGAACGAAGCTGGCTGCCTTCGTTAAGCAGCGGGGCAAAATCCAGGGAAACCGGACCCAGCAGCGCCTCTTCTACATAATAACGCAGATTCAGCTCGCTGGAATCGGCTTTAAGAAGCACCCGGTCCTCAACCACCGAATGACCGGTGTTGTAGGTAAAGAATTCAAAGGTCCGGCGGGCGCTCCCCTTGCCCAATTCGATAAAGGCAAAAACGCTTATTACTATTAGATAGGCCAGACGGCGTAAAATTTTAAAAAGCGAAATGTCCATAAACCTCCGAATTATTCGCCGGCCGGTAAACCGGCGGTTTAGGGAGCGACATAGCCCCCCGATCGTTCGAATTCTCCCACAAAATCGACAATTCCCTTATACAACGCATCCGAAAAAGTTTTCAAGCCCTCGTCGCTTGCCATAAGCCGGGCGTCCTCGGGGTTTGAAACAAAGCCCAGTTCGACCAGTACGGCGGGCATGCGGGCGTTTCTGACCACATACCAGTTTTCCGCTTTAAGTCCCCGCGAGGGTATCCGGTTTCCCAGCGCTTCTGTAAAGCGGTTAAGGATGAATTGGGCAATGCTCGTGCTTTCCGAGGTAAATTCCTCCTCCAGCATGGCGTTTAGTATGGGAATTACTTCTTCGGAATCGGCGTATTTTTCGCGGTCAATAAGGGTGCGGCGGGTTTCCGGGGGAAGATACCAGACCTCGTAGCCGCGCGCCGTTCTGTTGAGCGAGGCGTTGGCGTGTATCGAAATATAAATGATTGCCTCGTTTTCGCGCAGGCTTACCGCGTTCGCTATGTTTACCCGTTCTTCCAGCGTGGGATACGTATCGCCGGTACGGGTAAGCAGAATACGTTTATCCGGATACAGGGCGGCGAGCAAATTTGAAAGATTTTTGGAGACGGCCAGGGTGATGTCTTTTTCCACCGAACGCAGCGTTTTGCCGTTTACCGTGTGTGTTCCCACCGCGCCCGAATCTTTGCCGCCGTGGCCGGGATCAATAATAACCGCCGCAATGCGAAAGCGCGTCCGGTCTTCTTCTTCGATACGCGAAAAAGCGGCCCTGACCGGCTCCACAAATGATGAGGGAAAAAGCAGTCTGCCGCCTTCAAGGTAGGGCGCCGAAAGGGAAATAAGTTCGCGTCCGTCAAGCAGCGCTTTTCCCGGTTCCCCCCGCGCGCCGGCGTAGAAGCTAAGCCGGTGTCCGCCCCGGATCAGAGCGCCGGACTGAAAAAAAGAATCCCAGTACAGATCGCCGAATTCGTTTTGAACCTCTTCCACGCTGTAAATACGGCCCGCGCGGGAAGCCTGGGCAAAACAGGGAACAGAGAAAACAAGAACCAGCGCGGCAAACGAAAAAACGCCCCTGGGCGTAAAACACGGCATCAACGGCCCAGCGCGGTACATTCGGCGTAATAGCAGGCGCCCTGATAGCCGCCCCGCACGAGCGCCGACCAGAAACTGCGGCCCAAAAAGGGCGGCTCTGTTCCCAGGGGCAGGGAAAGCCCCAGCAAATCCCTTACCGCGTCAAGGCTTTCCAAAACGCCGCGCCCGCAGTAATCGCCGCGCAGATCAGATTCCAGCAGCGCGGGCAGCGGATAAATACGGGCGTGTTCAAGGCGGGCGTTCCGGCGGGAAAGCTCATCGGGTTTGAGGTGTTTTTCCGCGCCCGCCATGTTTGTTTCGGGTATTTTTTTGAGCGCGTTTTGCCGGGCTCTGTCCAAACTATAGGCCGAGGGGGGAAACGTATTCTTTTTGGCCGCCAAAAACGCCCTGGTAAGCGGATGGGGCGCTTCCAGCTGGATAAGCAGTTTACGGGCGCCGGTTTCGGCGGCGTTGACGGCGGCTTCGCGATCGGGCGCGCAGGAGATAATGTTTCCTCCCTTGGAAATATTGTTTTCGGGAAAACTCATTTCCAGCCCGGGCGCGGCCCGCACAAAGATATCTTTTACATAGGGAACGGCCTTTGCCTCGTCAATGCCCTGCAGGCGGCGAACCGCCCCCGGTATCGAAAGAAACGCCCGCTCGGCGCTGGTCCAGGCGCGGCTTGTACGCAGACCCTGCGGCGGCAGGCCAAGGGCTATGCAAATTGCCGCCTGCGACGGATCCGCGCCGGACGCGTAGGGATAGGTCCACCCCGACATATAGCCGCCGGAAAGACGGGCGGCGATTTCTCCAATCATGGGTCCGTTAAGGGTAAGTTTTAGATCGCCTTTGGCCGCGCCGTTCTTAATCCCCAGCGCCCTGATTCCCCGGATAAACACATTGATGATTTCGTCCTGCTGGGACTGTTCCAGATTACTGGGCATGGTATGGCCCATTTCCACAAAATACGGCGGAAAATAAATATGGCGGTCGGCAAAACCGCAGATTGTTACGCCGCCCTGATATACGATGGCGTCAAGCGAAAATTCGGGGCCTTCCATGTACGATTCGATAATCACCCGCTTCGACCGCGAAAATTCCAGCGCCTTGTTGACGGCGGTTTTTAATTCGGCGTCGGTATCGACTCTGCGGCAGCCGCGCGCGCCCATATTGTCGACCGGTTTTATCACCAGCGGATACGCGAAGGGAATCGCGCTTTTTTTTGGCGCTTCGCCTGCCACTACAAAATCCGGGGAAGGAAGGCCGGCGTCGCGAAAACAGCGGCGCATTTTTTCCTTGTCGGACGCTCTAAGCGCCGCCTCGTAGCCGCAGCCGGGGAGTCCGAGTTTTTCGGCGACAAAGGCCGCGGACGCGGAAAAATCGGTGCCCGCAGTAACAACCCCCGAAAGGCCGCCTTTTTGGGCGATTCCCCGGGCAAGCGAGGCAATCTTTTCCTTATCCTTAAGATCAATGGGAAAGAACCACGTCGCCAGTTCGGCCATGGGGGCATAGCGGTCCGCGTCGACCACAATGGTGTCCAGGCCCATCGCCTTCGCGCAGCGAATCAGCGGGCCCTGCATAACCCCCGCGCCCAGTATCAGAATCCGTTTTGCCACGCTCCCTCCTTTTTAACAGCATATACTTCGAAAGAATCCCCGAGGCCGCAGACGCGGCTTACCCGGTCAAGCAGCGCGCGCGGAAACCTGGCGGCCGCCCCCCCGGGAAAGCGTTCGGGATGATGGCCTATGCTGACGGTTTGTACGGGCGTAAAGCCAAAACGCCCCAGTATCCTACCACAAAAGCGGCGGCTCCATAAAGTCCAGTGATCCGAAGGGCTTTTTTCCAGAAACACGTTAAAATTTTTACGCGCGGAGACGCCGTCAGCGGACGGCGTGGAAAACGCAAAAACGCCTCCCGGCTTAAGAAGCCGGTGGATTTCCCGCAGCGCCTGATCCGGACGGGTCAGATGTTCGATAACAAACCACATGGTGATCACGTCAAAGCTTTCATTTTGGAAAGACTGTTCCCTGTCCGCGGGAAGGGGAAAAAAGCCGTGCAGCGCGGGTAAGCCCAGGGTGTTTTTTACATAGTCGACCGCTTCCCGCGCCGGATCGATTCCCAGCGGATCAAAACCCGCCTCAAAGGCGGCGGCAAGAAACGGCCCGTACGCGCAGCCTATATCCAGCAGGCGCGGTTTACCGGCGGGTAAAACAAGTGTTTGTATCCGCGAAAGGCGCGCGGCGGCGTTTTTCTTGATAGTTATAAAATCTTCCAGATACGTTTTACCGTATTGTTTTTTATAGGAATCAAAAAAATAATCGTTGTTGTATTCAAGGGCCGGCGGCGTTAAACGTTCCAGATAGATGGTTCCGCAGGAACAGCGGCGGTAAGTGCGGCAGGGAAACCGGGCGACGGCGCGGCCGCCGTCCGGTTTTCCGCAGACCGGACACCGTCGAAACACGCGCGGGCGGCAGTGTAAAAGCACGGCGGCAAGGCTGCCCTTTTCCCCGTCCAAACCCCAGCGCCGCGCCGCTTTTATTGAAGCGTTTACACTGTATTCAAGCGAACAGGGCCTTTTTAGGAGATCCGTTAAAAAGACAAAGCCCGCCGCTTTTGCGAGTTTTTTATGGCAGGCGGTGGGCGAAACAAGCGCGACCGGCACGCGGGCATAGAGCGCCTCAAAAGCGGAAAGACCAAAATGGGTAACAAGCAGATCGTACGAGGCGAATAATTCCCGTACATTTTGCGGAGATTCCAAAACAGGTATCCGCGCGAACAGCGGGCTGCCGCTGTCTTTAAAAAGCGGCCCCCGTACGACGCTTGGCGCCGCGCCCCAGGAAAGCAGCGCCTTTGCCGCCGGCACGCTTAGTCCCGCGGCGTCTTCGGCGCCAAAACTTACCAGAACGCGCGGCTTTCCCGGCTGCCCGGCGTTTGAATTCGCGGTTTCCCATTCGCGCCTGCCGCCGGGCAGGATGTTGAGCGTTACGTCAATCAGGTTGGGCCGGTGTTTGTGGGGCGCGGGAAGCAGATCAAACAAAAAGTCAAAATCACCGCGAAACGCGCCTTCGTCAATACCAAGCAGCGGCCCCCATTTTCGCCATTCCCTTATTTCCGCTTTGGCGCTTTTATAATTGTCACAAACAAGCAGTTTCCAGCGGCGCGTTGACGCGTCGTCCGGTTCAATTAACAGATCGGCGCTGATTCCCAGATTTACAAAAGCCGCCCCGGCGGGACGCGCCGCTCCCGCGGGCAAATCTGCCTTGACGTTCCATCTGTCCAGGAGCCAGGCTTTTGCGCCGTACGCGCGCAGCGAGCGGACAAGAGCCAGCGAGCGGACAAGGTGGCCCCCTCCCCTTCCTTCTCCGCAGGCGGGAATAACAAGATACATCTACGTATCGCCGCCGTATTTATCGCCAAAACAGATTTTGGCGGCGGCGATAATGTGCGCGCCCTTTGTTTTATTTTCATTATCCTTGAGCGCGTCGTAAAGCGCCAGGGCGCGTTCGTAGTCTTCCTGTGTGTCGACCGTAAGGGACAGGGGCGACTGCCACCGGAGCGCCGCCAGCGGACGGTGCAGCAAAAAACGCTCGCCGTGGCGGTAAAGAAAAGGCGCGACATGTTCACGCTCGTCCGCTTTGTCCGCCTCTGATTCTGCGGCAAGCAGGGCCGCCGCCGCAAGGGATTCTGTTCCCGAACCGGCGGGTATTCCCGCAAAACAGGCGTAATCGGCGTGTAAGGCGCGGGCGCTTTGTTCCAGCGACCGGGCCGCGTCAATAAACACAAAGGGATTGTCGGCCGTCGCCCGTATAACGCGGCCGGGCGAGTACCGGCGGATTACGGCGCAAAAACGGGCCAAAACATCCTCTTTTGGACCGGTAACCATATCAAAACCCGCCCGCTTCGCAAGCGGGGCAAATTCGGTTTTACAGTCTTCGGGGCAGGCTAAAATTGCCGCGTCTGTTTTTAAAAACGACAACTGCTGCATTACCCGGAACACCAGCGGCTCCCCGCCCAGGGGAAGCAGACTTTTGCCTGAAAGCCGCTTTGAATCAAGGCGGGCCTGAAGCACCAGAACGGTCATTATTGGGTTTCCCAGTTGTCAATGAGCGTATGCGCGTCAACGGAAAAACGGCTCGCGTTTTGTTTGACCCATGCCCGTTCATGGGAAAATTCATGCCAGCTTCCCAAAATATCCCAGCCGCTTTTTGCAAGAAATACCGGAAACCTGCGCAGGGGCAGATACGCGTGGTCGCCGCGAAACACCGGCGCGATATTTTTTAAATAAAAAAGACGATAGCCGGAATCAACGGTAACATTTGTTTCGTATTCGCCGTCATGGACAAAACGAAAAAGCTGGGTGCTGCGTATTTCTTCGCCCCATAAAAAAGAACGAAAACCAAAATCCATCAACTGCCAGTAAGGGCTTGAAATCGCGCCGTCAAAACCGCCTACGCGCAAAAAACGCCTGCGATCATAGATCCCCGTCCAGTCATGGGGAAACAGGGTGGGGAGGCCTTCGCGCTCGGGCGTTTCCTGAATGGTTTTTAGCATGCCCTTTTCGATGGTGGGAATAACAAGCGTGTGAAGCATGCGGAACGATGAATTTTGAATTACCGGCGCGGTGCACAGGCGTTTGCCGCCAAAATACCCGGCCATCCTGGAAGCGGTAATGCCGTTAAATAATTTTTGATCATTCCAGAAAACCAAAAATAAATCGCTGGAAAGCTCCTGTGCGGCAAGGTTGAGCATTTCGCCCGCGCTTAACGCCCCGCGTAAAAAAATAAAACGAACAAAGGGAAAGCGCCCGGAAAGCTCTTCAAGATCATACCGTTCGTCTTCGCCTTCCATCGAGACAATGTAATCAAAACCGACTTTTTCCAGTTCCTGGAAAAAGGAACGGCGCGAATAACGGCCGCCGCGGTTTAGCAGCACCGCGGAAACACCGGAATTGCCGCCCGCCCGTGTTCCGCCGACCGCCGTGTACGATTGTATTTCGCGGTTAAAAATTGAAGGTGTAATATTCATCGCACTTTGCGCACAGACCGGAATAAACGGCGGAACAATGAGCCAGACAGCGTTCTGTTCCCCGCTCCCAAATAGCGGCCAAGTCATCCACAAACGCGTTTCCGTACACGTTCATTTTTAGTTCGACATCTTCGCGGCACACGGGAACCCGTCCGTCAAGCAGAATGGGAAAATCGCGCATAAGGTGCCAGCAGGGACGCCTTGTCACCGGGGAAAGGTCTGTCGCCACGCGATCCGCAAGAAGTCCGCAGAATGAATCATATTTTAAAACGATGATTCCGACGGGATTGTCAGCCGCGAATTTTTTCCAGGCCCGGTAAAAACGTTCTACGGCGTCTTCGTCTCCCCTGACGCGGATTGTCTGTATGTAAATTTTTTCTTCGCCGCTTTGCGCGGGAAAATACGCGCACAGTTTTTTTACCAGCGCGGCAACGGGGCTTTCCGATTCGGGCAAATCGGTACTGGAGGCCGACACAATCCACGAAAGCGCCGACAGACCCGAACGGCGCGCGGAAAGCGCCGAGGCGTTTTGCGCTATAGCCTGTAAAACGTCCGGTTCCCAGCCGCCGGACGCTGTTTCAATCACCAGGGAAAGGGAGGGCCGTTCAAGGACATCTGCGGCCAGCGGCGCAAAATAAGGATGAAGGGCCGCTTCTCCCCACAGGGAAAGATCGATTACCGCGTCGGCGGCAAAGGCGCTTATTTTATCAAGAAGGCCGCTGAACACCCCGGGTTCCATAAATCCGTCACGGGGAAGCCCGCTCGCCGGATAGGGACAAAGGCCGCAGGACGGCGGTTTTTCCTTCGGGCAGACGCCTGACACCTGAATGGGAAAAAACGCGGGCAGGGTCCGGATAAATTCAGGATGATCGACGCAGATTTTTTCCACATCCCCGGCTGAATCGCATCCGGCAAAGCGCCGGCACCCGAGCAGGTTTCGCCTTGAATCGGCCGTCAACGAGAGCCGTAAATAGCGTAAATCCACGGAAGAAAGTTCCGTCTCGATGTCAAACGAATTGATATCTTTTTGAAGAATTTTAAAAATACTGTCCCGCGTTATCATTTTTTCGCCGTCGGCGGCGGCTATCTTATGGAGGATACCTGCCACGCCGGGGGCAAGAAGTTCGGGGGCAAGACCGTAGGGCCAGCCGTCCGCGTAGGAATAATCGGCATGATACTGTAAATGGCGCGCGGTAAGCTTTTGGGTCAGGACGGGATCAAGAAACGGCGCATCCGCCCAGGCAAAATAACCAAGATCGGCGCCTTCTGACCACTGCGACAGGACTTTTAAAAGTTCCGAAACGGTGTTCCGGGGCAATTCAAAACGTTCCCAGCCGGAACAAGGGGAATTTATTGCGGGCGCTAACAGGAGGCGTCTGCCGCTCCCAAAAGCGGAGGCTCGCTCAAGAGCCAGATCAAAGGCGCTTTTTCCGTCTAAAAGCGGTTCAAAGGCCTCATCGGCAAGGTCCATGCCGTACAGGACCGTAAGGGAAGTCATATACGTATTATCGGCACCGGCTGCGCGCATTTTAAGGAAGGCGCATTGTCTGGCGGCCTGTCCGAATCCGGCGGATTATGTTACACCTTTTTCTCTTTTTGGGTGTATTCCGTACCGGACTTATGATCAACTATTTAGGGTAAAGGCGGTAAAAAAATGATTGTAATGAAACAAACAAGGACGATCTCGAGCACGCCGCGAAATCCCCCGCGCATCGACGTCAAAAATGTCCGGTTTGTCGCCGGAACTCTTTACAGCGGCACAGAAACACACAGGTGGGGCGATTTTATCGTCTGTGGTCCGGTTAAAACGCGAAAGCTTTGCTTCCCGTTTGGAAAGGTATTCCGCCGTCTTATAAACGGACGCCTGACCCGCTGACGACACGACGACACGACGACACGACCTGTTGTTCCAGATTTGTAAACCATTTTACAGATCACCCTTGCCGTTTTGTAATTCCCTGTATAATAAGGAATTACAAAACCATATGCCGCCAGAGGGAATCGGACCCTCGACACAAGGATTTTCAGTCCTTTGCTCTACCAACTGAGCTACAGCGGCGAAAACAACGGTATAAGATTCCGGGCTGATATAACACCTTCTTACCGCAATCAAACCAGCTTTACTGATACCATAAAAATTTTTTAGTGTCAAGATGTTCTGCGGCGCCAGCGGCGAGCAGGGTCGGCACAAACTGAACCGTTCCGCCAGGGCTGATCGCGGAAAGCCGCCGGTTCCATGATTACCGGGTACTTAAAAACCAGCAGAAGGGTAGGTTGCCAAAACCGCCAGGCAGGGGTATACTTGTTACATGACTGATTTTCTTTTTGCCCGCCCCTCTGTATTGGAGGGTATAGGACGGAATATAGACCTTTTTGGACTAATGAATAATATGACTCTCAAGATAACTCCGAAACAAGCATTTTGTAAGTAATAGTCGAAGTAGAAGAACACGCACAAAGAAGCCGGTCAAATAGTTGCGCGGCGAAAGAACGCCGGTTCACCCG
>JAIRYT010000006.1 GCA_031267675.1 Treponema sp. | reverse complement strand
GCCGGCTCTGTGGCAAGCCTTATTAACGCCTTAAAACCGTTTAAACCCGCCGAGATCAATTTAATGGCGGTGCATCCGGTGTTTTCGGCCCCCGCCGCGGAACGCCTGAGAAGTTTTATGGAAGAAGGACTGCTGCGCCATGTTGTGGTTACCGACACGGTCGCCTGTTCAAAAGAATGTATCATTCCCAATTTAGAAGTGGTGCCCTCGACAGAACTGTCCGCCAGGGTAATAAAAACAATCATGAACAACGATTCAATGGCAAAACTGCTCCGCGATTTTAACGCGGAAAAATACTTAAGCAGCCCTAATCTGTTTAACCAGTAACGGGTAATTACGCGGCGGGGCTTTGATGAATGCCGGCGGCGCGAATCATAAAGGTGCCGCCGTTTAAGGGGACAACGGAACCCAGTACTTCGATGGGAACAGCCGTATTTATTTCGATAGGGCCGTCGGGAAAATCAATTTCGATGGTTACCGCCCCTTCCATGATTTTTCTTGTATCGTAACCTACCAGTAAATCAAACACGGTTTTTGACGCCTGATTCTGCACATTTGCCGCCGTTCCGCGCCACAGGACAAAACAGTTGCGGTACAGAACCGGATCGCCTGAAACTTCGGAAAAGGTAAAAAAGTCTTTAAGATTGTCAAAGCCCGGGGTTTCCAGATAGGACTCAAGCAGACGGGCCTTGTTTTTAACCGCCGCCGACGCGTTTGATTCAAGAAGACGGTTTAAAATACGCCGCGCTTTTTCGTCATGGTAGTCGTTAAAATAATCACGGGCCTCGCGGTACTCGTCAATAACCTGTCCGCGGGTAAGCACATAGCGGAACGATCCCTGCATATCCAGCGGGAATTCCAGTTCGGCGGCCTCCATAACGCTGCTTTCCATGCCCGGCCTTGCCGCTTTGGGAACGGATCGAACGCCGATGACGATTCCCAGCGCCGAGGCTGCGGCAAAAATAATAATAAGGTGAACGGCTTTTATCCGCACCCTGAACGGCAGCGAAGGAAGCGGCGGATACAGATTATCAAGTCTGGTATGTTCAAGCCATGCTGAAAAATCCTCTTCCCCGCCGCTGTAACGGTGAAGCAGTTTTAAGGCCCGTTTAACAATGGCGTTTTTGGGATCAATATCCTGCACGTCAAGATACAGATCCAGCGCCCGGTCGGTGTCGCCCCGGCGTAAAAAAAGCAGCGCCATGCCCAAAAGGGTTTCGGGATTACGCATTTTAATGGTCCGGGCGCGGTTAAAATAGGTAAACGCGCCGCCAAAGTCGCCCGCATAAAGGCAGCTTGTCCCGAGTAAATAATAATACGGATGCGATTCCTGATAACGAAACACCTCGCCTTCGAGTGTTTTGACGGCGCTTTCGTATTTGCCTTTACGGGCAAGGGCAAGAGCCCGCTGCAGGAGCGGATCGTTTGGCATCACTATATCCTTGTCAGGGAAGTCCGTATTTTGACTTTAGCTTGTTTATTACCAGTACAATCGCGGCAAGTTCGTCATCGGGAATTATTCCGGTAGAAATATATTCGTCAATGCGGGTAACGAGGTCCCGCAGGGTAATAATATCCGCGCGCAGCGAATCGTCGCCGGTATTTTCCACTTCGCGGATAAGGCGCGAAATATCGACAGGAACGGCGCCGCCCTCCAGAAAGCCGTTTTCATCTTCCGAGGCAAGCACCATGCTGATAATTCTGGTTTCGCCTTTTTTAACGGCCGCCGGTTCAAAATAGTAACAAACGGCGGAATCGCCTATTGAATAGGGCAAAAGATTAAAATTCCGGTTTGACACATAATTATATTTCCAGGGCGTATCGTTAAGCCGCTTCCAGTTGCCAAAGATTACTTCGTCGGGACGCGAAACAGCGCCGTCCGACACGCCGCCCATAAGGGCAAGGGCGTCATTTTTTGAAACCCAGTAATGATCGCCCGTTTGGGAATCAAGCTTTGTTTCGGAGCCAATCTGGCGCTGTTCGGTAAAAAAATGACTGGCGGAGCCCTCGCCCAGATGGGTGTCGATAAGGAAACGGATTCCGGCGTTAAGCTGCTGCTCGCCCTTGTTTACAATGGATATGGTGATCCGCACCCCGTTGGTCAGCGCCGAACCGGCGGTCCGGATAAACGTAAACTCCTGCGTAAGTTTTATAAACGGCGACTCAAAAACAAACGCCGGGTTTGAAGGCGTCCCCGCCAAATGAAACCGAAAGTAGGAAGATTCGCCCAGCCGGTAAATGCGGTCGTTTACCATAAGCGAAACAAAACTGGTTCTGGGATCTTCCGCGGAAAAAAAGGGCACATACTGTTCGCGGGCAATATCGGTCATAAAATACAGCGAAAAGCGCCCGGTGCTTTCGTGCAGCACCAGCCGTATGCGGCCGTCGACATATTCCGCGGCGGACGCGCCCGAGCCCAAAACAGCGGCGAACGTTACGGCGCACAGTATTTTTTTTACGTTCATCATTTTTCCCCGTTAAGCCGTTTGTTAAGATTATTGCTTAACTCAAGCACCGCGGCCTTTAATTCAAGTAAAAGTATGGTACGGTCCGCATCGGTCTTTGGCTGGACAAACGGGACGCCGCCCGCCGGCTGCGTCTGCCGCATTTCTTCCAGCGCGCGCGAAGCTTCGTCCAGGTTGGCTTCCAGTTCGGCAATGACCTGCTCATCTCCGGCGGCCTCTGATTCGCCGATCAGTATGCCCAAACGCTCCTGGTACGCGCGGATTGCCTCATCATAGGTTTTTTCGCGCCGCTGGTATTCTTCCATATTTTTGAGCGATTCTTCGTGGCTCCATTTAAGAATGGCCAAAAGCTCCGCTTCTACTTTTTTTTGATTGATAACATCAAGCCGGTATTTTGAGGCCTCGTATTTAACGCTTGACGGGTAACGCTCGACTACCAGCGAAAACGCGTCGGCGGCCTTGTCAAGCTGTCCCAGCGCCAAAAGAGATTCCCCCATCCAGTAGTGAGCGGCGGCGGCGCGGGCCGGATCGCTCCCGCCCGAAGCGTACGACCCCAGCGAAACAAGCGCCTGTTCATAATTCCCCAGGTAATACTGGCAGCGCCCGCGCTGATAGGGAATATCTTCCTGCCGGACGCCCCTTTTTGCCAGCGCGTCAAAGCCGTCAAGGGCCTTTTCGTATTCGCCCCCCGACAACTGGGCCATCGCCTTCCAGTAAAGCGCGTCTTCGGCGGTTTTGGCGTTTGAGACCCCGCTGTCAAGCGCGGCAAAATTCAGCACGACGGCCGCTTCCGCAAATTTCCCCTCGCCATAGAGACTTATTCCGGTTTTGAGCAGCTCTTCGGGCGAGGCCCTGTTCTGGGCGCCAAGGGGAAGGCAAAAAAGCGTCAAAAAAAGCAGAGGCGCGTATTTTGGTATCATTACAATCTCCCCCTTGATCTTCGGCATTTGACGGGCGGGCGTTTAACGTGCGGGAATCCAACCGGGCTGCCACTATCTTTGCGCAGTTAGGGGAGTTGGTCAAGCGTTCCTGCCGGAGGATGACCGCCCTCCGGGACGATTGACATAAACTGCCCTTTTCCCCATGATCGAAACCGGACCGGAGCAGATGACCGAAAAAACCGCGCAGCTAAAAACCCGTTTGGAAGCCATGACCGAGAGGGAATTACTCATTATGGCCGACAGCCTGGGGCTTGACCTTCCCCCCGATCTTGACCGTGTTTTTATTATCCGGGAATTGCTTGAAAACAGCGAGGATGATGAAGATCAAGGCGGGGCGCTGGAAGAACGGCCCATAAACGAAGGGGCGGCCCTGCCCCGTTTTTACAATGTTACCTTTATCGAAGTGCTTCCCCGCGACCCCCGCTGGGCGTTTGTTTTTTGGGAAATAAAAAAACAGGATATTGAACGTCTTGCCGATTTGGGAATTACTTCCTTTTATCTTAAAATTCTGGAGTGCGCCCCGGCGGAACATTCCGCCGAACGGGCGGGCGAAGGGTTTTCGGAAAAACCCCGGGAAACCATGTGCGTGCCGGTGGGAACAGAGGATAACTCCTGGTATTTGGCGTTTCCGGAAAACGGCGCCTCCTACCGCGTGGAACTTTGCGCGGAAGACCTGGAACACCCGCTTGCCGTTTCAAGGCCGTTTACCCTTCCCAAATGCCTTTCCGCTTTTAAGGATGTGCAATGAACGTTCTTTCGCTTGTTATTAACGCGCATTATCCCTTCTTTTCCATTCCCCAAAAAAACGATCCGGTTTCTCCCGAAGAAGAAATCTTTTTTGAATCGGTTTCCGACACGTATTTACCGCTGCTCGCCATGCTTGAAGGTTTGGAAGCGCGCGGCGTTTCTTTTAAAATAGGCATGGTGCTTGGGTATTCCCTTTGCACGCTGTTAAAAAACTCCTGCCTTATGAGGCGGTATCAAAGCTGGCTCCGCGCCCGCGTCGAATTCGGGATTCGTGAACAGGAGCGCACCGCCGGCGCCCAGCGTGATCTGGCGGCGTTTTATCTGGCGGAAGACACTGGGCGGCTTTCCGCCCTTGAGTCCCGTTACAACATGGATATTATTTTTGCCTTTGAACAATTCCGCCAAAAGGGAATGCTTGAACTAATCTCGACTTCGGCGACTCATGCCTTTCTTCCCTTTTTTGCGCCGATACCCGAGGCGATACAGGCCCAAATTGAAACCGGCCTTATATACCACCGCAAACTTTTTGGAAAAAGCTCCGCCGGATTTTTTCTTCCGGATTTGGGCTGGAAAGAATCACTCGAGAAATTTTTGTGCGATTACCGTTTTTTATATACCATTGTGGACGAAAAAAGTTTTGTCCTGATCCGGCAAAAAACAACCGCGCCCGTACAAACTCCCCGCAAACTGATCGTGCTGGCGGCAAACGCGCGTTCGTGCCGCGATCTTGAACAAATTGTTTTTTCGACGCCGCAGGACGAACCTGAATATAACGCCTGTCTGCATTTTTCCGGCGGGGAAAACAGGTACCGCCGGCATTTTTTGGACGCCGGTTTTGAACTTTCGTCGCATGTCCTGGGCGGTCTTGATTCGGACGGCGTCCGCCACGCCACCGGCTACCGGTACTGGCACGGCAAAAACACCGGCGTTCTTTACCAGGCGCAGGAAGCACGGGCGCTTGCCGCTTCCCATGCGGCGGTTTTTCTGGACAGACGTATCGCGGAAACAGAAAAACAGGGCGTAAACCTTTGTGTGTTTAACGCTGACGATCTGGGAAGACGCTGGCACGAAGGAATGATTTTTTTGGAAAATTTAATATCGGGCGCGGTAGACAGCGGCGCGGTCGCGCTTTGCGCTCCGGGCGATTATGCCGCGGACTGCGGATCCCTCGCCGCCGCCGTGCCCGGATCGGCGTCCGCCCTTGACGGAAATTATTCGGAATGTCTTTTGGACGCGTCCAATGACTGGATTTACCGCCACCTGTTCCGCGCGTTACAGCGGATGATCAGCATGACCGAGCGCTTTCCCGCGGACACCGGCCTAAAGGAGCGGGCGCTTAACCAGGCGGCCCGTGAAGTGCTGCTGGCGCAAAGTTCCGATTGGGCGAAAATGCTCAACCCCGCCTGTAAAACACGGCAAAGCGCCGAATTTGCCCGCAGGGAAATTGAGAGCGCGCTCCTGAATTTAACCGCCATCTATGAAGCGCTGGGGAGTAATTATATCAGCACGGAATGGCTTACCGAACTGGAAAAAAAACACCCCCTGTTTCCGCAGATGAATTACCACGTATTTGACCGGAAAATCGGGTAACTGGTAAACCGCCTTCTGTCAATTACTGATGCGATCCTTTATGGATATCCCTTACCAGCTCATGGATAACAAAGTAATTTTATCTATGGATAAATTGACGATGCTCCCGCCATACCCGCATTACCGGATTGTAAAAATCCTTCTCGGTATTTTTACGGCTGGAGAAGTGCCAGAGGTCGATGAGTGGCACATCGCGTCCATTGATGGGGAGCAGGTTTACCGATATGGCGGGTTCCGGCGACTCTATAAAACACACTTTGCCTAATGCCGATTCGACAAGGGATTGTTCAATTCCCGCGTCCCACAGGTTCATGGTAAGTATGATGTCCGGTTCAAGCAGTGCCAATTCTTCCTGTACAAAATTGCGTTTTTCAAGATGGGAGTCTTGCAGAAAGCGTGTCATCAATCCGGCGTCTCTGCGCCGGCCGGCGTCATCCGCATCATTTGAGTATTTTGATAATTCCATAAAAGCAAAACTAATGCCCTCCGCCGTTCCAAAAGTTTTTGCCAGCTCACTGGCGCGGGGTACTTCGCCGCAGGGTATTTCGCCGCCATGTAATATGCCGTAGGCAAGATAAAACTGCCTGGCCGCTGTAGCGTGGGCGTTTACTGTTTTTCCACCTACGTTGTTTTGTTTGTAGGCGGTATACAGTACATCAATATAATCAAGCCCCGACAGGCCCACCGCCTCGCGGCCTATAAAAAGTATTTTTGTTTTTTGCCGGGTATAGTAGGGGAAAAAGCCGTCGGAGCAAAAATAATCGGCACCGGAATATTCCTTGCCGTCCCCGCGAAATATTACTTTGCTTTGTGCAAGCTCCCGCTGCCAGTCTACCATTAATGCCTCAAGCCGGGAGCTGAGGGGGCGTTCTGCGGCGGGGAAGCAAGATACGTTCATGGCGTATACACAAAGGGATAGGCGTACAAATCAACAAAATTCATACTGAGCATGGTTCCAATGACAAAACGTTTGGCGATAAAAACCAAAAGGCCATAGCAGAAGCTAAAGAGCAGAATGTTGTAAAGCAGCACCACGCGGAGGAAGCGGCAGATGAGGGGGTAGAACCTGGTTACTGCCATATCTTTTATTTCATCACGGTTTTTAATAAAACCGGCGTCTGAGGCGATCCGGTGTGCGGCCTTGAGCAAAGACGGAACTTTATCTTCGTAGAAATAGTCTATGACGAAGAGGATGGTATCCTGTATTGAAAATTTTACGGACTTTGTTGTTCTGAGACTACCCAGAAATACAAGGAGTGAAAAGCTAATGATTTTCCGGTATGGAATTAGTATGGTACGGCAAAACCGGAGAAAACTGAACAGCGCCCTGGCTAAAACCGCATAATTGATAAGCGCCGCAAGGAGAATCCCCGCTCCCTTCAGTTCCCGCAAAAAAATTGCGGAAATGGCGGCGCAGAACAGCATTATGCCGTTAAGTACGGCGGAGACGGCGAGGCTTCTTTGCGCTTTCGCGTTGATCGTTATAAGCGCTTTTTCGCCGCTGCTGTGAATACCGCCACAAGTAATGTCTATCGCGGTATCGGTGAGTAATCTTATCATGTCTTTTACCTGTACACTTGAGGTTCGAAATAAATTTCGCCGGCTCACCGGAGTCTCTCTTGCTCAGAACACCACCGATGTCATTCGTTTTGACTTTGCGTGAGCGTTTCTTGAGTTCCGCATCCGCTTTCTTATCCGTAATCGTAATCATGACTGCTTCCACTTCTTGTAGTTCTGCAGATCCACATGAACACATTTGAGGCAGAAGGCCAGAACGGCGGCGTCATCCACAAGTCCAATGACTGGAATGATGTCCGGTATCAGGTCGATGGGGGAAAAGATGTAGATGAGTGCCCCGATAATGCCCGCAATGGTTGTCCAGGGCAGTTTCCGGTAACTTCCATTGGCATAGTCTTTGACAAGTGCGAACAGGAGTTTAATATCCTCGACAAACTTTGCCAGTGGGCCGTGCGCCTTGTTCATGACATCTTTTTCCTTGGAAAGGATGTCGCCAACATCGTCCTCTGTTACCCGGCTGGAATATTTTTCGTACTCCGCCCCCGCTTCTTCATTGGTTACATTTCGCATGTGATCCTCCTGATTTATGTCGATTACGCAAAGTGTTTGTCGATCACCGTTTTCCGTTCAGCAAAAACTGACGCTCGGTGCCTGGAACCTTTGCCCTGCCTAAATGTTAATCATCGTCATCGTATCTTGTCGCGTTATAACCGTTTATAAATCCGCCTAGAAATCCACCCGCTACGTCAAGAATTGTCCCGAGGAGATCGCCAACAAACTTGTGACCGCATTTAGGGCAAGCAACTGCTTCCTCAGCAACTTTCTTTCCACAATTCGGACAAATTTTCTTTTTTCCAAAAAGACCCATAACATTCCTCCTCTTTGCGGTTTTACCCGCTGTAAAATCTTTGTTTCAACCGCAGTGCGGATAAAACCTTTGTTACGGAATAAGGGCATTTACCGGTGGCCCCGTCCCCTCACTGTTTGATCCAGACGTCGGTAAGATCATCACCACCTTGGGTGAGTTTGTTTTTGCCGGCGTCAAGAAAGAAACGACTCGCCCATTTACCACCAACTTCCCAGGGAACATCACCTTCTGCGGCTGTAGTAGTGTTGTTGAGAGCCCACCCGGAGGGAAAGCCCCTCTGAATGCCCGGGAAGGTCTTTTAATGGGGAATAAAGAGAATTTTTGCTTTTTATATCCTAGTATTCCTGTCGGAATTATAGGGGGGGGGGGGGGTAAAATCCCCTTTGGAGTATGTAAAGAGTAGTTTTTATCCGGCAAGCCGGGGAGAAAAACCCCGGCAGGGCTGGGCGACGGCAGCTTGAGCGAAAAACCACTGTACATGGGGGAATTTTACCTAAAAAAGAAAAAAACTGCAAGGGGAAATTTAGCCGCCTGCGGCGGGTTTAAGATACGGAAGAAACGCGCCGGGGATTGGGGCGCGGAATTCGAGCATCGCGCCGTTGGCGGCCGGAAAGCGAAGCATGTACGCGTGAAGCATAAGACGCTTTACGCCTATGCTTTTTTTTAAGCGCCTGTTTAAAGAAAAATCTCCGTATTTATCATCGCCCAAAACCGGCCAGCCGGAGGCGGCAAGCTGGCGGCGAATCTGATGCATGCGGCCGGTGGTGATGGTAATTTCCAGCAGGGAATAACGGCCCAATTCTTCTTCTTTGTTAAAAAGGGCGGCAAGGTCCCCCGAAGAAACCAGGGTAAACGAGGTATGCGCGTATTTTTCCCTGCCGCGCACGGTAAGGCCGCCGGCGATTATTCCCGTCTGCGGCGGCTCTCCGGCGCAGACGGCGCGGTAGTGTTTGCCGGCCCCGCCCGACAAAAAAACGCCCTCGCAGCGGGCCGCTTCGCGCGCGGATTTGGCGGTAATAAGTACGCCGGACGTATCCCTGTCAAGCCGGTGTACCAGAAGCGGCCGGGGCGATAATTTTTTTAGCATGTCGTCCATTGAGACCGCGACGCCGCTGCCGCCCTGCACAGCCAGACCCGAAGGTTTGTTGAGCACCAGTATATATTCATCCTCATAAATAATATCCGGGAATTTCATTCCATATCCTGCCTAAACCGCTGAAAATAGTGTATACTTTTTTATATGAAAAGGATACTCCGGTTTTACGTTTGTTTTTGCGCGTATATGTTTATTCTTGCATCCGGCGCGGGTTTTGCGGATCCGATCAGATCGCCCGCCTGGGGGTTTCGCCTGGATTTGCCCGCCGGTTACGGGCTTGACAGCCGCGAAGGAAACAACAGTTTTTCGTTTAGTTCGCTCCTTGGTACAAATCTGGATACGGCGGTATATCAGAATAAAACAATTGAAACTCTGGCAGGGGAAATAAACCAAAAACTTTCCAATCACGGCGAAACCGAATTTTTTGAATACAACGGAAAAAAAGCGGCGTTAATCGAGCTGGATATACGAGCGGGTAATCCACGCCTTTTGGGCTGGGCGCTCTGCGTCGAATTGACGCCGCAGGCGGGAATAAAACCGGCTTTAGCCGTACTTTCCTACGGCGAGCGGGCGGACGCCGCTTTGCTTCATCTTTCGATTCTTGACTCGGTATGCGCGGGCGACGAAGACCCCTTTATTCCCGGGCCGGTCACCAGCTTTGCCTGGCCCCGGGGAAAACTGGAAGAGGTACGCCTGGCGGGAAACGCCGGCAGCGCCCTTTTTTGTAAAAATGACGCCGAAGCGGCCCAATCGCTTGTCGACCGCGAATTTTTTGTGTTAAAACTTTATGCCGAATCGGAACTTTGGCAGGAAGCGCTGCTGCGTTTTTACCGCGCCATTTACCGCGATTCCTTTGATCGTCTTAAATACGCGGCGTTTTCGCTGGAGCGTTTTTGGCTTGTAGATCAAAATAAAGGCGGAACCGGAGAGAGCCGCGAGGCGCGGGAACGCGTTACCGGCGAAAAGGCGCTTGCCTGGGTGCAAAGTTTTACCTACGAGCGCGACAGAACAGGGAGCGATTTTGTAAACCTGGTAAGCGCCGCAACCGAAGGCCGGGGCGACTGCGATTCACGCGCAATGCTCTGGGCGATTATTCTGGAGCAGGCCAATATTTCCGCCGCGATAATGGTGTCGCGCGAATACAGCCACGCAATGGGCCTCGCGCTCATCGCCGGAACGGGCGCGCGCTTTCCCATGAATGACGCGGAGGGCGTCCCCCGGCGCTGGCTTGTCGCGGAAACAACCAGCGCCGTTCAATTGGGACAAATAGAAAAAGAGGTAAGCCAGATTGACAAATGGCTCGGCGTCCTTTTTGAGTAGCCGGCCTAAAAAATTCGCGCGCGCGAATATAATAAAAGCAGCTTTGCGAATTTTTTGGCAACGCCGGCGGACGGCGTCGACGGCAGCCGCCAGGACCAGTTTTTTTCGGTACAGGTTGACGGAATGTTGATCCGGGCGGCGGCGCCGAGACCGAGTATATCCTGCAGCGGAATTATCGCGTAAGCGGCACGGCTTGCCAGCACAGCGCGGACCATGGCGGACGCGATTTTTGCGCCGAGGGGCGAAGACGTCCAATTAACGTTAAAGTAGGCGGCGACTGTTTTTTGGTCCGCCTCCTCCAGTGAATCAAACCAGCCGGCGCTCGTGTCATTGTCGTGGGTGCCGGTGTACGCGGCCCAGTTATAACCGTAATTGTGGGGCAAAAAAAGGTGGCGCGCGTCAAGAATTCCCTTCTTCATGTCTTCAAAACCAAACTGGCATACTTTCATTCCGGGAAACCCCTGGTCGTCGCGAAGCTTTTTTACGCTCTCTGTCATAAAACCCAGGTCTTCGGCCACCACCGGCAGGGGTCCCAGTTCGGCTTTAAGTGATTCAAAAAAATCGGCGCCCGGCCCTTTTTTCCATTCGCCCGCTTCCGCTGTTTTGCAGGCGGCGGGCACCGCCCAATATTCGTCAAAACCCCGAAAGTGATCGATACGAAAAAGATCTACATGGTCCATAAGGCGTTTAATTCTGTTTTTCCACCAGCGGTACTGTTCTTTTTTGTGCGCCTCCCACGCGAACACCGGGTTGCCCCATAACTGCCCGGTCCTGCTAAAGTAGTCGGGGGGAACGCCGGAAACAAACGTATAGCCGCCCTGATCCATCCAAAGAAGATCCGGCCTGCTCCAGGAATCGGCGCTGTCCGGGGCTACAAAAATGGGAATATCCCCGATAAGTTTAATTCCCCTGGCGTTTATAGCTTCTTTCGCCGCCTTCCACTGGCAGTCAAAAAAATATTGAAGCGCGTACCATACGCGTATTTCGTCCTGTTTTTGCGCGCGAATTTTTTTAAGCGCCCCCTGATCGCGCCGCGCAAGAGCGGCATCCCACACGGTATGCCAGCGCGCGTCGTTATACGATTCGTACAGAACCTGAAAGAGCGCGTAATCGGACAGCCAGTACGCCTCCCGCTCGCAGAATATTTCAAATTGTTCGCACGAAAAAACAGCGTCATGTTTGCCGGCATCCGACAAAAACGCCGCGGCCGCTTTTTTTAGGAGCGGCAGTTTATACGCCAGGACTTTTTCGTAGTTGACCCGCTCGGCGTCGGCCGCGGTAAAGCGCGACGCGAGCGATACAAGCTCTTTTTTGCCGATAAAGCCCCTTTGCGCCAGATCTTCGGGATCGATGAGGATCTCGCTGCCGGCAAAGGCGGAACGGGCCGCGTAAGGGGAATTGCCGTATCCGGTAGGACCCAGGGGAAGTATTTGCCAGTGGGTTACGCGGCATGTTTCAAGAAAAGCGGCAAACTGCCGCAGCGGGGTTCCCAGGTCCCCGATCCCGCAGGGACCGGGGAGAGAGGCAAGCGGAAACAGAACGCCGCCGTAACGCGGGCGCGTCTCGTACATTCCGGATTCCCCGGAACTGTCCGCGCCCGGCGCATTAACTTTTGATTGCTCCGTCGCTGATTCCCCTTACAATAAATTTTTGCAAAAAGAGAAAAAAGATTACGATGGGAATAATTGAAACAAGCACTGCCGGAAAAATTAACTGCCAGGGATTGCCAAACTGCCCCGCGGTAATCCGCGCGAAATATAATTCCAGAACCAGGGTTTTTTGCGGTGAATTGCCAATTACCAAAAACGGCAAAAGATAATCGTTCCATATCCACATGGTATTAAGAACAATAACCGTAACGGTAATTGATTTTAGGAGCGGCATGACAATAAAGAAAAATATCTGGAACGCGTTACAGCCGTCGATCAACGCCGCCTCTTCTATTCCCTTTGGCACGCTTTTAATAAAACCGTGATAAAGAAAAACCGACATTGAAAGCCCGAAACCGCCGTACATAATTACAAGGCCGCCCGCGTTTTTTAATCCAAGGCTGTCAAAAAACTGTATCAGCGGATACATAATCGCCTGAAAGGGAACGAGCATTGCCGCGGTAAACGCCATAAAAATCAGCATGGACCATCTTGTTTTGCTGCGCACCATAAGCCAGGCGGCCATTGAAGAAACCAGCACGATCAGCCCTACCGACAGAACCGTAATCAACGCGGTAATGCCAAGCGCCGTAAAAAAATGTATTTCATTCATCGCGCGAAAGATATACTGAAAATCAAAGCGCGCGGGGAATCCCAGCGGATCGTCAATAATTTCTTTTTGGCTTTTAAACGAATTAACAAAGAGAAACCACAGGGGCGCGAGCGTATAGACGGCGGCGGCGGTCAGGAGGACGTATACGCCGGCTATTCCCAGTTTTTTTCTAAAAAAATAACGATCCGCCATTATGCCTCCAGTTCCCGCTTTTTGGTAAACGCCACCTGGCTAAGGGTAATTACGGCGATCATGATAAAAAAGATCACCGCCTGGGCCTGGGCTTTGCCGTAATCGGGAGGCGTTGTGTCCTTTACCGTACGCAGTATCTGCATGGCAAGCATGCGCGTGTTAAATTCGCCGTCTGTCAGGGCGACATTCTGATCAAGAAGCTTAAAACTGTTGGCAAGGGTCATAAAAAACACCACGGTAAACGAAGGCATTAACATGGGCACGGTGATTTTACGAAAGGTCAGCCAGGGCGAAGCGCCGTCTATGGAAGCCGCCTCGTACAGGTCGCGCGGTATATTATTAAGCCCCGCGATGTAAATAATCATCATATAACCGGCTGTCTGCCAGGTGCTTAACAGCATAAGGGCGAAAAGCGCCTTTACCGAATCCTGGGTCATGTAGCGCAAAAATTCAAGGTGCAAAAAACCGTTCGGCCCAAAAAGCAAATCGGTAAAGATGATTTGAAAAATAAACTGCCAGATAAAACCAAGCGCCAGCCCTCCCAGCATATTGGGAAGAAAGAACGCCGTCCTGAAAATTCCCGCCGCCCTTGCGATTTTATTTACCAGAAGGGCAAGCGCCAAAGAAGCCGCGTTGATCGAAATTACCGCAAGAACAGTGTAGCGCACCGTATACCAGATCGAGCGTACAAAGCGCTCGTCATAAAAGGCCGCCCGGTAATTGGCAAAACCAACCAGCGACTTCCACAGCGAAGCGGCCCTGCCCCCCGTTCCGCTGTCAAAATAGTAGGTACCGCGCCAGGCGGTAAAACTGTCAAAAAGCCCCATAAAGAAGGGAAGCAGAATTACAACCGCGTAAAGAACAAGCGCCGGAACCACGAACACCCAAAAACGTTTCCGGTAGATTTCCATCGCGCCTCCAAAATTACAAGATAGACAAAATTTTTATTTTGCGTCTTTATCTTATTTTAGTTTAATCCACTGGTCAACCGCGTAATCGGCTATCGCCTGATAGTCGGCATCGGTCCAGACCGCTTTTGTCAGGTAGTTTTCCATAAGGTAGAGCCCTACAACATCTCCCGACCATGAAGCCGGAGCGCCGTGATAGGGAGCGCCCAGAATCCTGCCGTCTTTAAGGTAGGAGATAATCGAGTTTCCCAGCGAATTGGGAACCGTCGTTACGGCGGGATCGGCGTTATAGGGAATAAACGCAAACTCTTCTACGATAAATTTTTTGCCGCTGTCCGACGTATTAAGCCACACAAGAAAGTCGTAGGCCATCTGTTTTTCTTTTTCGCTGCTGAGCGCGTTTACCGCGTAATAATTCGGCACAAAAACCGGAATTGAAGAATTAAGCCTTTCTACCGTCATGCCGTCTCCACGGACAATGTCCGCGGGGGCAAGGGGCATTTTAACGGGAAGAAAGACGAGCCGTTCGGCCATTCCGGCGTTCGCGTCGGCAATATTACCGTAGGCCCAGTTTCCCTGCTTAAAAAACACCGCTTTTCCTTCGGCAAAGATATTAACCGTCTGTTCATAGCCAAAATTCGCGGACGATACAAAATCCTGGCTCCGTACTGCGGGCCCGTCCTTTCCCGCAAGATACCGTGTTTTAAGATCCAGCGCCCGCGCGTAATCTACAAAAGCGGGGCGTCCGGAGCGAATCTTGTTGTCGTCGGCGGTAAACGCGTCGTTTGCCGAGCTGAATACGGCGTTAAGCGCCACATTGATAAAGTGATCCCCATAGGTCCATTTTTCCGCGCCCATAACCGCGAAAACCCCGGTAAGGTTCGCCGCCGGTCCTTCCTTTGCGGGAAGAAACGCGTACGAAGCGCCCGAAAGGGTAACCCGGGCGGCGCGGGGAGACCGTATCCAGGCGTCAATCGCCCGTATGAGCCTTTCCCATTCGTCATACGAGGCTGTTGTAATGCCGGCGACAAGTTTGTCGACATTTTCCGCGCCAAAAAGCGCGCCGAGCATGTCCCTGTCGGCGATATAACCGTAGCCTTCCACGTTATAGGGTATGCCGTAGTTTGTCGAGCCGCCGACGCCAAGGCGCAGGGACGGCGCGATACCCGAGACCAAAGAGGCAAACGCTTCATCTTTTACCATGCTTAAATCCTGGACAAAGCCGCCTTCTTTCCATTCGACAAGCTCTTTAAGCCCCTGGATGGAAAAAATAACCGGCTTGTTTTTCGCGTTCATCTCGGCCCGCAGGGTTTCCATATGGTCCTGGCCGGAGCCAATGGAAAACGCCTTGATCCGTATGCCGGTCTGGTCAGTGTACGCTTTACACATTGCCTCGAATTTTTGGGCGTTTTCGCCCTTGGAATTGTAAACATAGAGGTCATAGGAGCCGCACGAAACGGCAAGGGCAAGAACCGCAAGAACCGCAATACAATTTTTCATATTTTTCTCCTTAGCGCCATAAAAATTTATTCCTCTTTGATCAGTCTAGTTTATCTTCTTTAAAATACAAGACCTTAACATTATTTTGTGGTAAACTTTGACGGTGAAGCATAAATGTGTTATTTTTGACCTGGACGGGACGCTTTCCGATACCGTGGCGGAACTGACGGGGGCGATTAACCGCGTTCTGGCGGCGGATTTTCCGTCTTTGCCCGGAACGACCGTGGAGGAAATACGCGCCATGCAGGGGAAAAGCCTTAATACCATGCTGCTGCGGCTTTTTACCAGGGGAATCGAGGACGGCTATGTATCAAAAAATGATGTTAACGATGACGTTAACGATGATTTTATCGAAGAAACGGTTCAAAAAGTTACGGCGGCCTATGATCCCCGTCTGTACCGGGCAAAGCCGTACAGGGGAACGGACGCGCTTTTGGGATCGTTAAAGCAAAAGAAAATGAAGATCGCCGTATTGAGCAACAAGCCGCATCAAATCGCGCGTATTGAAATACGCTGCCTTTTTCCGTATTTTGAATTTGACGAGGTGCGCGGCGTTATCCCCAACGAGCCTTACAAGCCCGATCCTGCCGCGGTGCTGGACATGCTTGCCGGGCTTGATGCCTACCCGGGGAACACCATGATGGTAGGGGATTCCGTCACCGATATAAAAACCGCGCTCGCGTCGGAATGTCTGCCGGTGGGAGTAAGCTGGGGTTATTTTCCGGCGCCGCTTTTAAAAGAAGCGGGGGCGCGCGTTATTATTAACAGACCAGAGGAGCTGCTGGATTTATTATGACAATGGATGATCCAAGAGTCGCCGAAAATCTTGCCGAACTGTCGCGGATTTTGGCGCAGGTTTCTGATTTGGAATTGATGGAGTCGTTTTTACGCTGCCTTTTGACTCCTGCGGAAACGGCGGATATCGCCGGGCGCTGGGCGCTGGTCAAGGCCCTTAACCTAAAACACCCCCAGCGCGAAATTGCCAAAGACCTGGGCATATCGCTTTGTAAAATTACGAGGGGATCGCGCGAACTCAAAAAACCAGGCTCCGCTTTTCGCCGCCTTCTGGACGTGCTTAACGGAGACCCTGCTGCACGCGAACCC
The DNA here is from genome assembly GCA_031267675.1 of Treponema sp. Taxonomy (GTDB): domain Bacteria; phylum Spirochaetota; class Spirochaetia; order Treponematales; family Breznakiellaceae; genus JAIRYT01. The sequence goes on along the minus strand of JAIRYT010000006.1, from coordinate 3,774 downwards.
TGAACGAACGGCGAAAAACCGCCCTGCGGGCCCGTTCCGCCCACACGACGATGATCGCCAGAAAAAAGCGGGGGAGCGCCGCCCAGACATAGGGAACCCCGATGCTCACAAAGAGCAGCGTATCTTCTATCTGGGAATGGCTTATGGCGGCAAAGTGGTTTATTAAATCGGCGTCCGGGCGCGACAGCTTTCCCGACTTTACCTCTTCGATTAAAATCCCCGAACCGTAGGCGACACCGACTGTTTCCGCGACTATCCAGGCATAGCCGGTTTCGGCGGGAAGCCCGAGCATGCTTAACAGGGGCGAGGTTATCCGGCCCAGTTTTCGCATCATGCCGCATTCACGCAGAACCTGCTGGACAAACATGACGGCAAACACAATCAAAAAAATCTGCAACATTAAAAACAGCGAATCAATAAACCAGGGAAGAAGCCGCGCGTAAAAGACAGCCACGCCGTAACCCGGGCGAAGCGCCACGGCGGATTTTTCCACCGGTACCGGAAGATCGCCCGGCTTGATAAACATATTCATAAGCCAGGCGGCAAGCACCGCGATAAAGATACGCAGAAACACCATGCGGAATAAACGCGAGCCGGTACGCTTCATTACCACGCATTCGACAAAAAAATTGTGGGCGATAAGGCACATGGTCGAAAGAATCACCAGCTGCCGGCCGTCAAGCGCGATGGTTTCGATTACGGCGATTGCCGAATAGATGTTGATCAAAATCGCGCTGATAAACGCCAGCGACGCTTCGCCGGGAAGACCCAAAAAGCGCATAAGGGGATCGGTAAAAAGGGCGACATACTGCATAACGCCGGAAGTTTCCAGAACCATCACCGCAAACGACACCGGCAGCATTAACAATAAAAGAAAGCGTATAACGCGCAGGGCGGGTTTAACAATGTCAAACGCGATTCGTAAAAGCAGCGAAAAGCCGGCGGTATCTTTCCGTTGGTTCACGCGTCCCCCCCGGCGGAAGACAGACGGTTTGCGTTGATAAGGCAGCCGGCGCGAAGCAGTTGTTTTTCTGTTTCGTCCAGGACCGGCGCTTTAAGCATAAAGCGCGACTGTAGTTTACCGCCGCCGTTAATTACCAAAGCTTCCTGTGAAGCGCCGTCAATTAATTCCCAGGCGTTTTTTACATAGATATAATCGCCGTTTTTAAAACAGGTTTCGCCTTCAACGATAAAGGGAATTATACCCCAGTTTATAAGATTGCTCCGGTACCGCTTTGTCGCGTATTCATTGGCAAAATTGGCAAGGCCGCCCAAAACACGCTGGCAGCTTGCCGCCTGTTCGCGGGCGCTTCCGTCGCCGGGTTTGCGGGCAAAGATCGCAGAACCAAGCTGGATATCCGGGGAATCTGCCGGCGCGCCTGCGGCGTTCAACACCGCGCCCAGTTCGCTTAAAAAAGCAAGCGCCGTTTTTACATCGCCTGCCAAAAGCGCCGCCGAAGCGTTTCGTACCGCTTTGGCTTTGCCCACGTACGAGGGATCTTTCCGCGACAGGGTAAACTCCGACAACGCGTGGGGATTTGACCGGTACGATGAAGTTTCGCCCGAAGGAATAAGTTCATCGGTAGTGGTAACGTCGTCGGTAATATACGCGATAATTTTTACCAGAATTTTTTTGCCCAGCGCCTCCATGGGCGGCCAGTCGCCAATATTGGGACCATAGATCAATTCGCTTTTTTGCAGGGGGTTCCCCAGGCCGTTGTACACACGCATACGGTACGGCGTATCATCGTAGTGATACGGCATGTCAGGTTCGGGAAAATCAAGATGCGCCGCGCTTAATATTCCGCCCTTTACCGAGGTGGCGGCAATCGAACGCGCGTCCATGATCGCGACCTGGGCGATTTGTCCCTGCGCCGGTTTTGATCCTTCGCGGTTGGGAAAATTACGCGTTACATGGCGGATCGAAAGCCCCTTGTTCGGCGGAATATCGGCGGAACCAAAACAGGGCCCGCAAAACGCCGGCTTGACAACAACGCCTTTTTCGACAAGCTTTGCGAGGATTCCGTTTTTTGCCAGTTCCAGGTAGACGGGCTGGCTTCCCGGATACACCGAAAGATTTGCCATTCTATCGCCGCGTTCCACGACGGCTGCGGCGGCAACGATATTTTCAAAGGAGCCTCCGGCGCATCCGGCGATAACCGCCTGATCGACATGAACGCCGTCCGCGTCAACCTTTGAAAGCAGTCCCAAATCCACCGGGGTATCAAGGCTTTCATCGGCGTTTTTTTGTATCTGCTCAAAATGATCTTTGGGATTACGGATTACTTCGTCAAGGGCAAAGACATTGCTCGGATGGAACGGAAGCGCTATCATCGGCGTTACTTTGGAAAGGTCAATTTTTACCATGCCGTCATAACAGGCCGTCTCCCCGGGAGAAAGCTCGCGGTAATCGGCTTCCCGCCCGTGCAGGGCCAGAAACCCTCGTGTCGTCTCGTCGGTCCGCCATACCGAAGACCAGCACGCGGTTTCGGTTGTCATAACGTCGACGCCGTTTCTAAAATCGGCGCTTAACGGGGCGATACCCGGACCCACAAATTCCAGCACGGCGTTTTTGACAAAGCCGCTTTTGTAAACGGCCCCGATAAGGGTAAGGGCCAGATCCATCGGCCCAATCCAGGGCGCTTTTTCGCCTTCAAGATACACGGCGATAACGCGGGGCCGTGCCATATCGTAACTTTGCCCAAGAAGCTGTTTTACCAGTTCTCCGCCGCCCTCCCCCACCGCCAGGCAGCCAAGCGCCCCGTAGCGCGTGTGGGAATCGCTCCCCAGGATCATTTTTCCGCAGCCGGCGAATGTTTCCCTCATGTATGAGTGGATTACCGCGAGGTTTGGCGGCACAAAAATACCTCCGTATTTACGGGCGGCGGAAAGGCCAAAGAGGTGGTCGTCCCCGTTAATTGTTCCGCCGACGGCGCAGAGGGAATTGTGGCAGCAGGTAAGCACATAGGGAACGGGAAAGGCTTTAAGGCCGCTTACCCTGGCTGTCTGAATGATGCCCACATAGGTAATATCATGGGAAGCCAGCGCGTCAAAGGTCAGGTGGAGGTTTTCATCGTTTGCCAAAGGACCGGTTTGATGGGCGCCCAAGATTCCCGCCGCTATCGTTCCGTTTCGCGCGGCTTCGATGTCAAGGCCGGCGGCTTCCTGTTCGTCCAGTACGTCTTTCCCGTGACATAAAAAAACGGGACGGTCAATAATACTTACACTCGACATGGATAGCCAGTCTAGCATGGTTTTGCCCTGTGTGCCAATTCCACTCCAAAAAAGGAATATGTCACCCGGCGGGGGCGCGAACCCCCTCGGGCCCCGAAGAATGTTACCGCCGGCAAGAAAGCCTTAGGGCCCTTGATCAACAAAAGCGCGTTTCCGTCAAGAAACTGCGGGAACAGGTTAGATTGGGTTAAAACCCAATCTACGCCAACTATGCTGCGCATAGTTGCGAGCCGGTCCAGAGGTACACCCGGCGGGGGCGCGAACCCTCTCGGTCCTCAGATGCGTCAACATACGTGCGCGAACCGGTGAGCGCGACATACCAGCCGGTGTAACACGACGTGGGCCCCGAAAAATGTTACCGCTGCCAAGAAAGCCTTAGGGCCCTTGATCAACAAAAGCGTGTTTCCGTCAAGAAACCGCAGGAACAGCCCTGTAGCGTGTAACACCCGGCGGCGGGCGCGAACCCCCTCGGTCCTCAGATGGATCTCGGATCAGTGCGTTTAACGCGTTTTTCGGCTTAGGTAATACGGTAACGGCGTA
>JAIRYT010000075.1 GCA_031267675.1 Treponema sp. | reverse complement strand
ATTTTTTCCATTTTACTTCTCCTCATTTTCTTCAAAGGGCATTTGGGCGATTTTCCGGGCGTTCTTAATATCCGCTGTTTGGGTGGTCTTATCGCCCCCGCAGAGCAAAAGAATGATTTTCGTCCCGGTATCCTTAAAGTAAACCCGGTAACCGGTGCCGTAATCGATACGCATCTCGGATATATCGCCCAAAAAACGGCTGTCCCCAGGGTTTCCCTCAGCAAGCCGCATAACCCTGGTAAGAATACGGGCCCTGGCTTGGGGGTCTCTCAGGTTTTTAATCCATTTTTTGTAGATGCTCGATCTGTGTATCTCCCTCATATTTACAGTGTAGACTATAATACCCACATTGTCAAGGGGTTTTTCAAAGAAATGACGGGCGCTATGCGGGACCTGAGGCCGGGGTTGTCAACCGGAAGGTCTTGGTATCCCCCCCGCCTGGGCGCCTGGTGGGAAACGGGTTTCGCGGCCTGGACATGACATCTTCCTCCGATACGACGGAAAAATAAATGCACGATATGTACACGATGGCACGATGTCAGACAATCTAAGAGAAGTTAGAAAGAAGCCGCTTGCTAATTCCTTATATTATAAGGAGTTACGTGATACCGGCGAAGAGACTTGAACTCTTACATCCTCGCGGACAGCAGATTTTGAGTCTGCCGTGTCTACCATTCCACCACGCCGGCGTGTCCGTTATGGTAGTATACCGCGCGAATTTTTTCAACTGTCGCGCCGCCGATGTCCGGAGTACCGGGAGAATCCCGGCAGATGTCAAACCTTTAGTGCCTCAATCTTCCAATTCTGCAAGAATAGCGGGAAAAGGCTCAAGGCTTCGCTTTAATATGCCCTTCATAAAGGCGATGGCGACTCCGTAATTGGTAAACGGAACCCCCTGATCGGCGGCGCATTCCTGGCGGTAATGCATTTCCCGGCTGTTTAGCATACAGGCGCCGCAGTGAACAATCAGCCGGTAGGGATTTAGGTCTGCGGGAAAATCGCCGCCGGAGGTAAAAACAAATTCGGGATCCACTTTGGTATACTGGCGTATCCAGCGGGGAAGCTTTACCGTACCAATATCATCGCACTGCCGGTGATGGGTGCAGCCTTCGCAAACAAGTATTTTATCGCCGGCGGCAATACGGTCCAGCGTTTTTACGCCGCGTACCGCCGGTTCAAGAAAGCCCTTATACCGCGCAAAGAGTATCGAAAACGAGGTAAGCGGAATATCCGGCGCCGTGTCGGCAAAAACTTTTTCAAAGGCCTGGCTGTCGGTAATTACCAGAGCCGGTTTTTTGCCCAGGCCTTCCAGGGCTTCCTTTAGTTCAAACTCCCTTGCCACGACAGAGATCGCGCCGGCTTCCAGTATGTCGCGCACGGTCTGCTGCTGGGGAAGAATCAAGCGGCCCTTGGGCGCGGCCGAATCAATGGGCGTAACCAAAACCACAAAATCGCCGGGCCGGATTAGGTCGGATACAATGCGCAGCGTTACCTCTTCGCTTTTTGCAAGCCGGGCAATGCGTTCCTTAAGCGGGCCAATGTTAAATCCGGTAACGGTGCTGACAGAAATTGTATCTTCTGTTTCTGTTTCTGTTTCCGCCCGTAAATCACTTTTGTTAAAGGCGACAATATAGGGGATTTTTTTTGCCGTAAAGATTTCTATTAATTCATCGTCAACCGGGGCTTTTCCCAAAACGGCGTCCACCACCAAAACAGCCACATCGGTTTTGTTTAGAACCTGTTTTGCCTTGCGTACACGCAGATCGCCCAGACTTCCTTCATCGTCAATCCCCGGCGTATCGATGATCAGCACCGGACCCAGCGGCAGTAATTCCATTGATTTGGAAACAGGATCGGTGGTTGTTCCCTTTATTTCCGAAACAATAACAAGATCCTGCCCGGTTACCGCGTTGACCAGACTGGATTTACCGGCATTACGGCGTCCAAAAAAACCTATGTGAACGCGGTTTGCGCCCGGTGTATCATTAAGTCCCATGCCCGCCTCCCTTGCGCACGGCTGTGGAAATCAAAAGAGAATTACCACGAACCACACCGGCATCACGAATGAAAAACGGAACGGTTCCTGACAAAACGTTCGTGCTTTTCGTGTGGTTGGTGGTCAAATTTCCTGGTCTGCGTAACATGTGTTAACCGTTTGTCTTTGCGTTCACCACGCCGGATTCTTCTTTGGGCGAAGCAAGGTACACCACCGAGCGCACCGTAGTACCTTCGCCGGATTTTGAGCTGATGGTAAATTCATCGCTTACCCGCTTGGTGTTTGACAGGCCCATTCCCGCGCCAAAGCCGAGCGATCGTATCCATTCATTTGCGGTGGAAAAACCCTCCTGCAGGGCGAGCGATACGTCTTCAATTCCCGGACCCGTGTCGGCGGCAACAATCATTACTTTGTCCGGCTGGATGGAACAGGTTATCGTGCCGCCGTTTGAATGCACCACCTGATTAATTTCAAGTTCATAACTCGCGATTGCGATGCGCCGTATAATCTGCGGATCAATATTATGGTTTTTAAGCGCCTTTTTTATTTCGGTCGAAGCCTTGCCGGCCAGTTCAAAATCATGTTTGGCCGTTCCAAATTCCATTTCGGTATAACCGGTAACCGACGGATCGGCAAACGCGGCATGCGCCTTTTCCATGCGCAGCACCTCGCGGTTCATTTCTACAAGAAGCGTACTGATCACATCCTTTGCCGTTAAAATTCCTACCAGTTCCTGTTTTTTATTTACCACCGGATAGCGGCCGTAACTGTATTTATTAATGTACGAAATCGCAAACGAAAGCGGCATATCATATTCAAGCACGATAATCTTACGGGTCATTTTTTCTTCTGCCGCCGCGTCTATAAATCCCTTGTCCAGAGCGGTAACAATATCGTCAATCGAAACAAGACCCACAAGCCGGTTGTCTTCGATGATGGGAAGGCCCGTTAAATAATTTTCGCGCATTAACGCCTGAATATGGCGCAGGGTGTCCGTCTTTTTTGCGGTAATTACCGCCGTAGTCATTACATCTTTTATTTTAAGCTGATAAATAAGTTCCAGCACCACAGAAGGCGAATCGACAGTGCTAATCGGAATTGAACCGGTTTCGCTCATGAGCGCACACTCCCCCCCTCAGAATTATCGTTCTTGACTGTATTCCCTTCAATTGTATTCCCAACTGGAATTGGAATCCCCTGGATTACATAGCGTTCGATAACTTCGGCGACTCCGTCCTCGTCATTGGTTTTGCCGGTTACCAGCGAGGCAATTTCCTTGATCCGCTCGTCGCCGTTTACCATTGCGACCGGAAAACCCGCCCAGCGCAGCATCTCTTCATCATTTAGTGAATTGCCTATGGCGAGTGTTTCACCGGGCGATATTGAAAGCCGTTCCGCGACCGCCGCCAGCGCGCCGCCTTTGTCCACATGGGGAAGCACCTCGAGCAGGTACGGCTTGACCGAAACAAGGCGGGCTTTATCGGCATACATGGAGAGCAGCTTTGACAGCGGAGAAAGAAGCATAGGGTCCCCGGGAATCAACATTTTACGACAGCCGGAAGCGACCATTGAACGGAAGTTCTCGACCACCACCTGGCGGAGTCCGGTAACCTTTTGATCATACTCGGTAAACTCATTGCTGCGCGAAATGTACAGGATATCATCGTCATATATCTGGACGGCAAAGCCCTCGGCGTCGGCCATATCAAAAACCAAGAGGGCGGCTTCCGGCGGAATTTTAATATCGCGTATAATGACGCCGGTATCGCTTTCCTGTATCAAGCCTCCGTTATTGGCGACAAGGTATCCGCGTTTTTTAGTAAACCCCAGGATCCTTGAAAACTGGTCCATCGCGGCGGGGGTACGGCTTGAAACAAGAACGACAATGACACCCGCAGCCATTGTTTTGCGCAGGGCGCTCCGCGTACGAAAGGAAACACTTGAATCAGAGCGAAGCAGTGTGTCGTCCATATCCAGGGCAAGCAGGCGTATTCTGGTCATGTATCCAGAATAAACCCAAAACGGAGGCTATTCAATAGCAATTATCGGGGTTTCGTGCTATAGTGGTTTTTATGGGACAGACCTTTGTATTTGTTAATCAAAAGGGCGGCGTCGGCAAGACTACCTCGGCGGTAAATCTGGGGGCCTACCTTGCCGAAGCGGGCAAACGGGTGCTTCTTGTCGACTTTGATTCCCAGGCCAATCTGACCAGCGGGGTCGGTATCGATAAAAAAACCAAGCCCGGCGTGTATGAGCTCATCACCGGCCAGGCGGGAGCAGACAAGGTCGTTCTGCCCACCGCGACAGAGAATCTCTTTGTGATCCCCTCCAGTATCGACCTTTCCGGCGCCGCGGTGGAGTTTGTCGAGCTGGTAAAACAGAGTGAGCGGGATCTTTTCTTGCGGACGGCCCTTGAAACTATCAAGGACGGCTACGATTATATTATGATTGACTGCCCGCCTTCTTTGGGCGTGCTTACCCTTAACGGTCTTGCCGCCGCGGATTCGGTGCTTATTCCCATGCAGTGCGAATACTTTGCGATGGAAGGGCTTTCGCTGCTGCTTCAAACAATCAGGCGTATCCAGAAGGGCCTTAACGCGCGTCTTCAAATTGGCGGCATCTTTTTTACCATGTACGATCAGCGCACCCGCCTTGCCCAGGACGTGGTAAAAGAAGTAAGCGCCTATTTTCGCGAAAAAGTATTTGCCACGATTATCCCCCGTAATGTGCGTATTTCCGAAGCGCCTTCGCACGGGCAGCCTATTTCCCTGTACGATCCGGCAAGCGCGGGCGGCAGGGCGTACCAAAGCCTTGCAAAGGAACTTGCCGAACGTGGCTAAGCAGAGCCGGCTTGGCCGCGGGCTTGACGCCCTTCTTCCCGCCGATGAGGCTGATACCGAAAAAAGCTCTCCCGGCAAAAACAGGGTGGAATTGTCAATTCCCCTAAACCGTATCAAGGCAAACCCGGACCAGCCGCGCAAACGTTTTGACGAGACCGAACTGGGCGAATTAGCCGCGTCGATCAAAAGACACGGAATCATACAGCCCATTATTGTAGACGAAGACGGGGGGGCGTATATAATTGTCGCCGGTGAACGGCGCGCCCGCGCGGCGGCCCTTGCCGGACTGGAAGAAGTACCGGTCGTTATACGCCGCTATTCGGACAGGCAGCGGCTCGAAATCGCCCTGGTCGAAAACATCCATCGCGCCAATCTTAACCCCATTGAAGAAGCCGCCGCGTACCGCGAGCTTATGGAACATTCGGGCCTTTCCCAGGACGAAGCGGCGGAACGGGTTGGCAAGAACCGTTCCACCGTCGCCAACGCCCTGCGGCTGCTTAAACTTCCCCCTCCTGTAAAAGAGGCCCTTGTAGAAGGAAGCCTGAGCGCGGGACACGCGCGGACGATTCTTTCGCTCAGCGGCGCCGCCGCCCAGGAAAAATTTTTTGCGGAAATTCTGGAAAAGCGGCTTTCGGTGCGTCAGGCCGAAGACCGGGCGGCGGAAATTTCCGGCAAACCGAAAGCCAACTCCAACGCGAGCGCAAAAGAAGATAAAGGCGCAAAAAAAAAGGAGCCGAATCTTGCCGCCATGGAAGATCGCTTTATCGAAAAGCTGGGTACCAGGGTCGCGATCAAGGGAACACTCAAGAAAGGCCGCGTAGAAATCGATTATTATTCCATGGATGATTTGGACCGGCTCTACCATCTTTTGGGGGGCGCGTAATGGTACGAAAAGCGCCGCGAAAAAAACGCGGTTTAGAGGACGCCGTCAGGGCGGCGTTTGTCGCCGCGGCCTTTATCTGCGCGGCGGTACTTGGCACGGGCGGCTTTTTGGCAATCCGTTCCGCCCTTTCCCCCGACACCGCCCTGCCGGCGTTCAACAGCGAAGAAGCGGCGGCGCAGAAAGAAACAGACCCGCCGGTACCGGAGCATGACAGCGCGCTGCTTACCGAGATGGAAGAAGCGATACAGCGGCTGGACGAGGATGCCGGAATTCCCGCGCCGGAACGTAAAGGCATACTGGTTTTTGTCATTGACGATGCGGGCAATAATCTGCGCGAGCTGGACGGCTTTTTGGCGTTCCCCGGAGCCCTTACCATTGCCGTATTGCCCGCGCTTCCCAATTCGGTTGAAGCGGCAAAACGCGTCCGCGCCGCGGGCAAAGAAGTATTTCTTCACCAGCCGATGGAACCGCTCGGCGCGCAGGATCCGGGCCCCGGTGTGATCAAAACCGGCATGACGGCGGCAGAGGTAAAAGCGGCGCTCAATAAAAACCTTGACGAAATTGGTCCTGTCGCCGGAGTCAATAACCACGAAGGCTCAAAGGCGACAATGGACAAAGAAATTATGAGGGCGCTGCTTGAAGGAATCAATGCCCGGCATATTGTCTTTCTTGATTCGCGGACCATTGCCGAAACAGCGGGACCCGCCGCCGCAAAAGAGCTGGGGTTGAATATCGCCCAGCGCGATATTTTTCTTGATAACGAACAGGATCGCGATTCAATTATCAGCATGATACACGAAGGATTAAAAAAATCAGAGAGCGCGGGAATTGCGATTATGATTGGCCACGCCTGGTCGCCTTACCTTGCAGAGATTCTTACCGAGCTTTACCCGGTGTTTATACGGGAGGGTTACCAGTTAAGCACGGTCGGCGCAATCCTCGATCCGGGAAAATAATTGAAAGTTCTTGGTATTGAAACATCCTGTGATGAATGCGCCGCCGCCGTTGTCGACGAGGGCAGAGTGCTCTCCAATGTGGTAGCCACCCAAATTCCCATACATACTCCCTACCAGGGAGTTGTACCCGAACTGGCAAGCCGCACCCATGCGGTGTGGATTTATCGCGTGGTAAAGGAAGCGCTGGATAAGGCCGCCGTCACGGTAGAAGAAGTCGAGGGCGTCGCGGCAACGGCCTTTCCCGGTCTTTTGGGTTCTCTTTTGGTCGGACTCCACTTTGCCAAAGCCTTTGCCTGGGCGCGCAAACTTCCCTTTATCGCCGTGGATCATCTGCTTGCCCATCTTTACGCGTCCCGCCTTGCGGGCGACGACGCGGCCTTGACTGCGGAGTATCCCTATCTGGGTCTGCTTGTTTCAGGCGGGCACAGCGTAATCTGCCGTGTAGAGAATTTTGACACGGTTACGGTCCTGGGTACAACCATAGACGACGCGGCGGGCGAGGCCTTTGACAAGGTTGCCAAGTTTTATGGTTTTGGGTATCCGGGCGGCCAGGCAATTGATTTGCTCGCACGCGGGGGAAACTCCGCCGCGTATAAATTCCCCCTGCCGAATTTATACAAACCCGGAAAAGACGGCAAAGATCACCGCTACGATGTTTCCTATTCGGGACTTAAAACGGCGGTGATAAACCAGCGGGAACAGTTCCGGTGCGGCAGCGTAAATTCGCCCGCGCCGCATGAACTTTCGCAAAGCGAAAAAGCGGATATCGCCGCCTCGTTTCAAAAAACAGCCATTGACATCATACTGCGGGCCGCCGTCCGCGCCGCCGAAGACTACAATCTTTCTACCGTAGTGGCGGGCGGCGGAGTCGCGGCAAACAGCTATCTGCGCGGACAAGTCAAAAATTTCCCCCATCTAAACTTTGTGTTTCCGCCGCTCGAATACTGCGGCGACAACGGCGCGATGGTAGCCGGTATCGGGGAACAATATTTACGGCGCGGGGAAACCTCTTCCTTTGAGGCAAGCGCGTCCGCCCGCATTAAATCGCTTAAGCGCAAGTACCCGTAAGTTCCGGCCCGGCCTGCCGGCAATGGCGGCAAGAATTGACAAAATAGCGCAAATCGGGAGATAATGAGCCATGTTGCCCATGTTAAAGAAATGCGTAAAATTGTTTTTGCCTTACGGTATGGTACGATTGCATGAGGAGTATAAAAGATACAGAATAATTAAAAGTACCCCCCCCCCCCCCAGGGGGGATACGACAAGTATGATATTATGATCAGCGCTGGTTATGGATGCAGACCGGCCCATCATTTAAAAGAACATGAGCTGCGCTATTGCGCAAGCCCGCTTGATTGGATGGGATATACATTGGAAACCGCTGTCCATTTGTATAAAACAAAATTTAGGGATTTTTTTGTTGAATTTGCCGAGGAAAAAGATAATTCGCTAAAATATAATTGCCGCTGGTTTGTCGATACAAAAAATGATATCCTTTCTATGCACTATCATGACATAGATAACAGCTCGTCTTTTAGAAAAAAAATGCAACGGCGTTTTGCAAAAATAAACAGAATATTGCGAGCTGCCAAAGAGATAGCGTTTGTTTCACGCAGAAATGAAGATATAACGGCGTTTGAAAATTTTTTGCTGGAAATGAGCAAATTGTATTCAGGCAACATTACCTATATAAATATCAGGCACAATGAAAACCGGGAAACGATAAACCGGTCGGAAAAGATAATAACCAATAAATTAAAAATTATCGAACATGAATTTTATGACATCCATCCCGACGGCGAAGATGAGACCAACCCCCAATTCTGGATTGGAAATCAGAAGCTATGGGACAGCGTTTTTAAAAATATATCCATAAGGCGCAGGTATAATTTCCTCACCCACTTGTTACATATCAATGAGCGCAAGTACCCGTAAATCCGGCCCGGCCTGCCGGCAGATTGGCCATTAGGTTTCCGGGGAATTCAAATACAGCCGCAGATCATCGCCGTCCGACCCGCGTATTTGTTTAAGCGCGCGCATTTCTATCTGGCGTACTGTTTCAGGCGATATGCCCATTTTGTCGCCGAGTTTTTTGAGCGTATATTTTTCGCCGCCCCGCAGCTGGTAGCGGTAAATCAATATATCTTTTTCGCGGTCTTTTAATTTTCCAAGAATCTGCATGGTAGCTTCGCGGGAATTCTTTTTAAGAAAGAGCCGTTCGGGGCTGTAGCGGTAATCCTCCTGAAAATTAACCAGGGGCGAATTATCATTGTCGCCTGTCGAGTCCAGCGAAACAACGCCGCCGGCAATGGTAAGCACCGTATTGACAAGCTTTTCGCTTACGCCGATTTCTTCGGAAATTTCCCGGTTGTTCGGCTCGCGGCGCAGCCCCTGGCTTAGGCTGTGAAGGGCGTGTTGAACGCGGCGAAGCACCAATTCTTTACGGTGAGGCAGGCGAATCATACGCTGGCGGTTGGCAAGAAAACGCAGAACGCTCTGCCGGATCCACCAGGCGGCATAGGTTGCAAAGTGAACATTCCGTTCGCCGTCAAAGCGGTCAACCGCGGTCATAAGACCTACATTTCCCTCCTGAATCAGATCAAGCAGCAAAATCCCCGGCTTTTGATAGGGCCGGACAAGCTTGACCACCAGGCGCAAATTTGCCTCGACAAGACGGCGTTTCGCTTCCCTGTCGCCCGCCTTGATGCGCCGGGCCAGTTCAAGTTCTTCCGTGTGGGTAACAAGCCGCAAACCCTTTATCTGGTTAAAATAGCTTTGTAAATTACTGGTTTGTTTGTCTGCCATGCTGATTTAAATGCAATTTCCGTGCCAGGCCCCTGCGTTAGCGCGATAATCTATAATTCCTTATTATATAAGGAATTATAGATCGTGCTGCCGGGCGGGAACGTTTTACCGTATTCAACCTGTGTCTAAATTCATACTTTTTTCAAATAAACTGTATAAAAAATGATACCAAAATTCCCAAGGGCCTGCCCGGTAAAACAGATGCCGTTCGTCAAAGATTTATGGTATACTAACGGTATGATCAAACTGGATGAATTTGGAATCAAACTCGTTAAAAAGGGAGAAGACGCCCACTATTCGATTAGGTGGTCGCCCCTTAAAATTGCGGATCGCTGGACCATTAACAGCACTGTTCCGGCGGTCGCGGGCATTTACGAGGTGTACTGGATGGATGATCATGAACACCTGCGCCTCTTGTCGGTAGGCCTGACCCATTACGGCGGACTTCGATCAGAACTGCGCCGGCTTACCGATCCGGAGCTAAACGGTGATAAAGAAGCGCGAAAAACCCTTGAAGACGAAGAAATCTGGTTTCGCTATGCGCCCTGTAATTCCGCCAGCATGATGGCCGATGTAATCTGGTTTTTTAGAACGGTCTACTTTCCGGAAAAAAACGACACGTCGCATTCGGGCCGGTTTAAGAAAATTTATATGAATGAATCCGCGCCGGATAAATTAATTTGGGTTCCATAAGGCAAAGGTCCCAGATAAAAGGTCCAGGATGATTACCTACATCACCGAAGAAAATATCGATGACCGCGTTCTTTCCAGAGCCGCCGCGATTCTTGAGTCGGGCGGTCTTGCCGCGTTTCCGTCTGATACAAGCTGGCTTATCGCCTGTTCGTTTAACGCAAAAGACGGACTTAAAAAACTGCGGGCTGCCGCCGACCCGTCAATTTTAGCGGGCGCTTCGCCCCGCCGGGAAGACCGTAATTTTACCCTGCTCTGCAGGGATATTTCCCAGTTTGGGGAATTTTGCAGCATGGATAATACACGCTTTCGCCTGATAAAACGGCTTACTCCCGGGCCCTATGTGTTTATTCTTAAAACCCTTTCGGGAACCGAAAAAATACTTAAGCTAAAACGCGGAGAAGCCGGCGTCCGTATTCCCGATCATCCGGTTCCCCTGGCGTTGATTAAAACACTGGGATGCCCGCTCTATTCGGTAACGGCAAAAAAGACCATGCTCAACAACGGCACAGAATACGCCGAAGGTGAAGAACTTTTTGAAGGCGGCTGGGAACTTGACGACATTGAAGGCATTGACCTTATTCTGGATTCAGGTGATGAAAAACAACACATTCACACCACGGTTATTGATCTTCGGGACGAAGCAAAACTGATCCGCCAGGGAGCGGGTCCCTGGCCTATTTAAATTCCCGGCTGCAAAGGTCACCCCAGGAATTTCTAACCACCTAAGAATTTCTAACCACCAGGAACACTAAGGACACTAAGTAATAAGTAAAAAAACTTCTTCCTTTGTGTTCTTCGTGATCCCGGTGGTTAAAAATCTTCCCCAGCAGCCCGCCGGTTTACCGGCAGGCTCCAGCAGATAAATTCGCAAGCTGCGCAGCAGCTCGAGGATCGACCTTTAGGCCGCTCCTTAAAACGGCCGCTGGGCCAGGTACTGATACTCCTTGAACACCCGCTCCGCCTGGGCTTTTGCCTTGACCAGAAGCGCGTCCGCGCGATCCGGGCTGGCGGCTTTAAGGCTTTTAAAGCGCACTTCCTTGTACATAAAGTCTTCAAGGGTTGTTGTCGCTTCCCTGCTGTCCAGCTGGAAGGGATTTTTTCCCTGATCTTTAAGGCGGGGATCGTAGCGGAAGAGCGGCCAAAGCCCGCTGGTAACCGCCGCTTTGCCCTGTTCCAGCCCCTGCGCCATGTTGATACCGTGGTTGATGCAGTGACTGTAGGCAATAATCAGCGAAGGACCGTCATAGGCTTCCGCTTCGCGGAACGCCTTGATTGTCTGCGCAATGTTCGCGCCCAGCGAGATTTTTGCGACATATACATAGCCGTAGCTCATTCCCATTGCGCCCAGATCTTTTTTGGTAATTTCCTTGCCCGCTGCGGCGAACTTGGCAATCGCGCCAACGGGAGTGGCCTTGCTCATTTGACCGCCGGTATTGGAGTACACTTCGGTGTCCATACAGAGGATGTTTACATTTCGTCCGGAAGCAATCACGTGGTCAAGGCCGCCATAGCCAATGTCATAACCCCAGCCATCCCCGCCAAGAATCCAGATCGAACGCTTGATAAAATGATCGGCAAGCGAAAGCAGCATTTTTGCCGTACCGGAATTGTTTTCCTTGATCGCCGCTTTAAGTTCATCAACATTTTTTCGCTGGTCTTCAATGGCCGTATCATCGGCCTGCGCATTAGAAAGTATCTTGTCAATTATGGCGGCGGCAATTCCTTCGTCCTTTGCGCCGGCGGCGACTTCCCGCGCGTGTTCCGCAAGTTTATCGCTGGTAAGCCGCATGCCAAGGCCAAATTCCGCCGCATCCTCAAAGAGCGAGTTGGACCAGGCCGGTCCGCGTCCGTCAGGGCGCTGGGCATAGGGTGTTGTGGGCAGGTTCCCGCCGTAAATCGAAGAACAGCCGGTGGCGTTGGCAATAACCGCCCTGTCGCCAAAGAGCTGTGACAAAATCTTTACATAGGGAGTTTCGCCGCATCCGCCGCACGCGCCGGAGAATTCAAAGAGCGGCCGCGTATAGGCAAGACCCTTGGGGGTTGACAGATTGCGTTCCGCCGCCGGAGTTTCGGGAAGGCTTAAAAAATAATCCCAGACCTTTACCTGCGCGGCGTGATACTCGGTATCATCGGCATAGCTCTTCCAGGAAAGCGCTTTTTTGGCGGGATCGTCTTTTGATTTTCCCGGACAGGTGTTAATACAAACACCGCATTCCATACAGTCCTCGCAGGCAATGACCAGCGCCGCTTTTTTTCCTTCTACCGGCTTTGGTTTTATTTCCGCTGTTTTAAATCCGGCGGGAGCTTTGGAAACTTCACTCGCGTCAAGATTCTTCATTCTGATACAGGCATGTGAACACACAATCGCGCACTGCCCGCACTGTATACACAGGGCCGGGTCCCAATCGGGCACCCGTTCGGCAACAGCGCGTTTTTCATACTGGGTTGTCGCCGTGGGGAATGTTCCGTCCGCGGGAATTTTAGACACGGGAAGCCTGTCCCCTTCCTGCACGGAAACCGAACCGAGCACTTCCTGAATCCACGAGTCGCGCGCGCCGGCAAAAGGTTTCTTCATGTGAAGACCGCCGCCGGCCGCCGAATAACTCACTTCTTCTACCGCGGAAAGCGCCATGTCCACCGTTTTGTAGTTTTTTTCTACAATGTCGGCGCCCTTTTTTCCGTAGGATTTTTCGATAAACTTTTTCATGTACTTTACCGCTTCGTCCTGGGGAAGCACTCCCGAAATCTTGAAATAGGCGGCCTGCATTACCGTGTTGATACGGCTGCCCATACCCGCCTGGCGGGCAATTTCGGCGGCGTTGATTACATAGAATTTTACCCTGCGGTCGATAATACGTTTCTGCGCTTCCAGCGGAATTTCCTTCCATACGTCCGCGGCCTTAAAGGGGCTGTTAAGAAGGAACGTGCCGCCCTCTTTGATATTGGCAAGCATGTCGAACGTTTCCATGTAGCTGAATTTATGACAGGCAAGAAAATCGGCTTTGGTAATAAGATAGGGCCGCCTGATGGCGCTTTTGCCAAAACGAAGATGGCTTACGGTAAAGCCGCCTGATTTTTTTGAGTCGTACGAAAAATACGCCTGGGCAGACAGTTCCGGTTTTGCATCGCCGATAATTTTGATTGAATTTTTATTGGCGCCTACGGTTCCGTCGGAACCAAGTCCGTAGAACAATGCTTCGTTCATGCCTTCCTCGGCAAGCACAAAGGTTTCATCGTGATCAAGACTTTTGTGCTGAATATCGTCATTAATACCCACCGAAAAATTGGCTGTCTTTTTTCCGGTAAGGTTGTCAAAAACCGCTTTAACCATAGCCGGCGTAAATTCCTTGGAACCCAAACCGTAACGGCCTCCGAGCACCAGCCCGTTAAAAGAACACTTGCCCGCTGCCTGCATTTCGCTAATTGCCGTACGTACGTCTTCGTAAAGCGGCTCGCCCAGAGCGCCGGGATCCTTTGTCCGGTCCAGTACGGCAATGGCTTTAACAGTGGAGGGAAGCGCGCTTACAAACGCCTGGGCGCTAAAGGGCCTAAAGAGGCGTACTTTAAGAACGCCGACTTTTTCGCCTTTTTTGGCAAGGTACTCGACGGTTTCTTCGCAGGTTTCCGCGCCGCTCCCCATAATGATGATTACCCGTTCCGCATCCTTTTCGCCAAAGTAATCAAATAGTTTGTAGGCGCGGCCGGTCAGCCGGGCGTATTGATCCATGGCCGCCTGCACGATTTCGGGAACCGCGTCATAATACTTGTTCACCCCTTCCCTTCCCTGAAAGTAGGTGTCGGGATTCTGGGCGGTGCCCCGCAGGCTCGGCGACTCGGGAGTAAGCCCCCGCGCGCGGTGGGCGCGGACAAGTTCGTCGTCTATCATCTGCTTCATGACATCGTAGGGTACTTCTTCGACCTTTTGCAGTTCGTGGCTTGTTCTAAAACCGTCAAAGAAGTGAAGAAAAGGAATACGCGATTTGAGCGTTGACGCGTGGGAAATCACCGCAAGGTCCATTACTTCCTGGACGGAATTGCTGGCAAGCATGGCCCAGCCGGTCTGACGACAGGCCATTACATCCTGGTGATCGCCAAAAATCGAGAGCGAGGAAGTTGCCAGCGCCCGCGCGGCAATATGAAACACCGTGGAGGTAAGCTCGCCCGCTATTTTGTACATATTGGGAATCATAAGAAGCAGCCCCTGGCTTGCCGTAAAAGTCGTCGAGAGCGCTCCTGTGGTCAGCGCCCCGTGAACCGCGCCGGCCGCGCCGGCCTCGGACTGCATTTCAACTACCTGGGGAATGGTCCCCCACAGATTTTTCCGGTTTTGGGCCGAAAACTCGTCGGCAAGCTCGCCCATCGGACTGGACGGGGTAATCGGATAAATGGCGATCACCTCGCTCAGGGCATGAGATACATAAGCCGCAGCGGTATTTCCGTCAATCATTACCATTTTTGTTTCGGACATTGTTTTCCTCTGTTATACTGTTGAATTTTCTAAAAGTATAATCCGCACGGGGGCTTTATTCAATAGGTCAAAGATCTGGTTCTGGAGGGCCCACGCCCACCGCCTTGCGCCTTGCGATTCCGGCAAAAAACAAGGACAAAAGCCGCGCTCCGGCTTGGGAACCAAGTCTTCCGTCAGTTAAAACAACACGGTTTACGTTTCTGCCGCACGAAAAGGAAGCAACCCACCTTCTTCTATACCGTAAAAAATCCTTCGCGTTTCTTGTCCCTTGTTTCGTCCCGAACAATTCTTTCCCGCAGGAATGAGCGTTCTCCGGCGAAACCGGCGCGAACGACCCAGGCGAACCGGATCCCGATCCCGCCAAAAGCGGGCGAAGCATATACAGACATACAGGACAGGAGCTTCGTCATACCGCCATATTTCCTGTTTTTCAAACACCACAGGCAGATTGATTTTAAGCCGTACCGTATTCCGATACAGTTCTGCCCGTACCATTTTCTTCATACACACCTCCTTATACCGTCAAAATACCATCAAACGGCGCCTTCGTGTTCCCCAAGCCGGGGAAGCAAGGCGCGGTCGGCGGCGGGAAGGCCAAGCTGGAGGTTGTAACTGTTTATTCTCCGTTCTGTCAAATCAATGTGCCATTGCAGGAGATCGCGCACGGAATAAAATTCCGGATCTCGCGCAGCATTTTTTAAGAAAGCCTCTTGCCGGATATAAGCATAACGCTCGTTGTAAGCCAGCGATAAATAAATTTGCGGCAATTCACCGGCAGCAACAAGACGGATCAGCAAACGATGCGAGGTCTCGTGAACAATGTTAGAGATCAATCTGGCAATAGTGTCCTTATGTTGCATACGATACAGGGTATTGACGTATATAGTACTCTCGTCTGGATATATCGGGTCTACGCCGACTAAGGTAATCCCATATGCAATGTTGCCTGACGTATTGTAGCCGTCCAGCAAAATTTCAGGACATAACACCACTCTTTGCGTACTCGCGACTACATAGTTGTAGTAATCAACGAACTCATCATTTGTTTGGTATTTTTTTAATATTCGCGCCATATCCTCCGGCATATTCGCAATCGCAAAACTGGCCGCTCTAATTCCGCATATTGAACGAATGTTCCTAATTTTTCCAGACACATCAAGTATTGAACGATCTGCGCCAAGACCCAGCAAATTTACGCCGCCCGCTCTCAAACGCTGATAAATCTCTGGAGAAATATAATGCGGTTCGGTAAAAAAACTCTCCGCGTTATTCGGTTTTCCCGGGCGCGGAGCGGACGAAACAGAGGCCGGCTGCGTGGCGGCGCAGCCTGTTTGCAGCGCCGCAGCGAAAGAAAGCAATAACCAGACTGACGGTTTGTTCTTACGCATTTTTCCTGTACTATGATTCCGTCTGTGGGGTACATACCCCGCTGCTTGCGTGCTTGCGGCGGGGCTCTTCATTTTCTTAAAGAACCACCTCCAAAAATAGATGACAGAATAAAAAGAATGCCCAGTAAATATCCAACGGTATACCAGCCTGTCTTTTGCGAAGAAAATATAGCAATATCATTTTTTGCAAACAAATTATGGACAAAAATAAACGGTGTCCGCACACCATGCCAAATACCTTTAAAAAATCCGTAGCGCTTTATTTTTACTGTGTTAAGTACTGAAGTAATTATAGAAACATTATCTCCTCCAGTAGTTACACCAACAAAAGCGTATAGTAATCCATGGCATACCGCATATGAAGAAATCCATGATATACCATCTTGAACACCCACTATGGTAAGAAATTCTACGCCATTTATTGTCTGAAAACTCACACCTTCATTGGCAAGAGATATAAGATTCGCCATCACTTCATGCACTGTTGTATTCTTGCTGTTTTCTGCTAATTCCATAACAATAACAGCTAACCTGTCCTGTTGGTTTTCACTTTTGCCAAAGTATTGTATTTCCAGAGTTGAGGAAACGGGTAATACGCCTGCGGGTTGCATATTTGTTATGGAACTTATCGCCATAGCTGCATCTGCGGATCGAATTAATCTTCCCCATCCGTCATCGAGTTTAAAAGAATAGGCATACTTATCATTCCTTATATTTTTCCCGGAACAGGAAACCAACAGAAAAGACACGGCAAACAAACAAAAAATAGGCAGGACATTTCTATAAACCTTATGCATTTCAGACTCCTTGATAATATAGTTTATACGTCATCACGCAAAGCGCCAAACCCGCTAAAATTTTCCTCATCCAAAAACCCTCCAGGTACAATAAACAATTTCCTTACTGCCGCCGCTGAAGTTGTTGTGAAAATACAGTACCGGCATTTTTGTACTCCTATGAGACGGATTTAAACCGTGTCTTTAGCAAGAAAATCCACCAATTTGTCCAGGATAAGTTTTAGCGCGGCGTTCAGGCGTTTCATGGAAGAAAGCCGTTTTGCCAGCGCCGGACTCAGGCGATAATAAAGGCCGACAAACATTTTTCCAATAGCCGAATTCAGCAGAACCTCATCGCGAAACCTGCGAAGGACCAGGACATTTGGCGCGTCATAGGAACCATAAACAGCGGTGGCAATATAACAGCCGGATCTCGTGCTCTGACCGCGCGATAGGCTTATTCCGTTGTTTGAAGCGTATTTTTTAAGCAATGCGACAATAGCATTGTGGTTGAAGTGCTGAGCGAATCGTAGCGGAGTCCATCCGCCGGCGTCAACATAATCCACTTTTGCGCCATTTTGCAGTAAAAGCTCGCAGATTTCCGCGCCCCCCTGCCTGCATGTCTCAATCAGGGGGGTAGTCCCATACATCGGATTACCGATCAAATTTACATCGGCGCCGTGTTGAACCAGCAGTTTGATTATATCGAAAAATCCATACTGACACGCTAGTATCAAAGGAGAAAAAACATTAGGCTGGCGCCCCATGAGACTGTTAATATTTGTGCCATTATTCAGCCATTTTTTAACTCCCTCAAGATTATTATTCCTGATTTCGTTCAATATGTCCGGCTCGCTTACTATGTCATCATAGTCGCCAAGGCAGTCACGGCCTATAATATCGTCCCCGGCTGTCCTTGCTTCCCAATAGACACCTCTTTGCTCTATCTGTGCGGGCATTCGTTCTTTACGCATTCTGTAAGCATCCTTGATAGAGGCTGCGGCTATCTCCCAATAGACCGAGTTGTTTTCCTCAATCTTGGTGAAATTATCCGAATTGATTTCAAAAAGTCCAGATGTCATTCTAATAGTTAGTTTCATTTACCTTTTTTACCCTCCTGCGGTAAAAATTTTTTTGCGCCGATTATGGTTTGCGGACCAATGTGCAATGTTATCTCCATGTCACAGTATTAAGAGACTGGTCTGCCAGATACAAATTGTTATTCTTGAGTATGAAAACAAACGTGCAAAATACGTCTTTATACACAATGTAAGCAGCCTTGTTCGTACTCAAGGAATTTACCGGTTCGGCTAGTACCAAGTATTCCTTGCCATTGTAGACCTTTTTTTGAGCAGAAGAGCCGGAATCAGCCATTAATCTCTCCGTTGTATAACCAAAAGGCACAGCCATTTCCACAATCAATAAAAAATTGTCATCGTCCTTTGAGTCTTCATAGACTTGATACCCAACATCACCCTGTGCATCGTCAATACCCATTGCCCTAACCAACGAACCCAAATATTTATTGTCTATTGTTTGAACCCAGCCTTTAGGCAAAGTCATTGAGTAATATAAACCTCCAATACGGTCTGGCGTTGAAGATGAGGTGTTTTCTTGACTACCGGTTTTACGGGTTAATTGCATGCCGGCAATAGTCAAAGTATTGCCGTTTATGACATACTCACCACCGGTTGTCATTCCACCGCCGTCTTTCCATTCTCCCGTCGATTTATAACGGGTGGTTAGCATTATTATGCGGTCCTTGCTATAGGTAAAAGTCCCTTCCGAGATTTCAGCTACCTTGCCGCTTTTGAATTTTTGCAAGACCCAAGTATTCCCCTTGAAAGTATATTCCATGGCATCAAAGAAAAGCGCCGGTGTTATTTTTCCTGTCCAGGTGCCTTCAAACGGACTTGTCTGGCTATACGCAAAACCAGCCAATACAACAAACAAAACAGAAACTAATAATTTCTTTTTCATGTTTACCCTCCTGCGGTAAAAGTTTGTTTACGCCGATTATGGTTCGGCGCTATACCGTTAAAATTTATTTTTGTCAAAAAAGGCATTCATCAATCGACTAAAGTCTTTAGCTATATTTTCATACCCAATATCAGTTCCATCGCATTGAACATAATCAGACTCATTCTTTGATAAATCATCAACTTTTAAATAAGTGATATAATTTTTGCCAAACCATCTGTTTGTCTGTACTCTAAATTCAACTACAAGAATTTTCTTTGAATTTACAAATACATTAATTTTCGAATGCATGATTCCGTTTTCTATATTATTGTATTCTAAACTTGACTGAACCCTCTGGAAAGAATTGTTTATAAAGGTTGAAAACTTGTTTGACATAAATAAACTGCGGAAGGTTAAGGTATCAGGAAAATCAGCGTTTTTAATTAATCCGATTGGCAAATCGGGATTAAAATCATTATTGACAGCCCATATTCTGACTATGCCGTCTTCCGTTCCGGTTAGTATATAGTTTTCGCCACTTGTTAATACCGTGTCGCTTGATATTGATTCCGTGTTTATTGTGCGTATTAATTGATACTCTTTTTTATTCCATTTAAATATGCGTATTTCCCTATAATTGTCGGCAATTATCTTATTATCTTTTGTAAAATGTATGCCTACAGGCAAATCTCCGGAATTTATTTCCTGTATTTTTTTATAATCTTTTGTATCCCAGACGATTATCGTTCCGTTTTCAAAGCCCGCCGCCAAAAATGTACCATCGGCATTATATTTTATTGAACGCACCTCTGCATTTTGTCTATCAAATGTCTTAATGGCGATGTATTGACCCTCTAAACCAAAATCCATATACCAAACAAAGTCATCATCAGACACGGGCTCCTTTTCTTTTTTTGATTTTCCCCATATTGTTATTTTGCCGTCATCTGAACCTGATGCAATTAAATCACCTTTTGGATGATAGTCTATCGGAGAAAGTCCTGAACCTGTTTTAATGATTGCGGTCAATCCATTTTCCGTCAAATCCCATTCGCGGATAGACTCATCATTCGAACTGGTTAAAATCCTGTTTCCGTCAGGGCTAATTGTGATAAACGGAACATTATTATAGTGTCGTGTCAAATCTGCAATAGTGTTCTTCTTGAAATTTACCATTTTTATTACAAGATCATCGCTAAAAGTAACTCCGGCAGCAATAAAGGCATCATTATTCAGGAATTTTACGCAATTCGCCCCTGAGGATAATTCGTAAATTGGCGGATGTAAATACGCATCCGATATAACCCAGCGCTCACCATTCCAAATATTAAGGTCTTTGGTTTCCCAAACCCTGACAGAAGCCCAGGATGCGGACACAATATATTTCCCGTCAGGACTTGTGTCAACGGAAGAAACAAAAAACCCTGCCCTGTGAACGACCGAAAGCACAGGCATTTCTTGGGCATAAATTGATACGCCCAATATTACGCATAGTACAATAAAACATTTTAGTTTTCTCATTTTTCTTCCCTCCATTGTCCGTTTGAATAAGTATATGTTCCGGCTAAACTTCCGTTTCGATAATAAAATTGCGCAAATTCATTATCAAAGCTTTCCCCGAACACAATAACATTTGAACCAATTGAAATTTTTGTTATAAGATTTCCTGTAAAAGCATATTCATTAATTAATTTTACCGTTTCGGGAATGTTGAGCTCCGTAAGCTTATTAACCGCAAAGGCTCCGTATTCTATTACTGTTAATCCTTCGGCAAAAGAAATCTCCTTGATGGTATTTCCATAAAACGCCTGCTTTCCGATAATTTTAACAGTTCCCGGGATAACAACTTTGGTTAATTTACCGCTGAATAAGCCATAGATTAAATCATCTAAACTCATCTCGGGAATTTTCTTTTTCTTTCTCTCAGATTCTCTCATCAATTTGGGGAAGATGGTTTCGGGGAGTTCTAAACCGCCTGTTTCCATAAACTCACTGCCGGAAAAAGCGCGTTCTCCGATTTTTGTAATAGGTATTTTTTTAATGTTTTCGGGAATTTTTATACTTCTCTTTAAACCTTTAAATCCTGTAATTGTACACTCTTGAACAGTATTATTGGTTTCGAGTTGGCCAGAGTAATTTTCCAGTTTGTCGCCAAATAATATATACCCAACGAAAAGTACGCCAATCACTACAATTAAAATTTTAACAATAAACTTTTTCATTTTTTATTCCTCTGCGATAAAAGTTGCCACGGAATCATCGTGTGCTTCACTGGACTATCGAGGTAATGTAGTGACAGACACAGCCTTTGCATTTTGGTCGCCGGAAATGCGGGCGTGATTGTATTCGATGAAACCGCCAAAGTTGTTGAAAGTACCGCCCTCTGAAACGAATACGCCCACCCGTAACAAGCCGTCAAACCAGTGAGAAGCCGCATTAAGCGGAAATACTGGTATGCCGCCGTATAATCCGGGTCAAGCCGTATCGTCTGGCTGTAGTCAGCAATGGCCTTGTTTATGCCCCCTTTCCGGTAATACGCAGCGCCCTCCCGTAACAGGCCGTCAAAACAGCGAGAAGCCGCGTCAAGCGGAAACAGCGGGAGGAAACCAGCCAATAAAAAGCGGATTTGTTTCAGGACAGCGGAAGGTAAAAAACGCCTATATCCTAGTAAACCTATCGGGGGGGGGGGGTATAACGCTTTACACAAAAGGTGCGCACAGCGCGTGGAGAAGAAACAACAGAAGATGCCGCTTGGACGCATATTTCTTTCACAGCAGCAACACCATATCATTTTTTTTCGATGCTGTCAAGCACCACACAGGGTGTCAGTCACCGAATTTTCGTAGTATCCCGCAGCCAGGAAAGGCAGTCAGAAAAGGAGGAGAAGGAACAGGAGAAAGAAAAACAAAAATACCCGCTTAAAGCAGCGGTTTAGCGCTTAACCCCGGCCATTCGTGCCGGGGAATTTCCCGATCAGGAGTAAACACAATGAGCGTAACAACAGTATTACGGGTATTCAAGAATTCGTCACTTATAACCCCGCAGGGAGAATATAAAATCA
>JAIRYT010000031.1 GCA_031267675.1 Treponema sp. | reverse complement strand
CAGCCCGGATAAGGGCTTTGCGTAGCAAAGACCAGGGCTGGCAAAATGTGCCGGAGCAACGGCGTGGGAATGAAGCGTAGCGTAATGACCTAGCCGTTGCGGAGGCCGAGCCGCCTACTGGCGGTGAAGCGTAAACAGTCCTGTTATGCGCAGTTGGTTTTGCTTTTATTGCTATTTATTATTCTATTTTTTACTTTAATATTTTATATTCAAAAATATAATGACAATTTTGAAAATACAATTTCTCATACAATAATTTCCAATAAATTTATTATTCATATTGTTACGCAATATATATTTTTTTTATCTACAATACATTCAAAGTTTTTTTGCCCCCACTTACAATCACCGCCCCGCCATGGATGGCGGGGCGGTATGGGATCAATGTTTTTACGGGAAATTGCGGGGGCTGTTGCGGAGCAACTGTCCCCGTACCGCAGGTGATGTCAGACACCCCTGCGTTCCCTTGCCTTATCGGTTAGCATTTGTTTAGCCAGGTGTAAATCGGCGTTATTGGAAACAATGTTTTTTAGCTTTCCCCTGCTTAATTCCGCTCTGTCCATAAGCGGGGTGTGTCTAAAATTCTTTTTCTGGTAACGGATACCGAATATACCACACAAGGCATTTTCGCGATATACACGAACAATATATACGTCTCTAAATTGTATCGCAATATAAGCGCCATTCTCGTATAAGGTATAACAATCCAAAGATGCCGCGTGGTACAGATACAATTCAAAAAAATTCCCAACGGAAGGTTCGCCTGTTATGGCCAGGAGTTCGGTTGTGGTTCCACGTTCCTTCTGGGCGGCGTTTTGGCTATAAAATGTCCTGGTAATGGTCATCAGTTTTTTCCTTTATGACATTCCCGGCGTAAAATCAAAGTCCCGGTGGATGCCCGGAAAGCCGGTTGTTTTCCTGACATCCTACGGCCTACCGGCCCTCGTTTTTCAGTTCTTCAAGCTTTTCCTGCGGTTCGGTAAGGTTAGGGTCAAGCTTTAAAGCTCGCTCGTAATCCGCACGAGCACCGGCATAATCGCCTTTTTTGTAATACACATTACCGCGGTTGGCATACGCCAACGCATACTTGGGGTCACGTTTAAGGGCTTCGGTAAAATCCAAAATGGCGGAGTCATACTCGCCTATAGCGTGATAAGATAACCCGCGGAGATAATATCCATCGACCATTGATGATCTCATAGCAATAGCCTGTGTGTAGTCAGCTATTGCACGGTCATATTCTTTTTTTAGATGATATGCACGACCGCGGCCCAAATATGCACGGTTAGTATCCCATAAATGATCCGATTGAGCAACAGCCTGAGTAAAGTCCACTATGGCGAGGTCATAATCGCTAATGCTGATATACGCCCAGCCGCGGTTGATATATGCATACACATTATTGGGATCATGGGTAATGGCCTGAGTGTAGTCCTCAATGGCGGTATTGTAGTCGCCTTTCTGGCTATACGAGCCACCGCGTCCATTGTACGCCAAGGTGGACATCGGGTTAAGCCTGATTGCCTGGGTGTAGTCCTCAATGGCGCGGTCGTACTCACCTTTGGCATAATACTTGTTGCCGCGCTTGATGAAGTCCGAGGCGTCATTTGAATTCAATGACAGACAGCCCAACGCGGACAGCGCAAACGCCGCGCACAATCCGCCTAAAACCAGTTTTTTCATTATCCTCATCATTTTCTTTCTCCTTTGCGGTCTTAGCCGCCGTAACATCCAGTTCCCGGCTTCCATACAGAAGCGGTTTATCTGCCGGCTTTGTTAAGCCATTCAAGCCCCAGCCGCGCCGCCTCATTACCAGGCTCAATCTGTAATACCTTGGTATAATCCGCACGGGCACGGGTATAATCGCCTTTCTTGTTATATGCGGAGCCGCGAAGCAAATAGTCATGGGCACTGTTGGGGAAAAACAACACGGCGAAATCATAATACGCAATAGCCCCGTCATAATTACCGCTATCTTCACATATTTTTGCCCCCTCTCTACATGCGGTTTTAAAGGAGATTCCAGTCAACATGTCGTATGGGTCTATCTGTAAAGCATCTGCGTAATCACCGACGGCCTGGAGAATGTCCCCTTTACTTTCATACGCGGAGCCGCGGCTGCTATAGGCCAGGGCATTTTTGGGATCGATTCGCAGGACGGCGGTACAGTCCGCTATAACCCGGTCATAGTCCTCTTTCACCGAATATGTGGCGGCGCGTAAAAAATACGTGTCCACATCGTTTGGCCTAATCCGCAGGGCGGCGGTACAGTCCGCTATAGCCCGGTCATAGCCGCCCGTATCAAAATACGCAAGGGCGCGGTCATGCAGGGCGACAACATCAAGGGGGTCTATCCGCAGGGCCGCGCTAAAATCCGCAATGGCCCGGTTATAGTCTTTTTTCGCGTTATACGCGATGCCGCGGTTGGTATACAGAGCGGCGCTATTGGGATCAAGGCGCAGGGCGGCGGTATAGTCCGCGACGGCGCGGTTATAATCCCCCTTGTTATGATACGCAATGCCGCGGTTATTATAGGCAAGGGCATAGTCGGCATTGATCCGCAAAACGGCGGTGTAGTCCGTAATGGCTTGATCATACCGCTTCTGCTTCAGGTTCGCGGTGCCGCTGTTGAACAACGCCAATACTTCGCTGCCGCGCCGACTTTCCGTTCCTGGAAGAGTTATGGCGCTCAAGCGCTGGCTGGAATTCCGCTGGACTTCCCTGCCGTTTTCCACCACGCCCCACCATGTATAGCCGCCGGTATCGGTCCATGTAGGGTCAATCCAGTAGATTGTGCCGTCATTGCAATACACCCACAGCCATGCGTGTATTGCTGCGTTGCCATGGGCCTGCACATTTTGCCGGGAATTTTCCCTGATATACACGCCGTTCATCCGCACGGTGGCCTGCGCTTGGCTTGAGGGATCGTACAAGGTTATCTGCCGGGAATTATTGCCGGTCCCCACGATATACCAGCCGTTTTTCTTCATCCCTTTGCCTTCATAAAAAGCACGGTTGTCCGAAATGTAGTTGTAAGCGGCCTGGGCGTAATCAAAGCAGATACCATAAAAGGTGGCAGTGGCGGTTCTGCTGCCGCTCTGCCGGGCAAGGTATTCGCGGATGTCGGTGGGGGTGTAATAGTCCCTGGGGTCGCCGATACTGTAGTCCCCGGTCTGGGCCATGTTGTACATACCGGCGCAGGCGGTCTGCACGGTCAGCCACTGGAGTTCATCGGCAAGGGAATTACCGCCCGGAGGGGAATATTTGTCGGCGGCATAGATACAAGCCGTCAGAATGAGCAATATACCCGCGATTGTAGGTCTTCTCATGGATTTACCCTCCAAAAAAGTCTTACGGAATAAGGGCGTTTACTAGCGGCCCCCACGGGCCTTTCTTGCCTTCGTTTTCGATCTGCACAGCAAAAAACGCCGTCTTCCCGCTGTCCCCAAACTCGAATTCGATTACGTCCTTCTTTCGCTTGGTGTAGAATGATTCGTGTAAATCGCCGGGATTGGCGGGGGGCGTTTCACCGGGGGCGACGACGCGGTACCAGATACGGTAGCCCTTGTTGGCGGGGTCGGTCGCGCTTCCGGTAACGTAGATCATTTTTACGCCCAGTTCGTGCCGTCCTATAAGGTAGGTCTCTACCGTTACCTGCGCCGTGGGGTCTCCGCTGGGGGTGGGGATGGGGTCATGGGGTTTGAGGCCCAGGGAGATATAGTCGGAATCGACCAGGGGCGGGGATAAAAAATACCGCCGTTTGAAATCCCGCATGAAGGCGGTCAATGCATCAAAGGCTTCTTTGCATTTGGCGGTTGCCACGGGGGTGCGGGTGGTCTCGTTTTTGGCGGTTTCGAGGGCGGTTCCGGCGCTTCCCCTGAAGGCGGTAAGCTCCGTTAATGCTTGAGCGGGGATATTCCAGTCGGTTTGCCTTGTTGTGCAGACTGAAATCCAGTCATCGGCCATTGCCAGTATGCCTTCCCGGCTTGCGGGGAGCCAATCCTTAGTTACTGCCATTTTTAGTCTCCTTATATAGATATAGATTTGGGGCGAATTTGCCTTCGATTGAGGCGTTTTTGCTTCCGTTTGGGTTAAACGGGTTCCCGTTTGGGGTGAAAGGGCTCCCGTTTGGGTTAAACGGGTTCCCGTCTGACTTGAAAGGGCTCCCGTTTGAGGTGAACGGGTTCCCGTCTGGGGTGAAAGGGCTCCCGTTTGGGTTAAACGGGTTCCCGTCTGGGGTGAAAAGGTTCCCGTTTGAGGTGAACGGGATCCCTTCTGACTTGAACGGGTTTCCGTTTGAGATAGTTTTTTGCCCGATTGATATATTTTGGGAAAAAAGCGGGAACTTAGGTGTTAGGTACTTGACAAAATGAAAATCGGTCTGATAATTACGTGAGCCGTGAGCCGTGAGCCGTGAGCCGTGAGCCGTGAGCCGTGAGCCGTGAGCCGTTGGGCGTATTCTGTCTTTATGCCAGCTTTTGTTGAAAGCATAGAAATATTGTAGTAAATTCGGAAAATTTGTGCAAGCGCCAGTCCTGTCTAAAAAGTCCTAAAGAAGCCTTAAAATGTCTATTGTATAGATTTTTATACTTTTTGCGAGTGCGGTTTGTTTGAGGCGGTGGGCGGGCGAAGTCCGCTCTCCGCCTCTTGGGATAATGTTTCTTGGGTTTTTGGGGCAAATTTCAGGCGGCATGGACGCCGCCTGCATAGACTGATTTGGGGGCAAAAAAACTTTGCTTTTGGGGGTTGTTTTTGAGGGATGTTTTTATTCCCATACAATACAATTTTCTTAATGTCTTTTTATAATATATTTATAAATTTTTAACATTATTATTTTTTTAATTTTATTGTTTATAATTTTCCAACCAATTCAAAACCAATTGCGCATAACGCTCTTTCTGTGTAATTCATACATACTCACCATTCCGGTTCCGCCGCGCCTCAGTGCCACAATTTCAGCGAATTTTACCGCCTGATCTTTATTCGGCGTAGTATAGAAACCGTTCCCGAAATCAAGGAAACGGTTATGTGTTATGAGGCGCGGTTTTTCTACGATTGTGTTACTGCCGTGGTATATGGTCATGGAAAAACGCTCGTTGAATTGTCTCTTGTTCGACCTATGGTTTGATAAAAACAACTAACAGTTTGCAGGATACTGTCTTTTATTGCAAAAATTTCATCATTTATCATATTTCTATTTCCCCCAAACCCCGTTCACAACTTTTTTGATCTTCTCTTCATATTTTACAATCAACTCCCGGCAGCCGTCAACAATTTTGCGTTCTGTTTCGATTTTGGCTGCGATTTCCTGCTGTATCGCAAGAGAAGGACACGGGAAATAAATTTCTTTCAATGCGTTTCCGTTAAATTGAGGCTGGCCGCCTCCTGTCATTAATTTCTTTGCCTGATCCCAATATGTATCTGATTGAGAAAATGCCCAGTAATATTCAGGAAGTACACTTTTGTTTTTGAACCTGATTCTAATAAGATATGAAGCGTAAATTGCTTTTAATTTTTCGCTAAATAATAGAGTTTTTCCGTATGTTGCTCCTGTGCGAGCCACGAGCAAGTCTCCTGTTTTGAGAAGATACTCTTTGTTGTCATCAGAAATATCCACAAATTTTGGATCAGTTTCAATAAGCTGGCCTACATCCGAAATATCAGTAATACGAATAAATCTTGCTTGCCCATTTTCTTGAGCGGAAGCTGTAAATCCGTATTTTAATTCTCCAATTTCTCCCAGCCTTACCACCGGCCACTCCGGGTCAACATCAATCTGCGGTTTCCAGTTATCCACCACCTGCCGGCAGCCGTCAATGATTTTTTGATATCCCTCAATTTCCGTTACGATTTCCTGCTGAACTTCGAGGGGTGGAAGATTCATTGAAATATTTTCAATGTCGCTTGTATTTACACTCGGATAGGAACCTTTTCCCATTTTGGCGGTCATTTGTTCTACTATGAAGTCGGAAAATATCGTTATATATAAATACGCAGGAATTATTGTTTTTTTACATCTAAGAACGGCAAATCCAGTTGAAGCAATACATTTTGCGGGAATATCATGAAGGATAGCGAAGGCTTTTAAATTGGGACGTACTGTTGAGACTAGTATATCATTATTTTTAACTACGCGGCGTGCCCGACTCGGTGAAGCTGCGGTTGATATTATATTGGAAAACGAAACATTCCCTGTCCCATTTTCAACGGAAGAAATGTCTATATATATAATACTGGTTTTCCCGTATAATGCTTTTGGATCGGATGATTCAGGATTGATCTCGCACACATCCCCCAATCGTACCATCGGCCACTTCTGTTTTTCCCGCCGTTCCACCACCCTGTACCGTTCTCCGGTCAGGTTATACTCGCCGTTCTCCGCAAGCTTTTCCTTTGGTACTATCAGGGCGCCATAGCGGTCCATCATTTTTTGGAACAGCATGGAAGGGTATCGTAACCGCGAAAAAACTTCCATGCGGTATTCCGACAGGATTTCCGTTGCCGTAGGCAGATCGTTTTTCTCTATCGCCCGCCGCTGGGCGCCCAGGTCATAGCCGTCGTTTTCAACCTTGACAAACAAAATGCCATTGGCTTTGGCGGCGATTTTCCGGTCCATGAACAGGATCGATGTTTTAACCCCGGAGTAGGGGTTAAATACCCCGGCGGGCAGGGAGACCACGGCGTATAAATACTTTTCCACCAGCATTTTCCGTAACTGCGTATAGGCTTTGGCGCTCTGGAAGATAATGCCCTCGGGGACAATCACCGCCGCCCGGCCCGC
>JAIRYT010000020.1 GCA_031267675.1 Treponema sp. | reverse complement strand
ATTTCCCACCGGTTGCAGACTGAATATAAAATTAAGGAAACTATATACCTATGCATTCAACGGAATCAGTGGTACGAATGTCATTGAAATTCGTTGTAGATTCGGTAAAAATATGCTATCATCTTTACGAAAAACCTAGAGATAGGGAAAATTATGCAAACGAAGCCGTTGGAATCGGAGACCCGTCTTTTTGTGGATAACGCTTTGAAAAACCGTGGTTATAATGCCATCGGCAAAGGATTTAAGCATATCTATACGGAACGGCCGCGCAACATCGTCCTTTCAAATTTCGCTGCCGGGGAATGATGTCTGCGGTAACAAAATTGCAGGAAGAAGTCTCAGTCCAAATTCTGGATTTTCCGGGCGGTCTGGCGCCCTTGCTGCCCGCAGCGCGAATCTTTGCGAACGAATTTGTTTCCCTGCCGGAACGCCCAAGCGCTATTTATGCTTACAGTGATGATTATGCGCTGCTTCTGATGCGGGCCTTTCGTGAAGCCGGATTCCGTATACCCGGCGATGTTGCCATCCTCGGTACTGATGACATTCCCTACGGGGAACTCCACACCCCCACGCTTTCTACAATCCGCTTTGACGCTGCCGCCCTTGGCGAACGCGCGGTGGCTCTTATTAATTTTCTGATCACAGATACCTGTTGAGAAACGCTTCCAGCAGGAAGCCGCTCCATATCTCATTCAACGGGAATCCACCTGAACATCAAGCAGCCCCCTTGACATTTTTCCCTCTATGTGATACACGGTACGGACGGGGCGCTAAAAAAATGTTCGCGGTCATTCGTAATTCGCGGAAAAAAAACAGGGTCCGCTAATTACGCTAATTAACGCGAATGAAGAAGGGAGCAGCTATGGAAAACACGAAAAAAGCCCCGGCAAGTCTGGCGATACAGGTGCTGCCCAAAACAGCGGACGATGAAGAAGTAATCCGCATTGTTGACGCGGTAATCGCCTTTCTTAAGGGAACGGGGCTTAACACGTTTGTCGGCCCGTTTGAAACAACAATCGAAGGCGGCTTTGACGAGCTTTGCGAGATCGCGAAAGAATGCCAGCGTATCTGCCTGCGCGAAGGCGCCGAATCGGTTTCCACCTATATGAAGTGGGCATACAGCCTTAACGGCGTGTGGTCCATCGAAAAGAAAGTGTCCAAACACCATGCACCTTGATTGGACTAAAAAGCATACTTTGGAATTCAACCACAAGGAACACGAAGAACACAAAGGAAACAAAAAAACCGGGGGAACTCCAGTGACGAAAAAGCGATTCATTTTCTCTTTTTTTCTCCTATCCTCTTCACTTTGTGCCCTTCGTGCCCTTCGCGGTTAAATTTCTTTTCCTATCTTTTGGCCTAATCAGTACACTACCGCGAGGACGGTCTGTATCGGTCTATATCGTTTTATCATCAACGGCAAAACCCCGCGAACGTTGACAACCGGCGCGGTTTTTCATTGGGCGGGCGGTTTGGGCGGCTCAAAAACCTGACGTTCCCTTATCCGTACGTAGTCAGAAACTGTTTTCCGTGTTACGCTTGTTTCATGCTAAAGTGGAGCTGTATTTTTGCCGCGGTCCTGGTTCTGTGTTTCTTTGCTTCCTGCGGAAGCGAAGAAATAAGCTTTGATGAATACCGGGCGCTGCGTACCGCGGGCCTTGGCGAACTTCTTGCAAAAACAACGACAAAACCCTATCGGGGCGAAAGCTTTGTCCCCGGCACAGTGGGAGGAACCTTTCATTCGGTAATTATCAATGAACCAAAAAGTTTTAACCATCTGCTTGCCGAAACCGATTCCGCCACGGCTTCCATTGTTTCCGCGCTGACCGATTATCTTATGGATTACGACCAGCTTAAGCGGGAATGGATTCCCCGTATCGCCTCGGCGGAAATTCGCATCGATGAAGACGCCGGTAAACTTGACGTAATTTATACCCTGCGCGGCGATCTTTACTGGTCAACCTATAATTCGGACGCCAAAAGACCTGTTACCAGCGACGATGTTGTTTTTTGGTACGACGAAATAATCGGCGATCCTGACAGCGGCAGTTCCGGGTATAACGGCCAGTTCCTGTTTTTGGAGGACGGCAGCGAGGCCCATATCGACATAGAACGAATTGACGCAAAACGTTTTGTTTTTCACTTTCCCCGCATTGTCGCCGAACCGGTCCTTTCTACCAATATGGATTTTGGCCCCCGTCATATATATGAAAAGGCCAAACAGGAAGGCGGAATGGAAAAGGTAAAAGGCCTCTTTAACGTATCCACCAATCCCGCGCTTATACCCTCAATGGGAAAATATTTTTTGGTGGAATACAGCGCGGGACAACGCCTTGTTTTTAGGCGTAATCCCAATTACTGGAACAAAGACATAAACGGCGTTTCCATACCTTACTTTGAAGAAGAAATCATACGCATCATCCCCGAAGAAAACACCCAATTGCTCATGTTTAAAAACGGCGAAAGCGATTCATTCAGCCCAAGGCCCCAGGACCTTGACGAACTGGTAAACAACGCCGCCGATTACGAGGTCTTTAACAGCGAAGGCAGTCTTGGCGCGGCGTTCTGGACCTTTAATCAAAACCCCCTGTGGAAAAACACCCCCAAATATTCCTGGTTTACCCTTGCCGGTTTTCGCCAGGCGATGAGCTGCCTTCTAAACCGCGACCGCATTATTACACAGGTTTACCGGGGACTTGCCGAGTCAAAAGTGGATTTTTTTCCCGCCCCCAATCCCTATTATAACCCGTCCATACGCAATACCTATTTGTTCAATCCGGAGCAGGCGCTCGGGATACTTTATGATATCGGCTTTAAACTGGACAAGGGAATACTTTTTGATTATAACGGCAACCGGGTTGAATTTGATCTTTCCATTATCGCGGAAAGCACGGTAAACAACGACATCGCCTCGATTATCAAGGACGAGCTTGCAAAAGCAGGCATTACCGTAAACATACGCAGCGTTGATTTTCAAAAACTGGTCGGCGCTCTTTTTACCACGTTCGAGTGGGATTCTGTTCTTATAGGGCTTTCCGGTTCAAATATATTCCCCACCCAGGGCAGCAATGTCTGGCCTTCGTCGGGGAATCTTCATATGTGGTACCCGAATCAGGAAAAACCGGCGACCGATTGGGAGGCCCGGGTCGACTGGCTTTATAACGAGGCGGCCTATACCATCGACCGCCAAAAAGCCCAAAAATTATGGGACGAGTACCAGACCATTATTATTGAACAGTGTCCCGTTATTTCACTGTTCCGCACCCGGCCCTTTTACGCGCTCAACAAACGGTTTGATTTTTCAAATTTTTATTTTGACAACCTTGCCGGCGTTGAAAACAATTATCTTTATATAAAGCCGTAATTATGAACAGTAAAAATGCAATAAAAACCGTTACAAAAAACCTGCTGGCTCCCTTTTACCGCATTCGACAAATAGCACAAAAAACGCCGCTCCTGTCCTATATCACAAGCCGTTTTATTACCCTGTGTGCTACGCTTTTTATTCTGGGATTTCTTGTCTTTGGCCTTATGGAACTGGCGCCCGGCGACATGGTAGATCAGGTAATGATACAGCAGTTCTTTAGCGAACAACAAACGCGCGTCCAAAGAAGCGGCGAAACCCCCGGCAGTGAACAATATGAGCGGCAGCGCGCCGCGCTGGGTCTGGACCAGCCCTTTTACCGGCAATACCTTAAATGGCTCAACAGGGTGTTTATTCACCATGATTTGGGATTAAGCCTGGTATCCAAAGCGCCTGTCTCGTTTTTAATCGCGTCCCGTCTTTTAAATTCGGTGGTGCTGAACATGGTTTCGCTCGTTTTAATTACGGTTTTTTCGTTTTTGCTGGGAGTGTATTTTTCTACCAAGGCGGGAACCCGCACCGATCTTGCCGTTACGTTTTTTGCCCTTATGCTTCACGCCTTTCCCGGAATGCTGCTGCTTATATTGTTCCAGCTTTTTGCCAGCGCTTCGGCTTTGTTTCCCGTTACGTCGTATCCGCCCTTTCCGTTTTCGGAATCACCCGTTCGTTTTGTATTTTCCTACGCCCACCATATTTTTTTGCCGCTGCTCGCTTCGTTTCTGGGCGGCATAGGCGGGACGCTGCGCTTAATCCGCGCCACCATGCTGGATCAGCTGGGCCAGCCATATATCACAAGCCTTCGTTCACGGGGAATCGCCGAGTGGCGCATTTATTTTAACCACGCGTTCCGCAACACCCTTAACCCGTATATTACCGGAAGCGCGAATCTTCTTGCCGGCCTCTTTTCCGGTTCGCTCATTTTAGAAATAATCTTTGCCTATCCGGGAATAGGACGCCTTATGTACGAGGCGGTCGCCCAGGAAGACATCAACCTGGTGCTGGCAAATATTATGTTTATTTCGGCGCTTGTTCTTGCCGGTATGGTTATTTCGGACATTGCCCTGGCATTTGTCGATCCCCGCGTGCGCTACGGCAGCGAGTAGGCGAAGATGAAGAAATTTTATCGTTACCTAAAATCACGCCCGCTGGGAATGGGAAGCCTTGCCGTTGTCATTGTCCTTTACGTCATTATGGCGTTCGCGGAATTTATCGCGCCCTACTCGCCCGGTACCGCGTTTTCGACCATGAGCTACCATCCGCCAAACCTTCGTTTTTCGTCCGGCTTTAAAGCCCAGGAAGCGCGTGTTATCAATACGGTCAATTTTAAATATGTACGGATCCGGGATTTTTACCACACGGTTGCTTTTTTTGGCAGGGGGGAACCCTACAAACTGTTTGGCGTCATTCCCCTGGAACGGCATCTTTTTACCACCGGCGTATACGATGATTCAGGATCGGGCTATCCCCTCTTTTTAATGGGCGCTGACGGTTTGGGACGCGATCTGTTTTCGCGTATTGTATACGGAAGCCGCATTTCGCTTACGATTGGTTTTATCGCCACCTTTATTTCGCTGCTTTTGGCGCTGTTTTTTGGCGGCCTTGGCGGCTACCGGGGCGGGGCGGTCGACTGGGGAATTATGCGTTTTGCCGAATTATTTATGCTGATTCCCGGATTATACCTTATTCTTTTTTTACGCTCGCTTTTATCTTCGTCAATGGATTCCGGCCAAACCTATATGATGATTACCGTTATTTTATCGCTGGTAGGATGGCCCGGTTCCGCGCGCACCATCCGCGGCATGGTTCACTCTATCAAACGCGAGGAATTTGTCCAAAACGCCCAAAACGAAATGATCCCCCCTCCGGTAATTTTGGCGTCGCACATTATTCCCCAAATGGCAAGCCTGCTTATTGTCAGCGTGGCGCTTTCGATCCCCGGTTTTATTATGACCGAAACAACGCTTTCGTATCTTGGACTGGGCATTACGGACCCCGCCGTAAGCTGGGGTTCCCTTATCAGGCGCGACATTACCACGCTCAATAATTTGCGAAGCTTTCCCTGGCTGCTTAACCCGCTGTTTTTTTTGCTTGCCGTTACACTGGCGTTCAACTTTTTGGGCGACTGCCTTAGGGATTTTTATGATCCGTACCATACCGTTTTTCGCCGCCGCAAAAAAAATGCAAAAAACGCCGTTGACGAGGGCGAAACACAAACAGCTTTTCCCCTGCTGGACGTAAAAAACCTCGCGGTACAATTTTCCATACTGCGCGGAAACAATTCCCTTACAATACAGGCGGTGCGCGGCGTTTCGTTCCGCCTTGAACGGGGCGAAGTATTGGGCATAGTCGGCGAAAGCGGCTCGGGCAAAAGCGTCAGCACCGCCGCGATACCCGGACTTTTGCCGGCGAACGCGTCCTGTTCCGGTTCTGTCTATTACGAGGGTAAAAATATTTTGGGCGATACGCTCATAAACTACCGGGGAAAAAAGATAGGCATGATTTTTCAGGAACCCGGACGCTCCTTTGATCCCCTTCAAAATATGGGAAAGGTATTTTTAGAGACGCTTCGCAACAGCGACCGCTCCATTACCAAAAAGGCGGCGCTGGAAAGGGCGCGGGCCCTGCTTGAGGAAGCGGGACTCGACAACCCCGGCGAACGGCTTTCGAATTTTCCGCATCAGTTTTCGGGCGGCCAGCTGCAGCGGGCCGGTATCGCGCTCGCCATTGCCCAGGGCTGCGAACTGCTTATCGCCGACGAACCGACAACGGCGCTTGACGTAACAATACAAAAACAGATCATGGAACTGCTTAAGTCGCTTCAAAAATCACGCGCGCTTTCCATCATTTTTATCAGCCACGATATAGACCTTGTCACCGGAATTTCAAACCGCATTCTTGTTATGTACGGCGGCCTTGTCATGGAAAGCGGAAGCACCGCGCACATTGTTTCTTCCGCGCGCCATCCGTATACCAAAGCGCTGCTCGAATCTTCTCCGGAGTTTGGAAGCCATTATACCAGGGGAAGAATCGCCTCCATTCCGGGACGAATGAGCGATCCCGCCGACCCGGAAGCAGGCTGCCCCTTTGCCCCGCGCTGTACATTCGCGAAACCCGAATGCGGGCGGCAGATACCGCCGCTTGTCAAAACAGGCGGCGGCGAACTGCGCTGTATTATGGCGGAAGACGTATGAACACAAACATCATAACCGTTACCGGTCTTAAAAAACGCTTTAACCTTGAAGCCGGTTTCTTTGGCAGTTTTGGACGTTTTGTATACGCGGTCAACGGAATTTCGTTCACAATCGGCAAAAATGAAAGCGTCGGTCTTGCCGGCGAATCGGGCTGCGGCAAAACAAGCGCGGCGCGTCTTTTAATACGCATGTACGAACGCGACGCCGGGGAAATTCGCTATTTTGACGACGATATTAACGCCTATCAAAAAGAGGAACTTAAACGCTACCGTCAAAAGATAAAGTATGTGTTTCAGGACCCCGCCCGCTCGCTTGACCCCCGAATGAGCGTATACCAGATACTCGTTTCCGGCGTCCGCCATTCGCAACTGTGGCCCGGCAAAAAGCAGGCCCGCCAAAGGGCCGCGTCAATACTGGAAGAAGCCGGCCTTTCCGCCGGGGATCTTGACCGCCGGCCGGCCGAATTTTCGGGCGGCCAGCGCCAGCGGATCGCGATTGCGCGCGGCCTGTTTGTCGTGCCCGAGCTTTTAATATGCGACGAGGTTGTTTCGGCGCTGGATGTTTCGATACAGGGCCAGATCCTCAATCTGCTCCTTGATATACGCGAAAAGCATAATTTATCTTTTTTATTTATCGCCCACGATCTTAAAATCGCTTCGTGGTTTTGCGACCGCATTATTATCATGTACCAGGGCGAAATTATGGAAAGCGCTCCCGCCCGTGATCTTTACAAAAACACCCGCCATCCCTACACCCGCCTGCTCTTTAGCGCGGCGCCTTCAATTAACAATTCGTCTAACAATTCTTCTAACAATTCTTCGTCCGCCGCCGGAAAAGTTCTGCCGTTTCCAAAAGCAAAAGACCTGAGCGGTGAAGCGCGAACAACCCTCGCCGTAAGCGAAGGATGCGCTTTCGCGGGGCGCTGCCCGCTTTCGCAAAAACGCTGCTTTTTGGAAAAACCCGGACTGTCGCAGGACGGCGCGCATGAGTGGCGCTGTTTTTGTTCCTGACCTATTCGCCCGGCGGCCCAAGGTGGACAATGTCGCCTTCGGCAATTCCCGCGCGGACAAACCAGCCCTGGGGCACTTCGAGGGCGTAGCGGACAAGGCGGCTCGAACTTACCGTACTCCGGTCGTTGGGCCTCATGTCGCGTATGTCGATTATTTCGCCGCTGTAGGAAATGTAGGCAATTGAAAGCGGAATAAGCGTGTTTTCCATCCAGAATCCCAGCAGCTGATCCTGATCAAACACAAAAAGCATTCCCGTACCGTCCGCCAGTTCCGTGCGGAACATAAGCCCCCTCTGGTGTTCTTTGTCGCTTCGGGCGACTTCTACCTCTACCGGCACGAGCGCGCCGGCGCTTTCAACGGTAATGGTGATTTTTTCAAGGCCGGTCTGGGGTTTCCCGCCGGAAGCGGCGCAGTTTATCAGCAATAACACAAGGAGCGCCGGGGCAAACAGCCGCCGGGGCGGATTTTTAAAATTCATCAATAAATAATTTCCGTATATATACTTCATGAGACTCTTCTGTTTTTCCCTGTTCAATAAGCTCGTTAAACATTTCAAGGTCAATATATTTTACCGTCAGCGGCCGTTCAATGGAAATACGGGTCGCGCCGTCCTGCCACACCGCCTCGCGGGGGTTAAGGCTTGCCGGCTCGCCGTATTTTTGCAGTAACGCGGTAAATACCGAATAGTGATCAACCAGGCTTTCATCAAGCCGGTACGCCATAATATACAGCCTGTTTTCGCGCAAAAGAAAAAACGCCCGCCGTATAAAGGAAAGGCCTGTTGTCTCGACAAGATTTTCTTCTTTGGGGGGAAGAAACGAAACATCGCGGTCGCCCCTGAACACAAAGAGGCTGTCTTCCGCCAGCGCTTCTTTAAGCTCCTCCAGGCCAAAGCCCAGGCTTATTTTACGGTATGTACGGGGAAGCCCGCCGGACCCGGACTCCGCTTCCTGTGAATACAGGACAAACGCCGCAAGCGCAAAAACGGCAAAAAAAATCTTTTTCATCGGTATAAGTATCGGCTATTTTAGGCCCCAGGAAGTCTTTTCCCTGCGGGTGTTTTCTATTTTTTGCATCTTCCGGTAGTATTCGGTTTGTTTCGCCACTTCGGTTAAATCAAGGCAGTGTATCAGGTCCTTGTCCTGGCTCTTGAGAATCTGGATTTTTTTATTTTCCATAAGTTTTCTAAGCACCGCCATTCCCTCGGACTGGGGTATGCCGACCATATTGACCAGTTCCTTTACGCCAAAGTCAAAGGTATAGGAGACCGCGCTGATCGCCGTGCGGCTTTTTTCCAGCTGAATCAAAAGCGCGTCATACATACGGCCCACCGGATCCGCAATCAGCGTATTGGCAAGCTGCTTGTAAATGAACCAAATCCGTTCCGCCAGCAGCGTGGTAAGGCGGGCGACAATCTGCGGCTGGGTGCCTACCATGCGTTCAAAATTGGCGCGGTTTACCGCCATCAACTGGCATTCCTCGTAGGTTACGGCGCAGGCGGCGCGGGGTTTTGATTCAAGCAGGGCCATTTCGCCAAAAATGTCGCCTGTTTTAAGGACAGCCAAAAGCACCTCGTTGTTGTCGACAATCTTGGCGATTTTTACCGCGCCGTTCTGGATAATAAAAAGTTCCTCGCCGGGCTCGCCCTCGCTAAAAATCATTGAATCACGGGGGTACACGCGGTTAAATTCATCGCTTTTAAAATCCAGCTTTACATTTTTCGCGTACGGGGCGATTTTCATCATCCGCTCGCGCGCCTGCAGTATAAATTCCCCGCCGGGGCAGTATTTAATATACTGGTGATAGGCGTAGTACGCCTGGTTATACTGGCTCTGGCGGGTATAGTAATCGGCAACCTTGAACAAATGACCGGTGTCTTCCTGGGCGTTGCTTTTAAGAGTAAGCCGCGTCAGCGCCTCGTCCAAAAAGCGCATACGCTTGGAAAACTGAAGGATAATTTTCATCGCGACCGGCGTATTATTCTGGATAAGCTGGCTGTACTGTTCCCTCATAACCGAAATAAGCGTTACATCGCTGATCGCCTGGGCGGTCTCAATGTGGCTGTGGTTTGACATGGTAGAAACAACGCCAAAAAAGTCGCCGGGGCCCAGGACATTGCCGCCCTCTTCTTCGACCACGTTGACTTCTTTGGAAATGCGGACATTCCCCTGCCGTATAATGAAGAACCTGTCGGCGTTCGCCTTGCCTTCAACCACGATGTACGAGTCTTTCTTGTAATTTACAAACGCAAGCTGCAGCGGCCCGGTCATTGGCACTCCACTAATATCGGCTACTCACAGTATATTCCCCCGGACAGAACTTGGCAAGGAACCTTAGCCGGCCTTTCTTAGATCCTTCGGAATAACGATACGGGCTATGGTTTCGGCGCTGCTTCGAAGAATATCGAAACTTTCATCGCCCAGACCAATTTTTTTCATCATGAGCACCAGGATAACCAGCCCCAGACCGGCGCCTTCGCTGTCGTCCAGCATCTGCATCATTGCTTCTTCCACATCGCTGTACTGCCGGGCCTGGATAA
Source organism: Treponema sp. (assembly GCA_031267675.1). Lineage (GTDB taxonomy): Bacteria > Spirochaetota > Spirochaetia > Treponematales > Breznakiellaceae > JAIRYT01. The sequence goes on along the minus strand of JAIRYT010000020.1, from coordinate 66,073 downwards.
GCCTTCCCCGGATTCGCTCAAGTTCCGCGTCGGTAATGGTGGAATTATTTCGTACTTCGATGGTGATAATATTATCTTTGAGCTGAAGAATGAGCTTGATATAGAGCCCCTGCTGGCGCTGAAGCTCAAGATAGTAGTTTATATTGGCAAGGGTTTCGTCTTTAAAGGAGGCCATGCCTTCTTTGTAATCGCTTTCATCGTTTAGATTAAGGCCCTTTTCCAGAAAGAAAACCCGCTTTGTATTGGCTTTTTTGGCGTTTACTACAAGCTCCTGTATACAATAGACGATATTGTCCCGCAGGCGCGACTGTTTGGTATGATCCAGAAATATACCGACGACCCGTTCGATATACTTTTCCACCTTACGCGGAAGGGTATAGGTCGTCATAATCAGAGGCAGCTCCATACGGATTGCCTTGGTTACCTTGTTTTCATCAACAACAACTTCATCAAAATCGGCCATCATTCACTCTCATCATGGTAGTCTAAAAACTCTTTTTTGACATCTTTTGATGATCCATCCTCGTTCTTTTTCTTTCGCTTCCCGCCCTTATTACTTCCTGCTCCTTTTCTGGGCACAGTTTACAATAGTTATGAAAAATTGTCAACAACATCTATGCTAAAAATGCTAAATTCGTCTTTTTTTTGTTCTCAGGCGCTTACCATTCCCCCGCAAAGAGAATTTCACATTCCAGCGTGAAACCGGTTTCACGTTTGACCCGCCCGCGCACCTCGTCGCAGAGCGTTTTTATATCTTCCGCGCGGGCGTTTTCGCGGTTTATGATAATATTGCCGTGCCAGGGCGCAATCTCGGCGCCGCCAATCCGAAAGCCGCGCAAGCCAAGCTCGTCGATTATTTTTCCGGCCGGTTTGCCAAACGCGCGGTTATTTTTGAACGCCGAACCCGCCGAAGGAAAACGGTACTGGCCTTTTGCCTCGCGGTCGGCGCGAAAACGCGCCATTTGAAGGCGGATATCTTCTGTCGCCCTGCGGGGCAGTGCAAATGTTCCCCCCAGAATAAGGTCGTCCGTTGATTGAAAGGGACTGCGCTTATATCCGAAATCGTCTGTCCGGCGGTATGTACGGAATTCGCCGTTCCGGGAAAGGAGCGTTACCGTTGACAAAAAATCGGAAAATGAATGATCATAGGCCCGGGCGTTCATCCATATCCCCCCCCCTATGGTGCCCGGCATCCCCGCAAAAAAGCTAAAATCAAGGCCTTTTGCCGCCGCCGCCTCAACCGCCTCGTCCACGGCGGTTCCCGCGCCGAACGAGAGCGTTTCGCCGCATGCCCCGCCGGCCTGCGGCGGGGTTGATTCGCCGCGGCACGAGCCGGTGTCCAGTACAATGCCGCGTATCCCCCGGTCGGAAACCACCACATTGGCCCCGCCGCCCAGCACAAAAACAGGAATACGCTCCCTGGCCGCTTCGGTAAAAAGCCGCGCGGCGCAGGCGGCAAATGAGCCGGACGCGGGCCGCAGCCAGCAATCGGCGGGGCCGCCAACCTTAAACGTGGTATGCGCCGCCATAATTTCGTCAAAACGCAGATCGCCGCCCTCTTGGTTGATTTTTTCCGCCAATTTCGCTACTCTGGACATAGCCTTGAGTATAAACCGGAGTATTGATGGCGTTAACCCTCTTTAATACGCTCAGCCGCCGCGTTGAAGCCTTTGAACCCCTTGACCCAAAAGGAAAAAAAATCGGCTTTTACGGCTGCGGCCCTACTGTTTACAATTACGCCCATATCGGGAATCTGCGGGCCTACCTTTGCCACGACATACTTGTCCGTACCCTGCGCGCCCTTGATTACGAGGTGACCCATGTCATGAATATTACCGATGTCGGGCATCTTTCCGGCGATAATGATTCGGGCGAAGATAAAATGGTCAAAAGCGCCGAAGAACGCGGAAAAAGCGTACTCGAAGTCGCCCAATTCTATACCGACGCGTTTTTTAACGACATTGACCGCATGAACATTGTCCGGCCCGATATTGTCTGCAAAGCCACCGAACATATCGGCGATATGATCGCGCTTATCAAACGTATCGAAGCGAACGGATTTACCTATCAGGCGGGCGGCAATCTTTATTTTGACATCAGCCGTTTTCCCGCCTACGGGGACCTGGCGCGGCTGCGCATGGACGCGCTTAAGGCCGGCGCCCGTACAACCGTTGATACAAACAAACGCAACGCCGGCGACTTTGTCCTTTGGTTCACCAAAAGCAAGTTTGAAAATCAGGCTCTGGTGTGGGACAGCCCCTGGGGCCGGGGCTATCCGGGCTGGCATATTGAATGTTCGGCGATGAGTATTACCTATTTGGGCGAACAGTTTGATATTCATTCCGGCGGCGTTGATCATGTGCCTGTTCACCATACCAACGAGATTGCCCAGAGCGAGGCGGCTACCGGCAAACATCCCTGGGTCAAATACTGGATTCATAATGAATTCCTTATTATGGATAAAGAAAAAATGAGCAAGAGCGGGGGCGCGTTTTTAACCCTGCAAAGCCTTGTCGACAGGGGCTTCGATCCCCTTGATTACCGCTATCTGCTTTTGGGCGGCCATTACCGCAGCCAGCTGCAGTTTTCGTTTACCGCGCTGGAAGGCGCGCGCAACGCCCGGCGGTCGCTGCTGGAAAAAGTCCGCGCGCTGGAAGGCGAAAAACCGGAGGCGGACGAAGCGGCAAAAAAACGCGTCGCCGCCTTTTACCGGGCAATGAACGATGATCTCGCCACTCCGCGGGCCCTTGCCGAACTGTGGGGAACGCTGCGGGACAACTCGCTTGCCCCCGCTTCGGCCCTGTACGCGGCGCTCGAAATGGACGCCGTACTGGGGCTTAAGCTTGCCGCCGCCGGCGCGGAAACCGGCGTTCCCGATCATGAAATTGAAACCCTTATCGCCTGCCGGGCGGATGCCAAAAAAAACCGCGATTTTGCAAAAGCGGACTCAATCCGCGAAAATTTAAAAGCGCGGGGTATTATTCTGGAAGACGGCAAAAACGGCACCATCTGGAAAAAGGCGTTGTAACGAAATGGGACAGATCGTTGTTTACTAGTGAGGAAGGAGGGTTCCGCCGGCTTTACACCGAGGCGTTTCCGATACTTTTTAGGGTTGCCTTTCGAATCGCGGGCAGCGAGGAAGCCGCCGAGGACCTGTGCCAGGAGGCCTTTTTTAGGCTTCACGAAAAGCACATGGTTTTTCCCGATCCGGAAGAGGCAAAGTACTGGCTTATACGGGTGGTAAAAAATTCCGCCCTAAACTATGCCCAGCGCAAGAACAGGGAGTGGAAAGCGTACCAGCGGGCCTTTCGGGAAGACCGGCGCGCCGTTGAAACCGGCGAAGCGGAACTTATAAAAAAGGAAACAAAAGAAGATGTTTCCGGGGCGCTCGCCCTGCTGCCGGAAAAGCTTCGTATGGTGCTGGTATTAAAAGAGTATGGTGATCTAAACTATAGAGAAATTGGACGGGTCCTGGGCATTAGCGAAGGAAACGTTAAAGTCAGGGTATTCAGGGCCCGCGAACGCCTTGCGGCGCTTCTTTCGGGCAGGGGTTTAGGCGAGAAGGAAGGTAATTATGTGTCCGGATCGTGAAGTTCTTTCGGTTTATTTTGACGGTGAACTTGATTCGCCCTGGAAAGAAAAACTTGAAAGCCATATTGGCAAATGTCAGTCCTGCAAAGGTACGCTGGAACGGTACCGCGTAATAAAGGATTCCCTTGTTCCCGTTGATCACGCGCCCGCGATGGAGCGGGTATGGCGGCGGGTAGAAGCCGGCGGAACGCTCCGTCATACTCCCTTTTGGGGAAGGTCGATACGTGTCCCCCTGCCGGCGGCCGCTGCGGCGGGCCTTGTCCTGGCGCTCGTGTCGGCGCTGATGATTCTGCGCCCGCCGGCGGTCGTTGAGGAGCCGGAACTCCAGCTTGCGACCCTGGGCATGGATGTTCAAAATCTTGCGCCGGTTCAGGATATGGCGGGGCTTATCCGCTATCTTGGTTCCAGCGACGGCCCCGATATGGTAATCATCAATCTGCCCAATACCACCTTTAAGAGCGCGGGGGCGCCGCTCATGCTCCGCGCCGCTGATTATACCAGCAGTGTAATCGTTCCGACTTTGCCGGAGCAAAAGTAGATGCCGGCGCCGGTAATTTTGTCCGCAAAGGCACATAAACGAAGCTTTTTGTTCCTTTGTAATCTTTGCGTTGTTTTTGCCGCTTGTTTTGGACAGAATGCCTTTGCGCAGGATTTGAGCCTTGAAGAAATTCCCGGCCTGCGCGAAAGGGCGGTCGTGCTGCAGATTCGAACCCGCGTCAATGAAAACAGCCAGGAAGTCTGGAACGCGTTTAATTCAAAGGTAACTGTTCCCGGCAGGCCGGTGGGAATTAAACTGGTAGGCGAAAACATTGTCGTTTCAATTCAATTTACTCCCTATCTACAGGAAAAGGGCAAAACGATGCTCGTAGCCCAGGGACAGATTTGGGTAAACCTTCCCGAAAGGGGAATGAGCTACAAAACAACCATGCAGTCGCTTTTTATGGAATTTGGCGAACCGGTTTATTTTTTTCCGCTGGGTTCGGAAAACGACGCCGCCGGCGACCCGCTTATTGAATTACAGCTTTCCCTGTACCGCTACGGCGAAGAACCCCAGGAAGAAAGCGCCCCCCCGGCTCCTCCCGAGACAAAGGCTCCTGCTTCGGGAACCAGATAGTGATTACCGTTATTTCTTTGGGGGGCTCGATCATTGCCCCCGATTCCGTCGATGTTCCCTTTCTTCGCGATTTTCGTTCGCTGATTGCCGAAGAACTGGCAAAGGATGAAAAGCGCCAGTTTATTTTTGTTACCGGCGGCGGAGGACCCGCGCGGACATGGCAGAACGCCTACCGCGAAATTGCCGGGGCCGCGAATGTTCTGGACGAAGAAGCCGACTGGATCGGCGTAATGGCGACGCGCCTTAACGCCCAGTTAATAAAAGCGCTCATGGGCGCCTGGTGTACCCAGCCGGTAATTACCAATCCTTCCGAGGTAGGGCCCTTTGTGGGAAGGGTTCTTGTCGCTTCGGGCTGGAAGCCCGGGTTTTCTTCCGACTACGACGCCGTACTTTTGGCCGAACGCTTTTCCGCGCCGCTTGTCATAAATCTTTCCAATATTGAGCAGGTCTATACCGACGACCCGCGCAAAAACCCCGGCGCAAAAGCCATTGACACAATTTCGTGGGCCGATTTTCGCGCGATGATCGGCGGCGAATGGAAGCCGGGAATAAACGTGCCCTTTGATCCGGTGGCAAGCCGCCACGCAGAGCGCCTGGGCCTTACCGTAATCTGCGCCGCCGGCCGGAATCTGGCAAACCTGCGGCGGCTTCTTTCGAACGAACACTTTTTGGGAACCGTCATCAGCTAAGCGCGGAAAGGCGAACTCAGAGGCAAACCACCCGGAACCCGATGCTGAAGTACGTATCGTCGAAGAAGTTGGGGTAGTAATCATGCCGGGTGGTAACCGTACAGGCGGTGGAACCGTTGTGAAAGCCGCCTCCCCGGACTATCCGTAATGTGCCTGATTCAGGCCCGGCCGGATTGGTCGCCGCGTTGATTGGAGTACTATACCAGTCCCAGCACCATTCCCGTACGTTCCCGCTCATATCGTAAAGCCCCGCATTGTTGGCCTTCTTGTCCCCCACCTGGTGGGTGGTCTCGCCTGAATTGGTACTATACCAGGCGTAATTCTTCAAGTCAGTTTCTTCGTTGGTTCCCGGATAGGCATATGCAAAAGAACTGCCGGTATCCGGCGTTCCCCCTCCTCTGGCCGCGTATTCCCACTCGGCCTCTGTAGGCAGACGGTAGCCGTTGGCCCCCGCCTTCATCTTTGCCCCGTCCGCCGCTGTGGTTCCGCTTTCATTGGTCGAGGCTCTGATTACCTTCCCGGAAGCGTCAACATACACCGGGGTTTTTCCGTTCATCTCGCTGTAGGCGTTGCACCATACTACTGCGTCCCGCCAGTTAATAGCAATAACCGGTTCGTTTTGCGCCGTCGTGGGAACCGCCCCGTCGGTTCCACCACTCCCTTCCCGGCCCGCATTGGCAAAACTGTACACATTCGCGCCACGGGCGGTATCAGCGGCCCACTGGCGCACTTCGTACCACAACTCATAAGTGGTTTCATACTTTGATGTCTTAAACGCGCTTAAGGTTACCGTTCGTCCGGCTATAAACACGCCTTTGTATCTATCTTCACCGGGATCGTAGTAATACGCCGCGTTGCCATCGACTGTTCCACCGCTCAGGGAAACCATTTCCCGGTATTTCGCCTGGGTGGTAAAATTGTAGGTAGTTACGCTCGCTTCTATCGCGCCTCCTCCCCCTCCGGCAGGACTGGAACATCCGCCCAATCCCAGCGTTATCACGGCCCCTAAAGCCGCCCATACCTGTGCCCGTGTCCCATGTTTCCCAAAAGTCTTTTTCAAAATAGTACCTCCTCAAAAGAGCGCGGCAATCCGAAAGAAAAAACCAGGAGCCGCGCCTTTCCCAGCAGCCAGCTAAAGCATACCGCGCTATACAAAATTTTTCAACGATTTTTGGACGATGATCCTGGCCTATTCTGCCACGGTGACGGCCGTGGGAGAACCGCAGCCGGCGATGAAAAGGTCAAACCCTGTTTCGCCGCTCCAGTAACAGGCTGTTCGTGACGTAGCGCCGGCGCTTGTATACGATCCCGCCACATACACTCCGCCGCCCGATACGGCGACCGAATCGACGAATCCGTTTTCGGCCCCGGCGGGAAGGGGCAAAAGGGTCATCGTCCCGCAGCTCCAGTAACAGAGAATGTCGTTATAAGTCCCCGCCACGTACGGTTTGCCGTTTTGCAAGACAATGAAAAAGGCTTCCGTAGTCGCGGTTCCGTCGCCAAGGTCTGTCTTTACCACGTCCGTCCCATCGGCTTTCCAGTAACAGGCAAGGCGGTAGTAGTCGCCGTCATCATATCCCGCCGCATACACTCCGCCGTCCGATACGGTGACGGAACAGGCATTCGAATTCCCGGTTCCGTCGCCAAGGTCTGTCCTTGCCGCGCTTGTTCCGTCAACTTTCCAGTAACAGGCGACATCGTTACCGTCCGGGTTTTTATAATATCCCGCCGCATACACTGCGCCGCCCGATACGGTGACGAAACGGGTATATCCGCCCTCGGCAAGAACGGCGGCGCCCGCCAGGGTCCCGTCGGCATTCCATGAACAGACCGCCATGCCGCCGTCTTTTTCACAATACCCCGTCACATATACTCCGCCGTCCGATACGGTAACGGAACGAGCGTATCCCCCCGTGAACCCGGCGGGAATGGCAAGGGGGATCACCGCCCCGCCGCTCCAGTAACAGGGAACATAATCGCCGCCTTTCCTATATGCCCCCGCGGCGTACACTTCTCCTTCCGATACGGTGATGAACAGGGCGCCCCCTTCACTTTCTGCGGGGAGGGCAAGAGGCGTCCGTGTTCCACCGTTCCAGTAACAGGGAATCCTCCTGTCGTCGACATCGAAGTATCCGCCCGCCAGGTACACGGCGGGATCGGAAGACCTCTCCTGGGCGGTCAGGACAGGGACGGAAAGAGCGAAGACTGCCGCAAATACAAGGGTTTTCTTTATCGTTTTTTGTTTCATGACGGAATCATAACAAAGTTCGTTGGGGCTGTCACCGGGCCGCTTTACGGCGCAAAATTGATCTTCAGGTTGCTCCAAAATAATCCGTAAATCGAATGATGAGACTGGCAAAATATCTCCTTGTTCCCTGGGCGGCTGTCGTTGTCTATAGCTTTGCCGCCGTTTTTTCGGGTTCGTCGGGGATTGGTTCCTACCGCAGCCTGTTACATGAACGGGAAAAACTTATTACAAATCTTGAACGGCTTCAACAATTAAACCGCGAACTGGAAGGGTCCATGGACGCGCTTTTGTATGATTCGGAAACGATACGTATCAAGGCGCGCGAACTGGGCTACGGCAGAAGCGAGGAACGCTTTTTGCGCATTGTAGGACTGCCCAGTTCACGCTCGCGGCCTTTACAGCCGGGGATCGTGCGGAACGCCAACCAGCCCTTTTTTGTCACGGATCATATCTCGCATCTTGCCTCGCTTTGTACGGCGTTGATCCTGCTGGCCCTGTTTATTACGATTGATTCGCTGCGAAAGGTCCATACCCCAAGAGACTCTACCCTCCGGAAAAGTTCCTGCCCCTGAATTCGCGGGAAATCTCCCGGTCCAGGTCGCGTTCGCGGATACCCGCCCGTTTGTCGTATGTTTTTTTTCCCCTGCAAAGACCCAATTCTACCTTGACGCGGCCTTTTTTAAAGTAAAACGAAAGGGGAATAAGCGTGTAGCCCTTTTCTTCTGTTTTGCGCCGAATTCGTTTGATCTCGTCCCGGTGAAGAAGCAGCTTTTTTTTACGATCGGGATCGTGGTTAAAAATGGAAGAGAAGGGATTTTCGGCTATGCGCAGCGAGTTAAGCCATACTTCCCCGGCGGCGACCTCCGCCCAGGCGTCGGGGAACGAGATTTTTCCGTCTCGGAACGATTTTACCTCGGTTCCCATAAGTTCAATTCCCGCCTCGTAGCGGTCGTCGACTGTGTAATCAAAACGCGCTTTACGGTTTACGGCTATTATCTTGACATGTTCGCTCATTGTGTTATCGGGACAAGAACCGGCCTAAAACCTACAAACGGAGACGCGGAATCGGCGGGAAGCGCTCCCCGCGTTCCGCTGCTTACGCTCCCCGGCGCGTTTACCCAGGAACCTCCCCGCACCGGCCGCTCGGGCGGACTTAGCGGTAACGAAAGCGGAGCCGGAAGCAAAAAATTAAGGGGGGTAAAAACACCGTCGCACCATTCCCACAGGCCGCCTTCCAGATTTTCGCATTTTTCGGCTATGCCGGGCTGGATAAAGTAGAGGGCGGCGTATTCCCATTCCGCTTCGCCGGGAAGCCGTATTTCCGCATTTGGCAAAAACCCGTTCAGCCAGCGGCAATAGGCCGCGGCGGCGTCCCAGTTGATCCCCGACGCGGCGCCCTGCGGATAGCCGGAAAAATCAGTATTCATTTTGACCGCCCATTGACCGTTCCCGGCGCTAAACGCCTCCCACTGTTCAATACTGATTTCGTCCGCAGCCATGTAAAACGAAGGAATTGCCTGGGTTCTTCCCGAACTGAGCGTTCCGCCGTTTACTCTAAGAAAGCGTACGCCGTTTACGATAATCGGGGCGCTTTGCGCCGCCTCTGTTACGGTGATCAATGAACTGCGGGAAGCGGATTCATCGCCCGAAAGCACGGAATATTCCGGCCCTCCCCGCAGGTAGGCAAACCAGGCTTTCGCCCTTTCGCCGGCAGTGCTGTTTGCATCGTTCAGGCGTACCGATGAAAACTCGGCGCTGATATCCGCGATGGTTCCGCCCGGATTCCACGGGAAGGGCAGACGGCCGCGGGAATCAAGCAAAAATTTTGCCCGCAACAAATCGCGGGCCGCCGCCCTGGTCGTGGTATGGCGCAGGGCCGTTCTGAGTATCTCGTTCATTTGTTCGCGGACAGCCGGATCCCCGGCGGCCGGCGCGACACGGTACATTGTCTGCGAAAGCACCATGGGCGCCTGGCTTGTTTCGCCCGGTTCCCCCGCCGCGGCCCAGGCGGCGAATTCGGCGGCGCCTTCGGCAAGAGCCGCGGCCGGATCGGGTGAAACAAGGGTTTTTGTAATAAAGCGTTTTTGGGGAATAAACGCCGAGGCAAAAATTCTTCCCCGGACTTCAAGTTGAAACAAAGCGGGGGTAAAACCGGGCAGGACCATCTCGACAGTCCGCGTTCCCCGGGGCAAAAAAATACGCGCGGGCGTGGAACCCAGCGTAACGCCGTCCACCCGAACTGCGGCGCCCCGTGGTTCGGAGTCAAACACGCCCAGCACGCCCCGGTTTTTAAGACCGGGAAACACAAGCGCGAAAAAAAGAACAAGCGCAAGTACAAGGGCGCATAAGACGGCAAGATACTGTTCGGGCTGTATTCCCAAAACCGGTTTAAGAGTAACCTTGTCAGATTCCTGGTAGTCGACGTGTTTGAACAGCATACTGTCCAGTATAGGCGGTAAAACGGCTATTGTTCAAGACGCGGCGTTGTGCTAGACTTGCGGCATGGCAGATCGGGGCTTTTTACGCGCCCTGCGCCGCGCGGGCGAAAAGGTTTTGACCTATCGCAGGGCGGCGCAGCGGATAAAAAAAGAAAAACAAAAGGCAAAGAATCCCATTGTCGACTGGATCGAGGCGTTCATCTGGGCCGCGGGGGTTGTGCTGCTTATCAACCAGTATTTTTTTCAGGCGTACCAGATTCCTTCGGGGTCAATGATCAATACGCTGGAGATCAAAGACCGTATATTTGTCAATAAACTGATATACGGTCCGGAACTGCTTCCGGGTCTTGCCAAGCTTTCCAGCCCCGTTATACCAAAACGCGAAGACGTGATCATTTTTGAAAACCCCGAATATTATTCGCGGGGTCCGGGTTTTGATATCGCCCAGCGGATTATTTATATGCTGACTCTTTCGCTTGTTGATATTGACCGCGACGAATCGGGCGGTCCCCGCGTTCACTTTTTAATCAAACGCGCCGCCGGAACCGGCGGAGACAGCTTTGCCATCCGCCGGGGCGAAATGTACATTCGTTTTCCCGGCGAGGATCGCTGGGTAAGCGAGCGTGAATATATAAAAGCGCGCGGTTTTACCCATGAGCTTTCGCGCCTTATCGACGACGAAGCCTACGTGTCAATTGAGGCGCAGGGCGAATTGTCCGCCTATATGGCAATGGGATTACAGCCGCCCATCGACGTTGTGCACCGTTCCAACGAATACGCCCTGCGCTACGGCGACCGTTTTGCCGCCGAAGAAAAGCGGCTTGCCCTGATCCGGGCGGCGCTTCCGTATCACGAACGTTACCGTGTCCAGGCCAATTCGCTTGCGCGGGGCTGGTATGTACCGCCCGGACGCATACTTCCCCTGGGGGACAACCGCGACAGTTCCCAGGACGGCCGCTTTTTTGGGCCGGTGCGCGCGTCGAAAATTTTGGGCAGGGGTTCAATCATTTATTGGCCGTTCCACCGAATTGGCAGGATACGCTGATGGCAAACAGATGGCGGCGTTATTCCTACGCGGAACAAAAAAGCTATTTTCGCAGGCTGCGGGTAATTCTTACCTGGCTGTTTGTGTTTTTTCTGGTCTACTCGCTGGTAAGCGGTCTTTTTGTTTCAAACCGCGTGCTGAACAATAGAACAATGGAACCCGGACTCGCCGAAGGGGACCGGTTTTTGTTTACTTCGTTCGCGTTGATCCGTCTTGCCGGCAAGGGAGGGCTTCCGGTAAAGCGCGGTCAAATTGTACTCGTGGATCGCGGCGCCGGCGAAAAACGCGGCGTTATAAAGGTGGCTTTGGACGCGGTCGTACGCTTTTGCACGCTCCAGCGGGTAAGCGTTTTTGAAAGGGACGATACGCTTTTTATTAAAAGAGTTATCGGGCTTCCCGGCGATACGGTAAGTATCGAAAACTTTGTCGTAAGGGTAAAGCCGGCGGGCGACAGCTACGAATACACCGAGTTTGAACTGGCTGAAACCAATTATATACCCAACGTGCCGCAGGTTTCCCTTTACTGGGATGAATCGCTTCCGTTTTCCGGTACGATGGAGCCAAAAATACTGGGCGGCGGCGAATTCTTTGTGCTTTCCGATGACCGGAGCGTTACCAACGATTCCCGCAGCTGGGGTCCGGTATCGTCGCACCAGATTATCGGAAGCGCGCTTTTACGGTATTGGCCGCTTACCCAGGCAAGTATCCTGTAACGGCGGCGCCCTGCTCCCTGTATGTGCATATTCCCTTTTGCGCCGCAAAATGTGATTACTGTGATTTTTATTCAATTCCCCCGGGGGAATTAACCATTGACCGCTACCTTGAATCGCTCCACGCGCAGACGCGCCGTCTGGTGGAAAGCGCCGGGCAGAGCGCGTGTATCATTCCCAGTGTCTATATCGGCGGAGGAACGCCGTCGATGCTTACCGGGGACGAAATTACGCGGGTCCTGAGCATTATTAAATCCTGTGAGGAATCCTGCGCGCCGGGAGCGGGAGAAGCAAGGGAAGTTACCGTCGAAGCCAACGAAAACGCCGGCGAAGCGTTTCTTGAAAGCTGCAGGCGGGCCGGCGTTACCAGGCTTTCGCTGGGTGTGCAAAGTTTTGACACACAATGCAGGGAGGGGGCGGGCCGGAGGACCAGATTAGACGGAGTTTTTCGCGCGGCCCGTTTCTGGATCGAAAGCGCCGGCAAGCTGTCGCTTGATTTAATGACGGGGCTCCCGTCGCAGACAGAAGATACGGTAAAGCGGGACATTGCCGGGGCGCTGTCTCTTGGGGCCACGCATATTTCGCTGTACGCGCTTACCGTGGAGCCGGGAACGCTGGCGTTACGGAACGCCCCTCCAGCCGAAGCTGCGGAAAAAATGTGGCTTGCCGGACGTGACGAGCTTGCCGCCTGCGGTTTTGATCAGTATGAAATTTCCAATTTTGCGGCAGGCCCGCATGATCGCTGTCTGCATAATATCAGGTACTGGCGCATGGAAAACTGGCTTGGCGCGGGTCCTTCGGCATCCGGCACGCTTTTTGACGATGAAAACGGAACGGCGCTGCGTCTGCGCTATTCTTCCAGTCTGGAGGAGTTTCTTTCGCTCGCGCCGCCCGAACGGGAGGAAATAGACGCCGCAACCCTGATGAAGGAGTCGATAATGATGGGGTACCGTTATAAAGAAGGCCCCGATAAGGCGCTGTTTCAAAAACGCTTTAAGCGGAGTATTGACGAACTTATCCCCGCCGCGCTAAAAAAATGGAAAAACAACGACGAACGCTTTACCTTTCTTAACCGCTTTCTTCTTGACGCGTTTACGGAACTGGACCAGCGGACAAATTCGCAAGCCAGATTGAGGATTGAGGATTGACCGTTAGGTCGCTTGAGCTATACGGGCGGCGACGCGGGCGTTGTTAAACACCAGCGCTTTATTTGCCGCGACGCTTTTTCCCCCGGTGCTTTTATGGAGTTCGGCCAAAAGAAACGGCGTCGCCGCTTTTCCGCGAATCCCCAGCTCTTTTGCCTTGGCAAGCGCCGCGTTAATTTTTTCGTTAATAAAATCGGCGTCCAGTTCGTCACCGGGAGGAATGGGATTGACAATCAGCATGCCTCCCTTTAAGCCGAGCGCTTCTTTTGTCGCAAACAGTTTTGCGGCCTCAAACGGCGTATCGACGCGGTAATCGGTCTTGCAGCCGGAATCCCGCAGGTAAAAAGCGGGAAAGACATCCGTCCCGTAACCCAGAACGGCAACACCCACGGTTTCCAGATATTCCAGCGTCAGCGGAATGTCAAGGATTGATTTTGCGCCGGCGCAGACAACCGCCACATTGGTCCGGGCAAGTTCTTCCAGATCGGCGGAAATGTCAAATGATTCCCGGGCCCCCCGGTGAACGCCGCCAATGCCGCCGGTGGCAAAAAAGCGAATTCCCGCCATTTCCGCAAAAAGCATCGTAGCGGCAACGGTGGTCGCGCCGTTCAAACCGCGCGCGATAATAACGGCGGCGTCCCGGCGGCTGCATTTGGGAATATCCGGGTTTTTGGCAAAATGCTCTATTTCCCCGCCGCCAAGGCCGATTTTAATTTTGCCGTTTACGATTCCTATTGTCGCGGGCGCAGCTCCTTCCGCGCGGATAATCCGCTCGCATTCGCGGGCGCACTCAAGATTTTCGGGATAATTAAAGCCGTGCGAGATAATTGTGGTTTCAAGGGCGACAACCGCGCCTCCCCTGTCCAGAGCTGTTTTTACTTCGGGTGAATATTCAAGGTATTCACGGTAATTTTGCGGTTTCATTTTTCCTCCGGACAAATACGGCGTACCTTGTCAATAGTCATTTCAGGCGAAACCGTCATTTTGCTTTGTATGGTGATGGACCCCATTGCGGCGGCAAAGGAAACGATGCGGCGGCTGCTCATGCCCAGCTGCGTGCCATAAACGATTCCCGCCATAAACGCGTCTCCGCCGCCCGTCGTATTACGCGGCGTAACCGGCGTAACCGGCGCGAGGAATTCGTCATCGGTTCCCCGGTAGTAAACGCCGGCCCTGCCCAGCGTAATAAAAACCCGCTTTGACCCCTGCCGCAAAAAATGGGCGCCGGCTGTTTCAAGCCCCCGGTGCAGCGATTCGTCTCCGGTCCATACCGCGCTTTCGTCTTTGCCAAGCGTTATCACCGGATTAACAGCCGGAGCCGGCAGTTCAATTCCCGACAGGGAAGACGCTTCCATGCGGTTTAATTTAAGGGTGTGAAACGCGCCGATTGAACAGCGGACCTTTTCCGCCTTGCGCGAAGAAACCGGATCAAGATAAATGATTTTGCCGCTAAAGCGCTCTGGAATAAAACGCAGTGTTTCCGGCGAAAGCCCCGCATCAAGTACGACGGCGTCGCTGTCTTCTACAAGGGCGGCGCGTTCTTCAATATCGCCGGGTGTAAGCCGCTCCAGCACGCTCATATCAGAAAGCGCCAGCGCCATCTCGCCCGTGTTGTTCATCAACGCGATGTATACCGACGAATCGGTGTTTGAAAGAAACTTGCTGCCGCTGATATCAAGCCCGATTTCGCGGCTGTGGCTTACCAGCAGCCGGCCAAAGGGATCGTCGCCGATAACAGAGACAAGGCGTACAGCCGCGCCGATCCGCAGCAGGTTTTCGGCAATGTTGCGGCCGACGCCGCCCGGAAAATATTCGATATGACCGGGGTTTGAATCGGCCATGTTAATCGGTTTGGCAGAAAAGCCCGAGATATCAATATTGGCTGCGCCGATGACGGTAATCTGTTTCATGGTTGCTTATCGCGATTTCATTTTTTCTTTTTTCCAAAGAATTTGTTTTTTTGTTCATAAAGAATGGAACGTTCAAGCAGCCTTTTAAGAACAGGCGCGCTTGGACGGCGCAAGAGAAGCGTCGTCGGGTGGGCGACAAAGGGAAAGGCCGATTCCGCCCGTATGGTGTCCCAAAAATCATCGCCCTTTAGCGCGATAAGCGCCGCCGGTTTTTCCGCCTCAAAAAGGACCGGACCGGCCAATTCGCGGGCTTTTTTAACAACTTTTTCCAGATTATTTTGGGCCCTGATAAGCAGATAACCGTAGCCGATTACCACCAGGCCGATGACCAGACTGTTTTCAAGGCAAAAATCAAGCGCGATTCGACCGTATTTCCCCAAAAAATCCCTGATTAATGTGTCAAAAATCCAAAACATACCTTATCATAACAAAATATACGAGGGATGTCAAAGAATCTGGCATTTACGGCGTCCGCGCTGTATACTGTAGAAACTATGGATATGAACGCTCTTTTTGCCGCCGCCCAAAAAGCCGCAGAAGCCGCGTACGCTCCCTATTCCCGGTTTCGGGTCGGTGCGGCGCTTTTGTCGTCTGACGGCGCCGTATACACCGGCTGTAATGTGGAAAACCGCTCGTACGGCCTTACCATCTGCGCCGAACGAAGCGCCGTGGTACGCGCGGTAAGCGACGGCAAACGCTCGTTTACCGCGTTGGCCATCGCGACGCCGGATTCGGCCTCGCCGGTAGGACCCTGCGGAGCGTGCCGCCAGGTACTCAGCGAATTTATGCCGCCCGAAGCGCCCGTGTTTTTTGCCGGCGCCGGCCCGGAGCAGGTTTCAACAACGCTGGGAATTCTGTACCCCTACGACTCGCTGCACGATTTTTTTAACGACCCGTAAAAAATATAATCCATTGCCGGAGAGTATACTGTTTTTGTCCGCGAATTACGCGAATGTCCGCGAATAGTTCTCTCTTTCTTTCATTCATTCGCGTTAATTAGTGTAATTCGCGGACCCTGTTCTTTTTTTTCCGCGAATGACGCGAATGTCCGCGAATAATTCTTTCTTCCTTTCTCCATTCGCGTTAATTAGCGTAATTCGCGGACCCCCGCTTTGTCAAAAATTCCACCATCCGTAATGTTTGCGGTTCGTAATGTTTGCGTGGTTCGTGGTAAATTCCCTTTTCATTTCAAAAGCCCTGCGCAAGGTACGTAATTATCATAAAAAAAGGCGGTGAAATCATAAGCCGGATTTTGTCTTTGCCCCTGCCCTGCGGCCTGGACAAAAGCAGCCATCTATCTGGGGCGGATGTCGCCATCCGTCTCAAGCGGCCTACCCGCGCCTCAAGCGGGTACTTGCGGGACATTACGTCCGACGGCGCTGTTTGGCCTTGCTCCCGATGGGGTTTGCCGTTCAGGCGGCGTTACCGCCGCCAAGGTGGGCTCTTACCCCGCCGTTTCACCCTTATCCGGCCTTGCGGCCGGACGGTATTCTTTCTGTTGCACTTTCCGTAATTTTGGGGCTTGGGCCCCAAAACCCCCGGGCGTTACCCGGCATCGTTCCCTGTGGAGTCCGGACTTTCCTCGGCATGTTCATGCCGCGGCTGCTTCATTCACCGCCTGTAAGCTACTCTGTTCCGTATCTAGGCATCATAACTCTCCTTACACAAGGCTCTGGAAATTCACCACGAACTACACCAACATCACGAATAAATCTGGAATTTCTGACAAAAAGTTCGTGGTCAAATTTCTTAAGTCTCGTAACATAGTTATAAATCTATTCCTCAAAGTCGTTCCCGGCTTTTTCTTCTTCGTCTTCGCCTTCATCGTAATCTTCTTCGTCCATATCGTCCAGATCGGAAAGGCTGCCCGAATCTTCGCCGTTAAAATAGGTTTCTTCGTCTTCGCCGGATTCTTCGTAATAGAGAATGCGGGAACAGTAGGGGCAAAACACGATTTCTTCGCCCTGGCGCACCGTATTGGCAAACTGCACGGGAAGCACCATATGGCAGCCCATACATACCCCGCTTTTAATCGCGACAATACCCTTGCCCATCTTATTGCGGATGATGCGTTCGAATTTAAAAAGCACTTCCGGATCCAGTCCGGGGATCAGCGCCGCCTCTTCTTTGGACAGTCCGGCGATACGTTCCTGTGTTTCAGAAACTTCCGCTTCGATCCGCTTTTTACGTTCTTCCAGTTCGGCTTCCTGCGCTTCTATCAGGGCCGTACTCTGTTTGATCTGTTCGTCCAGTTCAAAAAGCGAACGTTCCTCGCGCTGGAGTTCCTTGCGGTACTGCTGCTCGCGATCAGAGGCGTCGCGGATTTCCTTGTCCAGCGCCTCATATTCCCGCTGGGTGCTCACCGCATCCATGTTTTTTTCTGACTTTTCGCGCTGCGATTCCGCCTCGGAAAGAAGGTTGCGGTATTCCACTTCCGCGGCGCGCGATTTTTCATAATCCACATTTTTGTCAATGAACGATTTTTTTAGGCGCGCCAGCAGTTCTTCCTGGGTAACCAGAATTTTTGGCGCATCCTCTACTTCGTGTTCCAGCTGTATGCGGTTGGAAAGTATCTCCTGTAAACTCTTTAGTTTTTCAAATGTGTCTTCCATAAGGTATTCTCCTGTAAACCGTACTAATGATCCAGATAATCTTTAAGCTTTCGGCTTCGTTTGGGATGCCGCAGGCGGCGCAGCGCTTTGGCTTCGATCTGACGTATCCGCTCGCGGGTTACATTAAAGTAAAGCCCTACTTCTTCAAGGGTAAGCGAATACCCGTCGTCAAGGCCAAAGCGCATTTTTAACACTTCCTGCTCACGGGCGGGCAGCGTGGAAAGCACTCCGCTTAACTGTTCCTGGAGCAGGGTAAACGCCGTCTGGTTGGCGGGATTTTCAACATCTTTGTCTTCGATAAAATCGCCCAAAAGGGAGTCTTCTTCCTCGCCTATCGGCGTTTCAAGGCTGATTGGTTCGCGGGCGACATTTTTTACCGATTTTACCCGTATCGCCGTCCAGCCCAGCCGTTCGGCGATTTCTTCATCGGTCGGCTCGCGGCCCAGAACCTGCATAAGCTGCCGGCCTTCGCGCACCACTTTGTTAATTTGTTCGATCATGTGTACCGGAACACGTATTGTCCGCGCCTGATCCGAAATGGACCGGGTTATCGCCTGCCGTATCCACCAGGTGGCATAGGTGGAAAATTTGTAGCCCTTGCGGTATTCAAACTTTTCAACCGCCTTTATAAGGCCGATGTTCCCCTCCTGGACAAGATCAAAAAAATGAAGCCCGCGGTTTGTATATTTTTTCGCGATTGAAACAACAAGCCGCAGATTGGCCTTGATCAGACGGTCCTTGGCGTTTTTCATCATAATGCGGCCGCGGTTAATCTCTTTGGCCATCAGATTGATGTTTTCGATGGTTTCTTCAAATTCAGATTCCATCTGGCGCAGTTTTTTTTCGGTTACCTGAATATGCCGTATCAGTTCCTTTATTTCGTCCGATGAAAGGCCAAGATCTTCTTCCAGCGCCTCGCGGTCCGCCCTAATCGTAAGGGCCCGGCCCAGCGCGCGTAATTCCTTGAGCGATCCGACCTTAAGGCGCTTTTCGATACGTTCCTGTTCTTTTTTGTAGCGCTTGATTTTTTTGGCGGCCTGTACAAATTTTTCGGAAAAGCCGCTTATTTCTTCGGGATGAATTTCGACGTTTTCAACGACTTCCAGCACTTTACGGCGCAGCGCGGCAATTTCCTGGTCTTCGTAAATGTCGCCGCCCTTGGCGATAACCCTGCGTTTTATCTCGATATAGCTGCGAAGATCCGCGCCGACCAGACGCAGGGTTTCCTTGTAAAACTGATTAAGGCGGCGGCGCTCGGTCATAAACTCGGTTATTTCTTTTTTTGAAAGCGAAAGCTCGCGGGGGTCTTTTTTTGAAAAAGCCCTTTGGGCAATGTGATAAAATTCGGGAATGATCATGCCCGATTTTTTGATCACGGTTTTGATAATATTTTCGCCCTCTTCCATAAGCTTGGAAAGTTCCACTTCCTGCATGGCGGTTAAAAGGCTTTCCTTGCCGATTTCCCTTAGATAGAGCCGTATCGGGTCGTCGACGGAAGATTCCTTTTCGTTATAGACCAGGCGCTTTTTGTCGTTTTCATTTTTGCGGGGCTCTTCTTCGTCCAGGGTGTCTTCTTCGATAAGCTGCACGTTATTCGCCTCGAGCATCGCCAGCACCTGTTCAATCTTGTCGGTATTGGTAATATGCTCGGGTAAAAAGTCCGAAAGCTCGTCATACGAAAGCGATTTTTTTTGTTTTCCGTACTCAATCAGTTTTAGGACCGTAGGATCCTGGGAGATGTCCGCGTTGGGATCGCCGGCCTGCGATGAAACATCCTGTAAATACTTCTTTCCCCGGTGTTTTACCGTTTTGGTCTTTGCCGGCTTTTCGCCGGTCCGGGGTTCGGTCGTGCTTGCCGGAACAGCTGGGACCTGAACCGGAATAACCGGAAGTGGAACTGGAACCGGAACCAGCCCCGGAATAACCGGAATTTGACCCGCGTCCCGGTTCGTTGGGAGATCAGAGTTTTCAGTTGGAGCAAGGGCCGGAGACTCTTGCGTTTGTATGGAGACATCCCTGGCAGTCATCCACAGTTTCCTTTTAATGCGCTGCAGAAAGTTCAAATAAATCCTTTAGTTCCGTATCAATATGTAGTTTTTCGGCAAGCAAGTCCTCCTGCCTTGAATATTCAAGCGAAGGATCACGCAACAGACGTACTATCTCCTCCATCCTCCGTTCCAGAACATTTCGTTTGACGCGCTTAATGCCGTCTTCCAGCATTTGCCCGCCCTTGTCAAACACGCCGGAAGCTTCCTGACGCATCACATAATCGCGCAAAACATCGTCATCGATCCTGCGCATCAGCTCCCATGTTTCAACATGTTCGTTATTGCCGCCCCTGAACCATTCTTCAAGGACAATATATAACTCCCGCGCGCGGGAATCCCCGATATCCTCCAGCGCGATACAGGACCGTACCCTGCGGAAAAAACCGGGATGACAGCACAGCATCGCCATAAGGAACAGTTCCTCGTTGGAACGAAGCGCCGCAACGCCTGCGGGAGGAGCCTCAAACGTTTTCGCGGCGGCCTCATAATCCGCCCGGACCGCCCTTCGCTCCACGCGGAACGCGTCGGCAATAACGCCCACCCAGACATCCTTTGTTACCTCCGAATCCAAAACATCAAGGAAGGGAAACAAAAAAGCCACCTGCTGGGACGTATTTTGCAGAAGTCTGCCGCGTGAAATGACATACTCCAGATCGTTTATAGTATATTTTACACTTTGTTGCAATGCCTCCGCGCCGAAATTTTGAAGGATTTCCGCAGGATCTTTGGGAATTCGCGCTTCTCCCTTAAAATAAGCGCCAATATCGACGATATGGCATTCAAGACCCGCCTTTCGCGCGGTCAAAACAGCCTTGAGCGCCGCTTTTTTGCCGGCCTCGTCATTGTCAAAGAGCAGGTTAAGGCGATCCGCCCAGCGGCGCAGCAGTTTTGCCTGCTCGTCGGTAAACGCGGTGCCCAGGGGCGCCACCGCGTTGCAAATCCCCCCCTGGTGAAGCGCGATCACGTCAAGGTACCCTTCGGCAAGGTATACCGCTTTTTCACTTCGTATCGCCGGAAGCGCCAAATCAAGCGCGTAAAGCGTACGGCCCTTTTTAAAAAGGGCCGATTCCGGCGAGTTAAGGTATTTGGGGCCCTCGCCTTCCAGCAGGCGTCCGCCAAAGGCCACTGTCCGGCCGTTCCGGTCCCGAATCGGAAAAATAAGCCGGTTACCCAGAAAGGCCGTCTGCGGCGACTTTGGCAAAAAGAGCCCCGATTCGGCCAAAAAGGAATGGGAGAACCCGCCCTTGGAACCAAGAAAACGGTAAAGCCACGAACGATCCCTCGGCGCGTAGCCCAGCTGAAAACGGGTAACAGACTCGAGCGAAATTCCCCTGGACAGAATATACTGCTTCGCGTTTAATCCGTCAGGTTTGTCAATCAAAAAATGATAAAATGTACCGGCGATACGGCTGTACAGTTCCGCGTATTCATCGCCGCGTTTGTCCTCGTGCGACGGGGCCCCCGATTCATACACCACCGGCACCCCAAAACGCTTCGCCATCGCCTCCAGCGCTTCGCCAAAGCTTTGTTTTTCCATCTCCATGTAAAAGCTTATGATGCTCCCGCCCTTGTGGCAGCCAAAACAATAGTAGCTGCCGCGCTCGGCGTTAACGGTAAAGGAAGGGGTTTTTTCGTGGTGAAAGGGACAGAGGCCCCAGTAACGGCCGCTTTTTTTTTCCAGCCGCAGGTAGTCGCCCGCCACTGCCAGCGCGTCGATACTTTCCAGCACCGCCTGTTTGCATGCCTCGGTAAGACGAGCCATGTCAGCCTTTTACAAAAAGGGCCCCGGCTCTGATATGCGCGTCAAGGGTTTTGGAAAAATAGTGCCTGCCCGCGCTTTCGTCGACCAGGCGAAAGTACAGGTAGTCCGTTTGCGCGGGATGAAACGCCGCGTCCAGGGCTGTTTTTCCGGGAAGCGAAATGGGCCCCGGCGGCAGTCCGTTAATTACATAGGTATTGTAGGGATCTATCTGCTCAATATCGCTGTTAAAAAGCTGGCGCGGGTGGGGTTTCCCCTGAATTTCGGTAATGATGTACTCCACGGTCGCGCAGGACTGAAGGGGCATATTGATATTCATACGGTTATGAAAAACCCCCGACATTATCGCCGCTTCATCGGCGACGCGGTATTCCCGTTCCACTATCGAGGCAAGAATAATATAGCTGTTTAATTCCTCCGCGCTCATGTCCGCCGATTCGGGGGCGATTTCCCCGACGCGGCTAAAAAAGGTGTCGGCCATGGTACGGACCGCCCGTTCGGCGGGATAGGCGGCGGGGAAAAAGTAGGTTTCGGGGTACAGGTAGCCTTCCATAGTTTCGTTGGGAATACCGTAAGAGGCGATGATTTCCCCGTCCCGCGCCGCCGCCAAAAAACCGGCGGCGGAACAGACGCCGGCCTCTTCCATTATGGACGCCGTTTTTTTAAGGGTTACGCCTTCGGGAATTGTCACCCGTAAAAGAATCTGCCTGCCTTCCACCAGCGCCGCGCGAATCTCGCTCTGCGAAGCGGGCAGCTGAATGCGGTAACTTCCCGCTTTGATAAAATCCTTTTCAAAGCGCGAAATCAAATTCCAAAAAAGGCGCGTTTTAATAAGGCCCGCCTGTTCCAGCCGTATTCCTACCGCGTAGGAACTTTCTCCTTCGCCGATAATGATTAACGCGGAACCGGAATCGTCAAGCGTAATGCCGTTCGCGGAAAGCCCTGCCGCCGGGGCCGGAGGGGCCTTGTTCAAAAATATGGCAAGTCCGGCGCACACCGCCGCCAAAAATAAAAATACGGCGATCAGACTGCTAAGTACGCCAAAGAGCATTCTGAACGGCCGGGGAACTTTATTTTCTTTACTCACGCGGTTCCTCCGCTTTGATACGGGTATTCAATTGCTTCAATTTCTTCGATTGAAAGCTCCCGGTAAAGGGCCCGTTCAATTTTAAGAAGCAGGGCCCGTTCGCTGTTTTTCATGTTTTCTTCGCTCCCCTTAAGAAGCGGAAGGAGTACGCGTAATTCCTGGCTGTTTAACAAGAGTCCTTCCGTCACAGGTCAAGTTCCATCCCTTCCATCGCAAGGGTAATTTCAATTCCCTTTATATTCATTCGTTCCGTATACCAGCGCGCCGACTGCAGTATGTTAAACAGTTTGCGGTCGTCATAGGTTGGGTCGTGATGGTACAGCACCAGTTGTTTAATTCCCCAGTTGGCGGCAAAATCCACCGCAAGGCTGAACGCGCTGTGGCCCCAGTTGTATTTTTCTATCGCCTCGCCCAGGGTATACTGGGAATCAAGCACGATGCAGTCGGCCCCGTCAAAATATGAAACATTTTCTTCGGTTTTTTGAAAATCATTGGCCGAAAGCTCGGTATCGGTCGCAAAAATAAAACTGCGCTCCGCTTCGCATACCTTGTACGAAAACGAATCGCCCGGATGATTCATTTTGCGCCAGGTAATTTTGATACCGCCAAACTTGACCGGCCCTTCGAGCCGGTGGAACGTTTTTTTTGCTCCCATTGATTCCATATGAACCGGAAAATACGGACTGGTCATTTGACCATGCAGGGCCGCTTCCAGATTTGACATGGGAGAATAAAAATCAATATTGACGGCCGGATCATAGCCCGGGCTAAAAAAAGGCAGCCCCTGAAGGTGATCCCAGTGAAAGTGGGAGAAAAAAATACGGTAACGACGGATTTTTTTCCGCCTGCGGACCATTCCCAGCTCGCGCAGCCCGGAACCCGCGTCAAAAACAATCAGGTCTTTGATTGATTCAAAGCTTACGCTGACGCAGGGAGTGTTCCCGCCGACGGTGCCAAAAAGCCACAAGGGCAGCCCCGCAAGAAATTTTTCGCGCTTTTCGGGCGTGCTGATGTCGTCCGGCGTAAGCCGTTCCAGAATGGCCGATATTTTGCTGCGCAGCTGGGAAGGAAGCTGCGGCGCGGGAATGGAGCCCCGTACCCCCCAAAAATGAACCTTCATAAGGACCCTAAACCCGCCGGACGAGCGTTCACAACGGCCCCCGGGTCAGAACCTTCCAGTCCGCCATACCGGCAAGACAGCGGTCAATATATTCCGCGCTCCGCAATTCACCCTCATTGACGCCCGGACAATCAAGCGCGTCCCAGCTTTCCCGTGATGCAAGATTCGCCTTCCAAAACGGAAAGGTCCGGCACTGGACGGGGCGATCCTGGTACACCGTACAGCCCCTGTCCCACAAAACGCAGTCATACGCGGGCGTCTCCCGCAGCGAGAGCAGCGGTTTTTCGTTTAACGTAACCCAGCGGCAGCAGCGTTCCACAAAGGAACTATACCCCATTTTAAGCCGCGAAGCTAGGAGCCCGGCGTCATCCCGCGAAAGAAACACGTAGCCGGGATCCCGTCTGCAACACACCGAACAGCGTTTGCAGGAAAAGCGCAGCCCCCGCGCGTAAAACGATTGTGGCATCACTTTCAGTATAAAAAAAAACGCCCCGATTGTAAACAAAGCAAAAATTCTATTGACATTACAGCCGTTTTGCGGTATTAATGATAATGCACCGCTGAATGTGTGCATCTTTCATAATTCTATATAATATATAGACTTGTGCCATCTTAGCTCAGTCGGTAGAGCGGCTGACTTGTAATCAGCAGGTCTTCGGTTCGACTCCGGAAGATGGCTGGGATGGTAACATCAGGGCAGTTTCCCGAGTGGTCAAAGGGAGCAGACTGTAAATCTGTTGGCTCAGCCTTCGTAGGTTCGAATCCTTCACTGCCCAAACAGAACTAATTCCTTGCGGGTGGTAAGGAGTTACATGGAAATGTTTAATTCCCGGCCATAGACACGGGCAATCCGCTCAAGGGTCTTTACTGTAGGATTCGCCTTGCGGGGGTTCTCCAGACGCTGGTATGACTGGTAGGAAAGCCCCAGTTTTCGGGCTATGTCGGTTTGGCTTTGTTCTCCCCGGAGGTCCCGGAGCCGGAGGGACAGGGAGATATGGTTTGCTACAGGAATGGGATAGCCGTCTTTATAGGCAGGAGGGGGGATAGGCAATCCGCGGGAAATATCGGATTCCAGGCAGCCTTCAAGGGCTTCCTGCGCCATTGCCAAGGCTTCCTCATGGGAAAACCCGCAGGTAACGATATTGGTCATATCGGGGAACTGGGCTATATACTCATCCCCCTCTTTTTCGATGGTACAGTAGTAGGTCATATATCCTCCTATTCAATCCCCGCTTCTTTGAGGATTCTTTTTGCCAGGTTTCCTATGTCTTTATTCCCTTGAAAAGGAACAGAGACAGGGCGGCATCCGTCTTTGACAAACACATGATGGGAGCCGTTGATCCGATTCAACACCCAGCCGTTTGCTTTTAGTTTGTCCATAATCTGCTTTGCCGTCATGGTTATAATATACAGTATATATACTGTGCTGCCAAGGCGGCGGCGGGGATATTATTCCGTGCAGGTTTGAATTGCCGCCGCCCTGAAACGGTCAGGCCCCAAGGTCGGGCCGCAGGGTTCTGGCGGCGCCCCGGTATATGTGGCGCGGCGCGGCGTTTTCGTCCAGGTAGACGTGGGCAAGCAGCCGTATCACCCCGGGCAGTCCTTCCGCTGTTTTCATTTCCTGCATAACCATCATGGCGGTTTCCCGCGCCCGTCCGCTTTTTCGAAGCGAAGAAGCGGGGTTTTGAACTTCCAGGTCCGGCGTAACCGAAAAAATCAGGGAAACAAGGTCCTTTTCGGCAATGTCGTTTTCCCGCAGCAACAGATCAAACAACTCGATGGTTTTTGCGTCAATGTCGCCGGCCTCGTTGGCGGCGCAGATCGCGCCCCGCAGCGCTTTAAGGATTTTCAACGGTTTCCTCCCACGGCGCTGATAATAAAGCCGGTAAACAGCGAGACAGCCGCCGCAAGAACCAGCAGCGCAAGATACACCAGCGCCCCCCGGATAAAGCGGCTGTTTTTTTTGCGGACAAGGTAGACAAGCTTTAAAATCAGTCCGTAAAACGAAACGATCCCGAGCGCGACGCCCGTTGTCAAAAGATAGCGGACCAGCGTCAGCTGCTCGGAATCGGAACGGCGGTAGGAGCCGAAAACATACCACGCGAAAATAAACGCCGCCGCCGCCGCGAGAGCCCGCGCGGAATATTTTAGCAACCGTTCCAGAAGCGGCCGATCTGTTGTTAAACTGCGATCCATATCGTATGATAGTATCAATGAAGAAGTTTTTTGTCTTTATGATCATTCTGCTGGCGGCGGCTTCGGCGGCCTTTTTTCTGGGCTGGGCCCAGTTTGGACTTCCTCCGGGTTCCTTTGGCGTGCTGCGGTCAAAAACACACGGAGTGCTGGGCGAAACAATCCGCGAGGGGAATGTTACCTGGGTGTGGTACAAGCTTATTCCCCGCAATGCAACCCTGAGCGTTTTTACCCTGGAACCGCGGACAAAAATGATTGAATCAAGCGGCGTGCTGCCCTCCGGGGCGGTGTATTCATCAACCGCCGGTCTTAGGACGGACTTTTCGTGGAAGCTTTCCGCATCGGTTTCGTTTCGCCTTGCGCCGTCCGCCCTTCCCGCGCTGGCGGAACAATACAATCTGCTTGAACAGGGCGATCTTGACAAACAGCTTTTGGCTGTTTCGCGGGACATTGAAAACTATGTCCGCAGTCTGCTGTGGACCTACGGCGAAAACGAAAAGGCCCTGCTTGAAGCGCAAAAGACCGGCGCTATCGCCGATTTGACAAAACACGTTAAAGAAGCGTTCCCCTCGGTCGAAATCGAAAACTGCGCGGTAAACACCCTGAACCTTCCCGATTTTGTGCTGTACGAAGAGGCCCGCGCGTTTTACCGCGAATTTCTTGCCGGCCAGCGAAGCGCCCTGCGCGGCGACATCGGCCAGGCCGCCGCCCGTAACGTGACTACCCGCTTTCGCTTTGAGGAACTTTCCGGTTACGGCGAGCTTTTAACCAAATACCCGGTGCTGCTTCAGTATCTGGCCCTGGAGCGGGGATTTCCCCCAAAATAAACGTGGAATACTTTTTTAACTTTGAAAAAATCAACTACCTCAAGGGAAAGCGCCCCGAAGGCTGCATACTCTGCCATCTGTGCGCCGGCGACGGACAGGCAAGCGACACCGTCGTGTACCGCAGCGCGTTTAACGCTGTTTCGGTAAACCTGTATCCCTACAATCCGGGGCACCTTTTGATCTTTCCCCTGCGGCATATCCGCGACATCAGGGAGCTTGGCGGCGAGGAACGGAACGATCTTGATCTGCTCCTTAACCGCGCGCTGGACGTGCTGGACAAAAACTATACCCCGTCCGCGTACAATACCGGCTTTAACATGGGATTAAACGCCGGGGCCTCTATCGATCACCTGCACATGCACGTTATTCCGCGCTACCCCCACGAACTGGGGGTAGCGGAACTGCTGGGCGGCAAACGCGTGCTGGTAGAAAACCCGGACCTTACCGTTAAAAAATTACGGCAGGCGTTTTCCCTGCCGTAATACCGGGGATTTTCCCGCCGGATCTTATATAACCGAGGCAAAACCCTGTTTTAGATCGTCAATAATGTCCTCAATGTGTTCGGTGCCAATCGAAAGCCGTATCGTATTGGGTTTTATTCCCTGTAAAAGAAGATCTTTTTCTTCTACCTGGGAATGGGTTGTCGAAGCGGGATGAATTACCAGCGACTTTACATCGGCGACATTGGCAAGCAGCGAGAACAGCTCAAGTTTTTCGGTAAAACGCTTTGCCTTGTCTACACCGCCCTTGATTTCGAAGGTAAAGATTGAACCGCCGCCCTGGGGAAAGTATTTGCGGTAGAGCGCGTGATCGCGGTGTTCCGCAAGCGAGGGATGATTTACCTTTTCAACCTGGGCGTGATTTTTGAGAAAATCAATCACCTTGACCGCGTTCTGGATATGGCGTTCGACCCGGAGCGAAAGCGTTTCAAGGCCCTGTATAAAGAGGAAGGCGTTAAAGGGGCTCAGCGCGGAGCCGGTGTCGCGAAGCAGCGTGGTCCGGGCCTTGATAATGTACGCAAGGTTCTTTACCGCGTCGGTAAAGACAACGCCGTGGTAGTTCGGGTTTGGTTTGCTTAAACCGGGGAATTTGTCATTTTGCGCCCAGTCGAATTTACCGCCGTCTACCACAATGCCGCCTATGGAGGTTCCGTGCCCGCCGATAAATTTTGTCGCGGAATGGACAACGATATCAACGCCGTACTCAATGGGCCGCAGAAGGTAGGGCGTGGCAAAGGTATTGTCGACAATAACGGGAATACCCCGGTCATGGGCGATTTTTACCACCGCTTCAATATTAACAATCGAAGCATTGGGGTTTCCAAGGGTTTCAAAAAAGAGCGCCTTTGTTTCCGCCTTGATTGCCTTTTCAAAATTTTTGGGATCGCTGCCGTCGACAAAGGTAACGTCAATGCCAAGGTCCTTAAAGGTATTGGCAAAAAGATTGAATGTGCCGCCGTAAATCTGAAAGTCCGACACAATATGATCGCCGGAACGGGCAATGTTTTGAATCGCGTAGGTGGTGGCTGCCGCGCCCGACGCGGTCGCAAGCGCGCCGACTCCTCCCTCAAGGGCCGCGACACGCTGTTCAAACACATCCCAGGTAGGGTTCATAATCCGCGTGTAGATATTCCCCGTTTCGCTCAGGGCAAAACGTCCCGCCGCAGTCGCCGAGTCCTTGAACACATAGGACGAGGTCTGGTAGATTGGAACCGCGCGCGCGTCGGTCGCCGGATCCGGTTTTTCCTGACCGGCGTGGACCTGTACTGTCTCAAACCGGTATTTTTTGTTCGCCATACAAAGCTCCTTTTGTATCTAAAATTTATACTGTTTACGGAACCTTTTAAAGCCCCAAAAACCATATTTTTCATAGTATTCCGATAGGTATACTATGTGATGATGATAAGGCGGATAGTAAAAAATGTCAATATGAATTTTCAAAAAAGGCGTACATCGCTTGAAAAAAAAACAAAAACCTATTACAGTCGTTCTATGGTCTTTCGATTACGCGCTTTTTTACTGTTTTTTATGCTGGCGGCGTTGACGATACCCCTTTTTTGCCAGGAAGACGGCGAAGACGAGGACGATGACGAAGCTATTGCTTCGGACTGGTCGGGGATTGCCTCGGTATATTCACGGGGGGATCAGATCTTTAACGTAAACCTGGGGCTGGTGTTCCCCCACTTTTACTATGGCGGCGGGATTGGAAAGGTTGATACCAACATCGATATGGGCGGAATGGCTTCCCTTGCGTACCACTACTTTTTTACCCCGCACATTTATCTGGGCGGCGAGCTAAGCGCGATGTTCGCCCCGACAATCGGCGACAATATGTACTACAGCATACCATTCGGGATGCGGGCGGGCTATCAGTTTGTTCTGGGCCGTTTTGAGTTTCCGCTTACCCTTATGCTGGGCTTTGCCGCCCAGTCGTATCTTGACTCAAGTTACTTTGGCTTCTTTGCCAAACCGGTCGTGGGGGCCTATTTTCGTATCACCCAAAACTGGTCCTTTGGCGTTCAAACGGAATACTGGTGGATTCCCCAGATTGGCGCCACCAATAAAATGGACAATGCCAGCAGCGCCGTCCATGGTTTTTTTTGGGACATCGGCATTGGTATCCGGTACCACTTTTAGGAGCGAATAGTGAAGCGTAATATCGTATTGATACAATTTCTTGCCGCAGTGCTCTTTTTATGTTCGGCCTGTACCCAGGAGCCGCTGTTTTACTATATCTATATGGAAATCGAACCCATAAAACCCGTAATCGGCGGGGCGGCGTCCCGTTTTGTAAGAGACACAGCCGGTAATATATATACCGCCAACGGCGACCTTTGGAAATTTGATCTATCCGCAAAGCGCTGGAGCCAGCCGCCCACGCCCGGCGGTAAAATAAAGTCTGTCGCCACAACTACCAGCAAACTTTTTATCATAAACTATGACGGCAGCCTGTACCGGGACAACGGGGCGGGAGGCTGGGATTCATTCAATATCTCCGGCATACAGCAAATCTACGGTTCCGGCGGCGTTCTTTTTGCCGGGAACGGCGACAGTGTTTTTTTTATGAGTGAGGGCGCCGCCGCCGGCAGCGGCATGACGGGACTCGGCGGCGCCGGCGGCTTATTGCTGGGCGCGGTAGAGAGCAGTGGGAGCCATTATCTGGTCACAAAAAACGGGCTTTACTCCACGCCGTCAACGCCCGGAGCTGTTACCCTACTGAGGGGAGGGGATTTTCTGGGGATCATTGTTCACAATAATGTCGTCACGGCGGTAGACGGCAACGCCATTTATTATCTTAGCAGTGGATCTGTTGTTGAACTCAGCAGAGGCCCCAGCTTTACCGGCGCGCTTGCGTCATGGGATGACGGTGTCAATAAAATCCTGCTTGCCGGTCTTATACGGGGCAGCGGAACCTATTCCTACGGGTACCGCGAATTTATTTGGGACGGAACAACTCCTCCTCCGGTAGCATCCTTTACTCCCGGCGACAACGGTCAGTACAGCTCCGATCCGGATTCGCGCTACAGCAGCACTATCGGCAAATACGCCGTCTACGGCTTGATCGCTACGCCGCCAAGTTTTGTATATAATACCAACGGCAAACCCGTTGTGTTTGCCGCCTCAACCAAGGACGGTGTTTTTTCGTACCGCAGCCGGGGCGGCAGCAGCCCGCAATGGAACGGCGAAAACAACGACTATTAAGGATCGACCTTTAGGTCGCTCCTGATGGACGAGCTTTTTGGCCCGCCCGCCGGGGAAGGCCCTCTTGCCGACCGGATGCGGCCCCGTACACTTGACGAGGTTGCGGGCCAGGATCACATTGTCGGTCCGGGCCGTCTGCTTCGCCGGGCCATTCAGGCGGACCGGCTTTCATCGATTATTTTTTACGGTCCGCCGGGCACCGGCAAGACCAGTCTGGCCCGCGTTATCGCCAATACCACCAAAAGCGCGTTCGAAAGCCTTAACGCCGTCCTTTCGGGAATAAAGGATATTCGCGAAGCGATAGACCGTTCAAACGAACGCCGCCGTCTCTATAACAAGCGGACCATTCTTTTTGTCGACGAGGTGCACCGCTGGAACAAGGCCCAGCAGGACGCGCTTCTTCCCTGGGTGGAAAACGGCACCGTGATTTTGGTCGGCGCCACCACCGAAAATCCCTTTTTCGAGGTAAACAAGGCGCTGGTAAGCCGCAGCCGGATATTTCAGCTTAAAAGCCTTTCGGCCCCGGATCTGCTAAAAACGGCCCGACGCGCCCTTGCCGACAGGGAGCGCGGCTACGGTGTCTGGCGCGTCTCGTTCGAGGCGGGGGCTCTGGAACATCTGGTCGAAGTGTCGGGCGGAGACGCGAGAAGCCTGCTTAACGCGCTGGAACTGGCTGTGGAAACTTCCCTTGACTCATGGCCGCCACGGGAAGGCGCCGATGTGTTTATTTCGCTGCAGGCGTCGGAAGAAAGCATACAGCGCCGGGCGGTGCTCTACGACAAGGAAGGCGATTACCACTACGATACGATCAGCGCCTTTATCAAAAGCGTCCGCGGAAGCGACCCCGACGCGGCCCTTTACTGGCTGGCAAAAATGGTGCGCGCCGGAGAGGACCCGGCCTTTATTTTTCGCCGTATGACCGTACTTGCCAGCGAAGATGTCGGCCTGGCCGATCCGCAGGCGCTGGCGGTGGTGTTGTCATGCGCGGAATCGTTCAGGCGCATCGGCTTTCCCGAAGGGAACTATCCCCTCGCCCACGCCTGCCTGTATCTTGCCACCGCGCCAAAATCAAATTCGGCGATGGCCTTTTTTGACGCGCTGGGCGAAGTTGAAAAAGAGGACGCCGAAGTACCCAATCACCTGAGGGACGCGAGCCGCGACGCAGAGGGTTTTGGTCATGGCGAAGGCTATGTCTATCCCCACGCGTACCGCGATCACTGGGCGGCCCAGCAGTACCTTCCCTCCTCCTTAAAGGGAAAAACATTTTATATGCCGTCTACAAGCGGCTATGAGGGAAAAATACGGGACGAGGTTCAGCGCAGACGCGAAATTCAGGCGGCTGTTATTCTTGAAGAAGACGATGGACAAATTCTAAGCTGGTCGTCCTCTTCCAAAGGAAGGGACGGCTGGTACAAGCGCCTTGAAGCGGAGCGATCCGGGCGTTTGATTGCCGAACGGGACCGTATTTTTGCGGCGCTTGAGCCGTCGCGCCACCACCGTATACTTGTTCCCTGCGCGAATGACGGCCTTTTGCTGTGGGAAGCGCTGCGCCGGGCTCCCGAAGGCTTGACCGCCGCCGTTGTGGACGACGAAGCCGCCCGCGAAGCCCTTGGGTGGTTTGCCGGAACATTCGATCTGGACCAAACAGAGTTTCCCAAAATCGCCGTTTTATCAGAAACAAACGGCGCAGTCATCCCCCGCCCCGCCTCTTCGGAATCGCTGTTCGGGACCCCTGTTTTTGACCGCATTGCCCTGCGCTGGCGCGGCGGAAAGGCCCCCGCCATCGAAGAAACAGCTGAGGCGGCCTTTAATCTGCTGGAAAAAGACGGGATCATCGCCGTTCTTGCTTCTCCCCCGGCTATGGGCCAGCGCCTTTCCGCGGCGCTTGCGGAATTTTACGAAAAATCCCCCGCCGAGTGTCCCGGAATACACGGTTCCGGCCTTTCCCGTTTCCGCGAAGCCGACGAAGATTTTTTTCGCCCCTCGAAAGACCCCTGGACCTGGGACGCCGGTCTGGTTATAAAGGCGTTTACCCGCGCGGGGTTCGGCGTTTCGGACGAAATCGTTGAAAACAAAGAAGACCGCGTCCTGACGGAGGCCGATGTCGAACGCTGGTTTGACCGCGAAAAATCGGCCTGGGGCCGCCGGATGGCCGGCGCGCTGGGCGATGAACAGATCGGCGCGTTCAAGACCGCCCTGCGCCGGTGCGGAACGGTAACCTGGCGCTGGAAAAGCCTTTTTCTGCGCGCGCGCCGCTAAAAAACATTTTTTTAATTTTTTTTTGATTTTTTTTACATAACTGACTAAAAAGGTAGTATACTCATACATGGTTTTTTCTCCGTTACAGGTTGGCTTTCTTGCCAACGACATGAAGCCGGTTCCGATTGACGCGTACGCCAAGGTGGTGCTGGATCTTTTTTTGCAAAACGACGGTCTGGAAGTGGTCCCGGTGACGGACAGCAAAGGCTGTCTTCTGGGGGTGGTGCCGCGCGGTATTACCAAAAATTACGCCATATCCGCCGCGTACCGTGAATACCAGAAGGATCTAAAGGATTTTCTTATTCCCCTTAAGGGCGTTCTTGACGCCCGGTCTTTTATTTCGCGGGTTGTAGACGAAAACCTTAAACAGGATCAGGGGGAATTCCCGGCCTGGTTTGAAATCAGCTATAACGACCGGAGCCTGGGGGTGGTGAGTCTTCAATACATGCTTGAATATATCAACACGCTTCGATCCCGTGATATGGAGAACGCCGGGGCAATTCAGAAAAAACTGCTGGGCGAGTCCCTGTACAGGACGGATCATTTTTCGCTCCTGTTTTGCAACAAGATGGCCCATGAAATAGGCGGGGATTATTACCATGTCTTTTCCTGCGGGGCCAAGCGTTATCTTGTCGGCTGTTTTGACGTATCCGGAAAGAATGTCGCCGGTTCAATGGCGACGATGGCGCTGGGGGCCTGTTTTTCCACGCTGGAACTTTTTAAGTATCCGGAATCGCCGTCGCGAATTACCGGACTGCTCAATTCGCTGGTAAAAGACGTAAGCCCGCTTGGTCACTATGTTACCGCCCTTCTTTTTCACATCGATTTTGCGACAGAGATTCTGGAGATTCATAACTGCGGCTTTTCGCCGGTTTCGGTGTTTAAACCGCTGGATAACGGTAAAATCGGCTTTAAAATCATGTCTCCCGCCCTGCCGCCTTTGGGGCTTGAAGAAGATTTTGCCATTTCCGAGCGGCAGACCGTCCCCATTTCAAAAGGCCTGCGCCTTGGCGCCTGTTCGGACGGGTTGCCCGATATGGTCAATAAGTCCGGCGAACGCTACGGCGAAAAAAGGTCGTTGTCGTTTATCAAGGCGATGCACGCCCGTTCCCAGGAAGAGATGGAAACAGCCCTGCAGCGCGAGGTTGAGGAGTGGACCCACGAAACCGCCCTGGTCGACGACCTTACCCTTCTTGATCTGCGTTTTACCTGAACGGCGGCGGTTTTCGCCCTGTCCGGCCGGTGACCGTTACTCTATCGTCACCAGCGTATAACCCAAATAGGAGCCGAACGCCTCGGCGAGAACCGCTTTCATGCTGCCCCGGCCTATCGCCGTGTGGTGTTTAAAGCCGCCGCGCGCCAGACGAAGCAGTTTGTTCTGTAAATCCGGAATCTCCGCCACGCCGCCGCAGCCAAAAAACCCTTCTTCAACCGGGTCGCCGGTCATCCGGCCTTCACTTACATACATAACAAGTTTACCGTCTTCGGTCAGGCAGTTTGAAAAGGTCATGGGAAAGGCGGCAATACGGCCCTCGTTACAGCCCCAGCCCGATCCCGGATCGTTTTTCGCGAACATTTTATGCTCGGTTACCGTACCTTTCGCTTTCATCAGTTTTTGCGCGACCGGGCCGCAGTGGAAGAGTATTACCTTGTTTTCGTCATCGCCGTAGTTATTGTTCCAGTCCAGTACGGCGGCGGGCTCTTCCGACGCAAGGCTCATGGCCCGCATCGAAATGGCGGAACACAGGTCTATTTCGCAGGAAGCCACAATACCCCGGTCATTCAGTTCGGACAAAAGCACGCAGGGACACACCCTAAGAATGGTTTCCATATCGTTCCAGCACCGCAGCGTTACCGCGTCCAGGTGATACGACTCGATATATTCGTCAATAACCAGGCCTATTTTTGCCAGTGTTACGGTATTTTGGCCGGGGACCCCGGAAAAATCGGTATAGCTTTTTAGGTGCTGCAATTTTTGAGCCATGCCGGGGGCGTTATCGTCCATCTTTTGGACCTTAAAAACCAGTTCGGACAGATCAAAGGTCTCGACGGTAATGCCGTATTTTTGCAGGGTAATCTCGTCAAAACGCACCGTCTTAAACGCCGTCGTACGGGCGCCGATACAGCCAATGGTAAAGCGTTTCATTCCGTTTACGACGCGGCACACGGCGGCGAAATCCGCAAGGTTTTGGGCGAAGGTTTGACCAAGGGGATGCACCACATGGGGTTTGAATACGGTAAAGGGAATCTGATATTGCCGGAATACGTCGGTAACGCTGAATTTTCCGCAGTAGGCGTCCCGCCTGTGCGCAAAATCAAGCTTGTGTATCTCATCGGGATAGGCCTGCAGAAAGACGGGAACGCCGGCGTCCCGCAGGGCCTCTGCCGCGCCGTTTTCGTCCACAAAGATGGGCATGCAAAAAATAACGCCGTCGTATGTTCCCCGGTGTTGATCGAGCCAGCGGGCGTACAGGCGGCCTTCGTCGCGGGTTTCTACCGCGCCGTAGCGGGTGGCGTTTTCTTCCATCATGATATAATCAAATCCCGCTTCGCGTACGGCTTTTACCATGTCGTTCCGCGCGTCAAGGATTAATTCGCCGGGCATAAAGCCCCGGTTGCCAAAACAAAGCGCAAAGGTCATTTTTCCCGCCATCTTACTGCTCCTTACCGATGAGTGGTTTTGTGTTTGAAGCCTTCAAAAAATCGCGTAGTACCCAACGGGTCTTACGATATACCTTTTCCCGGACATTTTCCATGGTTACGGGTTTTTCGTGTTTTTTATGTTTTTCATCCAGCGCCGCTTCATAGGGCTGGCGGATTTCCGTGCCGATATTGATCTTGGCGATTCCGTTTTGGACGGCCCGCAGCAGGTATTCCTGCCTGATGCCCGAACCGCCGTGGAGAACCAGGGGCATTCCGCCTGTCGCCGCATAAAGGGCCGCGATATGATCAATGTCCAGCCGGGCTTCGGGTTTTTGTTCCCCGCGTATGCCCTTTGCGATAGCGCCGTGGATGCTCCCGGCGGAGACAGAAAGCCAGGCGCAGCCGGACTCTTTCGCGAAACGCCGGGCGTCTTCGATACCGGTAAATCCCTTTTTTGACAAAAAAAGTTCCTCGTAGCTCATGCCGATACCGCCCTCCTCGTGTCCGGCGATGGCGCCCAGCTCCGCTTCGACCGGAATACCCGCCTTATACGCCAGTTCCGCGACAGCCGCAGTCGCCCTGATGTTTTCCGCCAGCGGCAGCCGGGACGCGTCTATCATAACCGACTGATAACCGGCCTTTATCGCCCTTTCAATGATCGGAAGGTAGTCAACGGCAAGACCGTCTTCGTCAATAACCGGAACATGATCCAGATGCAAAAGGGTGTGTTCCGGATCCCGGTATTTAAAATATTCCTCCGCCACCGCCTCGGGGCTTTTGGACTCAAACTTTTCCCATTCAAGCCGCGCCACCTCTATTATGGCGAATGAATTTTCGTCCCGCACCGCCCTGATAACGGGTTCCATCATGGGCAGATAGGGAATATTTAACGCGGGAATTATTGTTTTATTTTTCGCCGCCAATCGCACCGCCTGTTCAGCGTTCATTGTTGCTGCTCCTGTAAAAAAAGTTCAATTTTGGTTTATCGTAACGGCAGTTTTGGTATTACGGTACTGAATGGGCGAAACGCCGGTGGCTTTTTTAAAGAGCGCGATAAAATAGTCATAATTTTTAAAACCGCAGGCAAAAGAAACTTCTTTTGCGTGTATTTCCGGCTGCTCCGTTAACAGCTTTTTTGCCTTGCCAATACGCAGTCCGCGTATATATCCGGCGATTCCCGTTCCGTAAATTTGCTTTGATACGGTATAAAGAAATGTTTTACCGATGTGAAAATGATCGCAAATGCTTTGTACGCCTATATCCTCCGTAAGGCGGGAAACAATATAATTGTCGATTTGTACGGACAAGTCCTGTTCGCGTAAAACCACCAGTTGTTCCAGGCAAATATAATAGGCGATGGATTTTAATATATTGGAAGCTGAATGGATATATTTTTCGGAAATAATGGGCAGCCCAAAACATACCGATTTTAAAACATCCATATCGATATGGTACGTATTACACCGGCTTTCTATTTCGAGCCAGCCGGTTTCATGATCCGGGAACGAAAAGATCTGCCCCAAAAACAGGTATCCGGTATGGATATTGTTAAAAACAATCGGAACAATTGCTTCGGTAAGCCCCGCGTGGCATTTGTAGATGTATATGGAACGGCGGCTTTTTGCCGTGACGCATGCCTCCCTGTCGCACGCCGTACACTGTTTTAACGCTTCGGGATCGGAACGCATCAGGCGGCACAGGGGCGCGTGTTCTTCCGGATAGGAGCCAAGTTCCCTAAAACGGTCGTTAAAAACAACAGCCCTGATCTTTGTCAGCACAAAGAAGTCTTTGAGCCAGGATTTTATTTCTACAAGGTTAAATTCGGAAATCATTGTCGTGCTTTTCATAGTACACCCGCCTTTTCATTAACGATATAGTAAAATCGTCCTTTTTACTTTGAATTTGTCCGATTCACACACAAATTATACGTATCCGGGGCCGGCAAGTTGGCTTCCGCGGCGAAAAGCCGCGATTTTTGTAAAAAAAGCTAAAGTTTCGGGCAAAAGCCGCCGATAAACGGAACGAGAGGGGTCTTTCCACCTTATCCGCGGTAAGGCGCCGTTCGTTCTCCCAACGGGCGGCGGCTGGAAAGAGCTTGATCAAGAAAGACAAGGATGTCTTTCCATGACACATTCAAGGAGGATGACATGATCATCAACCACAACCTCAGCGCCATGTTCGCTGATCGTTCCCTTAAGGTTACCAATGTAGCCCTCACCAAAGATATGGAAAAATTGTCCTCGGGACTGCGCATTAACCGCGCGGGCGACGATGCTTCCGGCCTCGCCGTATCCGAGAAAATGCGGAGTCAGATTCGCGGCCTTAACCAGGCTTCGGCGAACGCTTCCAACGGCATTTCCTTTATCCAGGTGAGCGAAGGGTACCTGCAGGAATCCGAAGACATTGTCCAGCGTATGCGGGAACTCGCCGTTCAGGCGGCCAACGGTATCTATTCCGAAGAAGACCGCATGCAGATCCAGGTAGAAGTTTCACAGCTTGTTGACGAAATCGACCGTATCGCGAGTCATGCCCAGTTTAACGGCATGAATATGCTTACCGGCCGTTTTGCGCGGGAAGTGGGCAATAATGTGGTTACCGCTTCAATGTGGTTCCATATCGGCGCCAACATGGATCAGCGGGAGCAGGTTTTTATTGGTACCATGACCAGCATGGGCCTTGGTCTGCGCAATATCGGAGACGGCAGTTTCCTTACCATTGCCACCCCGGATGACGCCAACCGCGCCATCGGGACCCTCGATACCTCGCTTAGAATTATCAACAAACAGAGGGCGGATCTGGGAGCATATCAAAACAGGCTCGAACATGCGGTACGCGGTCTTGATATCGGATCGGAAAACCTTCAGGCTTCGGAATCCAGAATACGCGATACCAATATGGCCAACCAGATGGTAAACTACACAACGAACCAAATCCTGATCAACTCGGGAACAGCGATGCTGGCCCAGGCTAATCAGAGAGCCACTTCGGTCTTGCAACTTCTTCAATAGTACGGTATTATTGAAGGTTGAAGGTCCGCAGTTGGCGGATCAAGGCGCAGGAAGAACTCGTGGGGGCCTTACGGCGGTTTTTTGAAACCTGCCAGGCCCCTAAGGGTTTATTTTGAGTATATTGAGAGCGGGGCTTGCCCCATAGTTCTTTGACAAATACTCTCGGGTTGGATAGCTGGTACTACGGTATAAAGCCGCTTTTTCCGCCGCAGGGCGGGGACGGCGGATTCGTACCGTACGAAGTTTTGTAAGTACGGGCGGCGCGAATGCCCCGCTTGCAGGCTTTAGTGCGGCGCGGCTGCGGCATGGATTGCCGCAGGTACCAACTCAAGGAGGGTTATATGATTATTAATCACAACATGAGCGCCATGTACGCCGACCGCCAGCTTGGGGTTACCAATGCCGATGTAGCAAAGAGTATCGAAAAACTCAGCTCCGGCATGCGGATAAACCGGGCAGGCGATGATGCTTCCGGGCTCGCGGTTTCCGAGAAAATGCGGAGCCAGATCAGGGGCCTTAACCAGGCAGAACGCAACATCCAGAACGGCGTGTCGTTTATCCAGTCAACTGAGGGCTATCTTCAGGAAACACAGGATATTCTTCACCGTTTAAGGGAACTGTCGGTACAGTCCGCCAACGGAATCTATACCGACGAAGACCGTATGCAGATACAGGTCGAGGTTTCCCAGCTGGTTGACGAAATCAACCGTATCGCGAGCCATGCTCAGTTTAACGGGATGAATATGTTGACCGGCGCGTTTGCCCAGAATTCGTCAGTGAACCGCGTTATGCAGTTACAGGTTGGAGCCAATATGGATCAGAATGAACAGATCTTTATTGGAACCATGACTGCCCAGGCGCTCGGCTTGCAGACTGCCCAGGGCGAGACCGGCACCATATCCATTGCAACCCCGGAAGAAGCCAATCAGGCTATCGGGATGGTTGATTCCGCCCTTCAGGCGGTTTCACGGCAAAGGGCGGACTTGGGCGCGTATCAAAACCGTTTTGAAATGGCCGCCGACGGAGTCGCTATCGCGTCAGAAAACCTGCAGGCTGCTGAAAGCCGCATCAGAGACGCTGATATGGCTTCACAGATGGTTGATTACACCAGAGACAGCATTCTTAATCAGGCGGGTACCGCCATGTTGGCCCAGGCCAATATGCGGACTCAATCGGTTCTGCAGCTGCTCGGGTAAACAGATACCGGGTCAAAAGCCCGATTTGTTTACCGCTCAAAAGACCGCTGGACGTCGTCTTTTGAGGTCCCTTTGTTCAGGCATTATATCAGGCAGCGGGGATTGAATTCAAAGGAACTGGGGAAGCTCGCGCCCTTCCCCGGTTGCTTTTTAAAAGACTGCCTTATCCGTTGACGGATAAAGGTGTTATATATGCCGGTTCCTTTGTTGTACGGGGAATCGTTTGCGGGCAGACACGGAGGTGGAATACCATGAGTATTCAAATTGCCGTTGCAGGAAATGGACTTCCGCAGCAAGAACTGGGTCAGGATCTGACCCGAAACAATGTACGGGCCTCGGAACACAAGGCGGCTTTTGTCGAACAGTTAAAAGCGTCGCTCCCGGGGAATCACCGGCCGCTGCCGGTAGAATCGGTAATGGCGGATTTGGAAAAAGTAACCCTTGCATTCAATAAAAAACTCAAATTCGTGGTGGACCACCAGTCGCACGAAGTAACAGTAAAGGTTATAGACCCGGAAACCGATAAGGTGATCAAGGTGCTTCCGCCCGAAGAGCTGCAAAGGCTTCATTCGCGTATAAAGGAGACTTTGGGTTTTATGTTTGACGAGCGGATATAACGGTACGGTTCCACGGGAACCGGACCGTTTAACTTTTGGGGGAGGGTTATGTCCGACATTTATGTACCTGGGGTAAAAAGCAGGTTTAATACCGAGACGCTCATTGAAGACCTGATGAAGGTGGAGCGTATTCCCAAGGAACGCGCTCAAAAACAGATTGAGACGCTCAAGTCGGAAAAAGGATACTGGCAGGAAGTTGGAAGGCGCGTTACGACCCTGCGGGAAAGCGCCCGGTCCCTTTATTCATTTCAAAATCCCTTTAACGAACGGATAGCCCGTTCTTCCGACGAGTCGGTTCTTGTCGCGACCGCGACACGGCAGGCGGCAGAACAGGAACGTTCTTTTATTGTCAAGCAGGTCGCCAGGGCGGACCGTTTTCTTTCGGACCCTTTGGCAAATTCACAGCGGATAGAAGCGGGGAATTACCGTTTTACCATAGGCAGCGACGAGATTAGTTTTGATTACCGGGGCGGCAGCGCCAAAGATTTTGTCGAAACCCTAAACCGCCGGGGGAAAGGAAAGCTTGGCGCGTCCCTTATTTCCGTAAAGCCGCAGACCCAGTCGCTTTTAATTGAATCGCTGGTTACCGGCGCGGAAAACAAACTAAGCTTTGGTGGCGAAGCGGAAAACCTTGCCCGTGCTACGGGAATGTTTAAAGATACGCCCGCCCAGGCGGTCGATCCCGCGGTAGCGGCGGCGGGCGTCGGCAGGGTTGAAGTAAACCCCTCAGCCCTTTCTGTCGCTCCGGGCGAAAAAAACAGCATACCGTTTCCCCGTACCGCGGAACTCCTGAGCGCGGGAAAAAATATACAGCTTAGCTTTGAAACAGCCACCGGAATACGACCCGATCCGCCCGCGCCCCAAAAACCGGAGGGACCCGTTCTTCCCGCTGCCGGCGCGATTACCTATGGCGGAATAACAATCGAAAATGATCAGTCGGCGCTTGATATTCCCGAATGGACTCCGCCGGCGGCGCGGCAGCGCCTGGACGATATGGAGATGCTTTCGCTGCGTTTTTCGGACGGAACCGGCGCCAAACTGCCGCTGGTGCGGGATTCGGAAGGCTTTTTACAAAGCGCCTATACCCTCTCCGGTTTTTCGCCGGGCAAAACGGTGGTTTCGCTTGAAATTACCAACAATAATACAAACCGCGACTTTACCATACGGAATGTAACGGTGTTCGACCCTGACGAAAATAAACGAAACGCGCCGTCCAACGCGCTTTCCCGGGCGCAGGACGCGGTTATCGAAATGGAAGGCATTGAAATTTCAAGGCCGTCCAACGAAATAAGCGATTTAATTCCGGGCCTTACCGTTATCGCCAAGTCGCCCTCGGACAGGGAAGTGCGTCTTTCGGTCGAGCCCGACCGGGAAGCGGTCAAAGAGGCGATCATCTCGATGGTGGGAAATTATAACCGTCTTGTCGCCGAGCTTAACGTGCTTACCCGCAGCGATGAAAAAATCATCGAAGAATTAAGCTACCTGAGCCCCGAGGAACAAACGCAAATGCGCGAACGGCTTGGTACTTTTTCAGGCGACTCGACCCTTAACCAGTTTAAAAACGGATTACAGCGGGCCGTCACCAACGCGTATCCTACGGCGATGGAACGGGAGCTTTCCATGCTCGCGCAGATCGGCATCGGCACCGACGTACGCCACTCCGGAGCGACCGCAGGGTATAACGCGTCGTATTTACGGGGCTATCTTGAAATTGACGAAAAAATTCTTGACGCGGCGCTTGAAACCAAACTGCCGGCGATACAGCAGCTTTTTGGCTCCGATACGGACGGCGATCTTATTTCCGACACGGGGGTCTCTGTCGCGCTTGAAGCAATGGCAAAACCCTATGTAGAAAGCGGCGGCGTTGTTTCGCT
Source organism: Treponema sp. (assembly GCA_031267675.1). Taxonomy (GTDB): domain Bacteria; phylum Spirochaetota; class Spirochaetia; order Treponematales; family Breznakiellaceae; genus JAIRYT01. The sequence goes on along the minus strand of JAIRYT010000020.1, from coordinate 24,239 downwards.
TAAAACCGGAACCCTTGATACCCGGATTGGCCAGGAAGAGCGCCGCATTGTAACGCTGGACCGCCAGCTTGAAGCAAAAGAAGCGGCGCTTAAACGGCAGTACGGGCAGATGGAAGGGGCGTATTCGCGGATGGAAAAAATGGGGACTTCGCTTGAACAATTTAGCCAGCGGGCGAATAATAACCGGTAAGTGATGGACGGTATCACCATAAACGGACAAAAAGCCGACATCGTCGTGGAGTCGGAAACAAATCTGGGCCAGGTGATGGCGGCGCTGGATCAGTGGCTTGACGGTTCCGGGCAGTATTTAAGCGGCCTTGCCGTTGACGGCACGAATTACGGCAGCCTGTCGCTGGATCGCGCGTTTACCCTGGAGCTTTCCGGTATTACAACGGTCGACATTATTACCAAAAGCTGGGCCCAGCTTATGTTCGATTTGCTTTCCGAACTGCGTTACAATCTGGAACTGTTTGGCGGCGCTCCCCGCGAAGAACAGCGCGCATTCCGCGAAAACTGGGAAAGCTCGGCGGCCTCTTCGTTCCTTAAAAAAAACGATAAAGCCCTGCAAAAATCCATTATTGACGCGCTGGAGGAAACGGAAACACCGGGCGCAAAAATACTGGACCTGATTGACGAGCGGCTGCGCGAGATACAAAACCCGCACGAAGAAGCGTCGGCGCTGTATCCGCTTATCGGCGAAAGCGCAAAACGGCTCGAAGATTTAAACCTGGACGTGCAGACCGGAAAAGATTCGCGGGCGGCGGAAACAATTGTAATCTTTTCTACCCTGTCCGAAAAAATCTACCGTCTGCTTTATATCTTTAAACAGTACGGACGCGATTTTGATTCAGTAACGCTTCCCGTTGACGGCGGGGGAACTGTTACACTCAACGCCTATGTAGACGAATTCAGCGCCGTGCTGTACGAACTAATCGATGTCTATACAAACAAGGATATTATTTTGGCGGGTGACCTGGCAGAGTACGAGCTGGCGCCCCGCATGCTTGCTTTGGGTTCCGTTCTTGTGTCGTTTGCCGCCGGCAAAGGGAGGAAATCATAAGTGGGTAATTTGTTTTTGCTGCAGGCGGATGTACAATACTTTAAACAGGACGACCCCGTTGCCGGAACGATTATTCTTGCCGTGCTGGGCCTTGTAATCCTTGTTGTCTTTGTTTCCAATATTATCAAAAACGGCGTTAATCCGGGAAAGTCCGGCGGCGGCGGGGGAAGCGGCTCAAAACATTTTTCGACTTTCGCCCTGCACCGCGTAGCAAAAAACTACGGGCTGCGAAAAGATCAAACCAAAGTTTTTGAGTATGTTCTGCGTTCCAGCGGCATTACCGACCCCGAACATCTGGCGGCCACTCCAACGGCGCTGGACAAGGTTTTTAGGCGCGCGTACAAACAAATAGAAAAAAGCGCCAATACCGAAGAAGAAGCCCAGCAAAGAATGGCTATGCTCTTTTCGGTGCGAAATACCATCGACATGTATCACAATACGACTCCCGCGGCGCCTTCTACCCAGCATATTTCCGCGAATATGGCCGCGGTCCTTACGGTAAACGGCGAATCATATTCGGTAAAGGTGATATCCTCCAAAAACGACGGTATCCAGATTGACTGCCCCCGAAGCGCAATCGGCAGTTTGATCAAATTCCCCCGGGGCACAAGGGTTTCACTGGCGTTCTTTACCAAAACAAACAAGGGGTTTTCTTTTGACACCCAGGTTTTGGGCGCGACCGACACCTCGTTCGGACCGGCGCTGGTGCTTTCCCATTCGGGGCGGCCCAAACCCATGACCCAGCGCCGCTTTAGGCGGCGGCAGATAACGACGGCCAGCTGTGATTTTTATCAGGTGCGGATGGAAGAAGCAAAAAGCAAAAAGCTGCCTCCGCGTATGGTGGTGGACACGCGCCGCATGACCGGAACTCCCGTTGATGTTTCGATAGGCGGCTGCGCGATCAAAACCCAGACATCGGTGCCGGCCGGTTCCCGGCTTAAGATTGAGTTTTCAACCGTAAAAACCGCCCTTCCCGTCGCCGTACTGGGACAGGTTCTTAGAATTAACCGGGGGGGAATTTCCAGCGCCATCATGCATGTTAAATTTCTTAAAGTACCACGAAAATCCATGAACACGATAAATTCACTGGTGTTTGAATATGCCGATGATTAGGAGGATTGACCTAAAGGTCAATCCGCGACAAGCTGCTGCGCAGCTTGCGAATTTGTTGGCTGGGCAGTCTGAGGCTGCTGACCTAAAGGTCAATCCCCGAGCTGCTGCGCGGCTTGCGAAATTTATTGCCAAGGTAGATTGATGCGGATAGTCGAAATAAGAAACATGGTTCGAAAGGATGTTCCCATATATTACCGCAGGGTTTTTTCGGGCGTGCTCGTTATTGATCTTGTCAACAGTACAAGGGAAGCGCGGCTTGAATTTACGCTGGAAACAAAACCGACCGGCGTAAACGAGGTCATTATCAACAATATGGAAGTGGTGGATTATCCGCTTTTGCCGCTGACAAAAGAAATCAAAAAGTTTATTACGGTACTGGATGAAACCGGCGGACTTCCGCGCTGACGTGTTTTACACCGCAAGCGCCGATGAAACCGCCGGCCTGGGCAAAATGCTGGCCGGAACATTAAAGGCGGGGAGCGTTGTCGCGCTTTCCGGCGGACTGGGCGCGGGTAAAACAATTTTTGCCAAGGGAATGGCAAAAGGCCTTGGCATCGAAGAAGAAGTGACAAGCCCTACCTATACCATTGTCAGCACCTATGAAGGCAGACATATTTTGAACCACATTGACGCGTACCGCGTCCCGGACGAAAGGGATTTTTATGAAACAGGCGGCAGGGATATTATCGGAGAAAAGGGGATTTCGGTTATTGAATGGCCGGAACATATCAGGAGCGCGCTCCCCTCTTCTACGCTTTGGGTTGTAATTACCATACTGGACGACGGCCGCCGCCGGATACAGATTGAATCGCCGGAACACGGCCGGATACAGGCGTCCGAATGAACATGATAGCCTTTGACTGCGCCGGTGATGTTTTTTCGGCTGCCCTGTCTTTTGGCGAAAAACGTTACTATCTGGAAATTGACGGCGGCATGAGGCATTCGGAGCTTATTATGAAAGCGGCGGATATGCTCCTGTCTACCGCGGGACTTTCCCAAACGGAACTTGAAGCCGCCGCCTGTATGGAAGGTCCGGGATCGTTTACCGGACTTCGTATTGCCTATGCCGCGGTCAAGGGACTCGCCCTGGCCTTGAACATACCGCTTGTCGCCGTGCCGACACTGGACTGCTATGCCGCCCCCTATTCGGTGTGGCCCGGAATGGTTATTACCGTAATGGACGCAAAGCAGCACGCGTTCTATTCGGCCTTCTACCGGGACGGCGGCAAAGTTTCTGACTACCTGGATAAAAACGCCGGACAGCTGCTTGACGCGGTCGAAGCCTGTTTAGTGAATATGCGCGGCAGTCCGGCCGCCGAAATCCCCCTTTTGCTGTGCGGCCCCGGCGCCTCCCTCTTTAAAGGGGAGCTTGAAAAACGCTTTCCAAAGACCTCCCTGGCGCCTTTTAACAACAGGGGACACGCCTATGAATTATTGAATTTCGCGCTTAAAAAAAGTACACTGTACTCACAAAAAGACCGGAGCGAAGCGCTGGACGGCGGCCCGGTATATCTGCGTAAAAGCGACGCCGAAATGGCAGTCCAAAAACGGAATGGTGAATGACAGACAAGGAATTAAACGAAGTAGAAGAAGCCGAGTCGCTGGAAGATTTTGAAGAATCAGCGGATCAAAACGATCCGGCGTTTAGCGAGGCAAAATTCCTTTCATCTGACACAAACCCGTTTGTCGACAGCCTGTTTCCGGTGCTTTTTATCAACAAGGAATTAAAAATTTTATTTGCCAATAAAGTCTGCGATGAACTTTTGAGCGGCTTTAACAAGCTGACCGGTAAATACATAACCAATGTGTTTGGAAGATTTTTTGACATGGAGGATATTCGATCAATCCGCGAAATACTGCGTACCGGAACAAACGGCTATTCATGGAAAGGCGAGGCAAAAATAAAAAGCCGCGAAACGGCGACCATGCAGACAAAGATTCATATTTTTCCAAAAGATGTTGCCCAGGACAGCCCTTCGGTTTTTGTCGTATTGTTTGACGACGTAACCGAAGAAAACAAATCCCTGCTCCGAAGCGTTTTTATGAGCCTGCTTGAAGCGTCAAAATTAAAAGACAACGATACGGGAAAACACATTGTCCGCGTACATTATTATTCACAGCGGCTTGCGCGGGAATTGTTTAACAAAAAAGGCTATGAACGCATTGACGCGGATTTTATCGACAATATTGGTTTTCTTTCTACCATGCACGATGTAGGAAAAATCGGCACGCCCGATGACATTCTTAACAAGGAAGGACCGCTTTCTGACTGGGAATGGACCGTAATGCGGGAGCATACCAAAAACGGCGCGTTTATTTTATCAACCTACCCTAACCCCATGGCAAAAGAAATCGCGCTTTCCCATCATGAACGCTGGAACGGATCGGGGTATCCCTTTAATCTGGAAGGAGACATGATTCCCCTTGCGGCGCGCATTGTTTCCATTGCCGATGTTTACGACGCCCTGCGGATGGCGCGCAGCTACAAGCCTTCAATCAATCATGAAAAAACCGTGGAAAAAATTATGGAATCAAAAAACACCCAGTTTGATCCCGCCCTGGCGGACGTGTTTTACTCCATTGCTGAAGACTTTAGAGAACTTTTTGAATCCAACAAAGACAAATAGCCGCCAGGTAACGGTTTAAAACTACAGCGGATCGCGCTGACCAAAATCGAACTGCGGGAATACCGGCAGTGATTCGGAGGCGGCCTTGTTTTCCGCCTTGATTGCGTCAAACACCTCGTTTCTGAACACTTTTACCGTTTTGGGCGCGTCAATTCCTATACGAACCTGATCGCCCCGTATTTCAATTAACGAAATTGAAATATCGTCGCCAATCATTATTTTTTCGTTTATCTTTCGCGAAAGTATCAGCATAGAACCTTCCTTTCGGGAATTTCTGTTTTCTTTAATTCTTCAAGAATGTCGTGTTTTGTTTTCCAGCGGGGATCGGTTAAAACACCCTGTCTGCCGATATGGGTGTCGCGGTTAATAATAAGGGGGCCCTGTAAATTGGCGGACATGGGTCCGTTTTCCGGAATGGTTACAATGGAAAAGATAAGCGCCTTTTCGGGGCTGTCAATATTAATATCCTTTAATAAATCGTCATCAATATCAAGCTCATAATCCGGACGAAATAAAAACGGATTAAGAATGATAAACGCGATCTGTTCCACTTCTATCGACTGGAGCCAATAAAACGGCTGACGATCCGCGTCAAGAAGCACATATTCTTTAATTGACTCAAACCCAAACAGGCCGGACGGAAAGCAAATACGCTGCCTTTCGTCAACTTCAACCGACCCGTATGCTTTTGTTTGTACTTTCAAGATACACTCCTTTGTTTATGCGGTAATTAACGTAAAAAATCCAGCAGCGTAGGCGGTATAATTTTTGCCGTTGTTTGCAGCGCCGCGCGGTGGGCAAAATCCATCATGCCAAGTTCGGTCGCGGCGTCAATATAATCAGTTGATGTTTCCCTTGCAAGGCTTACGGTAACATTGACAATTTCTTCGTTCGTACGGAAGAAGGCCATTTCGGCCCGTTCCCTGCGGCTGCCCTCCAGCGCCAGATGGGACTGAATATTGCTCAGCGCCAGATCGATTCCCCCCAGCCCCTGGCTGCCGGCAAATTCCTGGTCATGGCGGAAAAGCGAATCGCGGAGCCGTATTACCATATCAAAGGCTGAACCGCCTGAAACCAGCGCGCTGTCATTCCAGTTTGGCGCGTAGGGATCGTTTGTCATGCGGATTATTCCCAGGTCCTGTAATGTGGCGGACCCCTGCCTGTCCTCCATGCGGATAAGATGGGGATTCGTCCCCGTCAGCGCAAGGCCGTGCGATTCCGGATCAATATACGCCTTTACCGGCGCGGCGCTTTCGTTAATTTTTGACACAATCGCGGCGGCGGTGTCTCCCGCCGCAAGCGGGATTTCAACGCCGTCTACAAAAATGGAGGTCGCTTCGTTTACCCGGTAATTGGTGGCGTCCGTGCGCGAAACGATATTCATCCGTTCGCCCCAGAACGCCTCGCCGCCTGAAAAATCAAGCGTGGTGTAGGCGCCGTCGCTTATTTCGGTACGGCGGTTTGCGCCGGAACCCCGGTATTCGACGCGTACGATCACAGACTCCCCGCCCCCCTCGACCGATCCTTCGACAAGCCTGAACGGTTCGGTAAACGCCTTGTCGCCGGCAAACAATTGTTTTCCGTCCTGTCCTGTTTTATTCGCGATGGCGACAAGTTCCTTGAGCAGTTCGTTTATTTCGACTGCGCGGTATTTGTTTTCTTCCGGGCCGTCCGTACCGTTTGCCCCCGCAACGGCAAGCTCGCGAACACGCTGCAGAACGTCATTGTACTTTGTCAAATAGCCGTCAATCGTATCATAATGATTCATCGCGTACTGGGTGTTTTTTTCGTAGCGGTTAAGGCGCGCGAGGTACGATTCGTATCGTACCGCGCGCGCGGCGGCCATGGGATCGTCGCTTAACGCGCGGATACGCTTTCCCGTTCCCAGTTTTGACTGTACATCGGCCAAACCCTGTTCCTGCCGGCGAAGGCGGTACTGCATGTCGGTAGTCGGCATATCAGAAGATATTCGTCTCATTGTTCACTCCTGTAAAAGACTAAACGCCCATGCGGTTAATCAAGGTGTCCAGCATTGAATTAACCGTCGTAATAAAACGCGCCGCCGCGCTGTATCCGTGCTGAAAGCGTATAAGGTCGGAAAGTTCTTCGTTCATATTTACACCGGCAACCGACTGGCGCAGTTCCTTTAATCCCTTCATCGTCTGGTTATGGGTTTCCCTCTGGGTGATAGCCTGTTGTCCAAGCTCGCCAATGCGTCCCGCCGCGTCGGCAAAATAGTCGTCAAAGGTACGGAGCTTTCCTACCATAACGGGCGTGTAGCGAATGCTGGAAATGGCAACGGCCGCCTCGCCGTTCCCCGGGTTGGCGGCGCGCCCGTTTTCGCCAAAGCCCGCCGCAATCGCGGAAGCGTCGCGCAGCAGCACCGGATTTATTTCGATCCATCCGGCGGGATGCGCGGTGGGCGCGACCGCGTATTGGTTTGCCCCGCCCGAAACGGCGTTGACCGCGTCAGGTCCGTTCCAGTCATACGCGCCCTCTTCTCCGCGGCCGCCAAGAATTCCCGCGTACCCTTCCAGAAAGAAACCTGAATCTTCAACGTGGCGTATAACAAAATCGGGGTTTTCCCATCCTTCTGCCGGAGTTCCTTTAAGCTGGAGCATATTGTCCCGGTTTAAACGCGCCGCGACTTCCGCGCCGGAATTGTTTATACGCATGATAATGTCGTTTACGGTGTCGGTGGAATAATAGGGAACTTCGATTACGTCTTCATTTGGCCCCGGCAGGGTAATTACGCCTTCAAGACCCGAAAGGGCGTTTGGTTCAAGTTTATTTGTTCCGTTTATTCTAAAAATATAGCTGGAATCATATTCACCGTCGCCTGAACGGTCATAATTACCGTTGATATTATTTACAAAGGGCCGTTGGACAAAAAAGTCCTCGCCGGTTACGCCGTTAAGTCCGTAAGCGTTGCGGTGAACTTCGTTTACCAAATCCATAAGGTTCATGGTAAGATTATCCAGCGAACGTATTTCGTCTTCGATGGTGACATCGCGCAGTTCAAACAGGGCGGCAAGGCTGCCGTCGCGGAACGTCATTTCCTGCTGTGTTTCGCTCCAGACAACTTTGGAATACGGGTCGGGGCCGTCAACTTTTTCAAGCGTAAACTGGCGGCCGATATTCCCCTGCACCAAAATAATACCCGCAGTATGAACCATAAATTCATCGGGGTCCCGGCGGTCTACCGTAATGTCGATTAACGACGACATCTCGTCTACCAGTAAATCTCGCCGGTCCAGAAGATCATTCGCGTTATCACCCTGCGCGCTAATCCGCTGTATATCGCGGTTAAGCCCCGCGATTTGTCCGGAAAGATCATTGATGCGGCGTACCGTCATGACAATGTTCTGATCAACCATATCCTGGACGCCCTTGAGGCTTCTAAAACGTTTAACCAGCGAATCGGCAAGGGTTTTTCCCCGTTCAAGGACGGCGGTGCGCGGCGGAGTATCGGCGGGATTATTTGCCAGGTCCTGCCAGGCGTCCCAAAACGCGTCAAGCCGTCCGCGCACCGAGGTTTCGCCGACCTCGTGGTAAATCTGGTCAAGCTGCTGAATATAGGGATCGCGTGCATTCCAGTAACCTTCGGTTGAACTGTGCGCGACAATCTGCTGATCCAGCAATTCGTCGCGAAGCCGGCCGATGCGCTGAATTACGACGCCCTGCCCAATCTGCCCGGCGGTTTCTTCGCGCTCAAGTCCCGGAAAATAAATCGGCTCAAACGCGGAAAACTCGACCCGCTGCCGCGAATAGCCTTCGGTGTTCATGTTTGAAAGGTTGTGGCCGGTGGTGGCGATTGCCTGCTGGTGGGCTACTACCGCGCGTTTTCCTATTTCTATGCCCTGGAATGTAGAAGTCATTTTTTCTCCTAAAAGTGCCTGTTTATCATGACGCTTTTCATGTCCGCTTCAATCGTACTGCCGTCTTTGGTGTAGAGCTTTCCGCGCCGTTCGGGATATGCCGTTTCGATTACGCCGGCCACCGCCTTTCGCGCTTCCTTTAAATATTCCATCAAGGCGTCATTTGCCAGTTTTATTTGAAGCGTTTCCATTTTAAGGCGGCGGTACAGCGTGCCGAGCGCATTTCGTTCCCGTTCGGGCAGCCGCGCCGTAAGGGTATAAAACTGTTCCTGTTCGGTATTCCCGGATATCGTGTCCAGCAGGGCCTGCCGCTCTGTTTCAAGGCTGCCAAAACGCTCGCCAATTTCGCCGATCGATTCCATGAGTATCTCGTAATCGGCCCAGTCACGGTTGATCACCGCGTCGCGGATAAGACTTTGCAGAGGAGGAATTCTGTCCAAAAGTTCAACTTCCCGCGCCAGAACTGTTTCCATTGCCTTGTAATTGTCCATACAATGCCTCCGCTTCGAATATCGGCAGGCTTGGGGCGCTGGTTAAGAGTTTTTATGGCAAGATTTTTTTACTGCTTCCTTGCCCCGGCTTTCAAGCAGTTTCTTTTCGGTTTTTTTAAGTGACTCCAAAAAATGTTTTTCCACCGGAGAGAGCATAGTGTCGGTTCGTTTTTTAAATTTGGCATATTCGAAGCCGGCCTTTTTCTTGGCGGTTTCAGCACTGACTTTTCCGGCGTGAGTTAAAAGTTTGCGGTTGGAGAGTTTAAGGAAATCATCGAGTTTTGCTATCCAGTCCTTCATGTACATGGGTATCTGGCTTTTCGCCTGTAATTCGGCAAAATCCAGGTAAAGGGTTACTATCCGGTTCAATGTATCAATTTCGTCTTTCGAGAGATAATTCTTGGCAATTTCGGCATCTTGCTTCTTGGGAAAATAACCTGTCCACGATGTTAAGCCCATAAAGTCCATTTCCGCATCAGCCCGGTTGGAAATTACCTCGGCGGCAGTTTGCCCATGGGAAGCAAAGTGCATTTTATTTTGAACAGCAGCAAAGAAGTGCTGCGCAGGTTCAGCGCCTGGATCATAGTCTATACTGGTAGCGTAAATTTCAAGTATTTTTCTGTAGAAAACTTTTTCCGCGGAACGGATATTTCTAATCCGTTCCAGAAGCTCGTCAAAGTAGTTTCCCCCTCCCGAAGCCATAAGCAGTTCGTCATTCATGGCAAAGCCTTTTTTTAGGTATTCCTTGAGAATGCCGCCCGCCCAAATCCGGAATTGGGTACCACGAAGGGACTTTACCCGATAACCAATTGATATGATAGCATCGAGGTTATAATAAGTAACATTATAGGTTTTTCCGTCTGCCGCAGTTGTTGCAAAATTTGCAACAACTGAATCCTGTTTTAACTCGCCCTCCGTAAAAATGTTTTTTATATGCCGTGAAATTGTCGAATTATCCCTTTGAAATAAATCAGCCATTTGGTTAAGGGACAACCATACGGTGTCTTTTTCCAGCATAACATCAATTTTTGTAAAACCGTCTTCTGTCTGATACATGAGAAAACTGGATTTGGTTAAGTCATTAGACATGGATTAATTCCTTGTATGGCATGAATTTGCAATACTATCAAGGATTCCGTAGCAAGAATGGATCCGCAGAGCCTGCCCGGAACGCATGGCTTACCGGTTTGGCATAAAAAAGCCCGAAAAACGTTGGTTTTCAGACTTTTTACATTAGCGGGAAACGGGAGTCGGACCCGCGACATCGACCTTGGCAAGGTCGCGCTCTACCACTGAGCTATTCCCGCGTTTACGAAGGGCTGTTACGCCCTACTGAGCCGCGAAGGGATCGAACCTTCGACCCGCAGATTAAGAGTCTGCTGCTCTACCAGCTGAGCTAGCGGCCCGTACAATGTAGACCCGTAAAAAACTGCGTCCGACAGGACTCGAACCTGCGGCCTACGGATTCGAAGTCCGTCGCTCTATCCAGCTGAGCTACGGACGCCTGGTAGAGACTCGGGTGGATGACGGGGTTTGAACCCGCGACGACCAGATCCACAATCTGGGACTCTACCACTGAGCTACATCCACCATAACCGCGCGTGGACAAGTCCCGGCGCCAGACGGTATAATCATGTAAAAAATCAAAAAAAAAGTCAATACACCTTTCTCAAAAACGGACAAAAAATTGCGCGGCGGTACTGTACCTGTATCCGGTATTATTGGTATATTAGACATAAGGAAATCAACCATTGAATATACGCCTTATCGCCTTTGATTTGGACGGAACAACGCTTAACAGCAGCAACGAAATCAGTCCGGGGAACCGCGCCGCGCTTGAAAAAGCGTACCGTATGGGCAAGATTCTGGTACCCTGTACGGGCAGGGCGCTGAATCACCTTTCCGACGCCCTTACCCGGCTTCTTAACGAATTGGGTTTTGACGCGTTCCCCTACATTATTACCGCAAACGGCGCGCAGGCGTACTACCTTCCCAGGCGGGAATTGATCATTACCCACAATATTGACGAAAAAACCGCCCTTGAACTGCTTGCCGAATGCCGCAGCTGCGACGGGCAGGTGTACGCAAGTTTTGGGCACGAGGGCTGTACCGACAGCAAGGGCCTGGCCTGGGAGACAGGCACGATGCCCCGCATGGTCGAGGAATACAGCGAAAAATGGTACATCCCTATTACCGACGCGGAACCGCTTATCAAATGGAAGGGCGGCGTCCTTAAGCTTACCGTCAATTTTCCCAGCGCCGAGGCGGCGGCGAAACACCACTGGGACCTTTCCCGCTGGCCCGCGGTAAGCACGGTGTCGGGCGCCGACGGGAGCCTTGAGTTTGTCAAAGCCGGTATTTCCAAGGCGCATACACTGGGGTTTGTCGCCGAACGGGCCGGGGTCAAAATGGAAAACATTATGGCAATCGGAGATCATTTTAACGATCTGGAAATGATCGAAGCGGTTGGTTTTGGGGTGGCGATGGGGAACGCCATTCCCCAGCTCAAAGAAAAAGCGGACTGGATAACGCTCAGTAATGACGAAGACGGTCTTGCGGTGGCAATTTCCAAAATAATACAGTAGGGTGAAGGTATGATTCAGTTTAGCGGAAAAACGGTGTTTTCGGGAGTGGCCTTCGCAAAAGCCTTCCTCTACCTAAAAGCGGATCTCGCGGTTGACGCAACGCCCGCATCCGACAGCGGGGTGGAGCTGGAGGCTTTCAGGGCGGCCATTAAAACCGCGGACGGCCAACTTGAAGAAATCTATAAAAAAACCCTTAGGGAGATTGGCGAAGAAGAAGCCCGGATAATCGATGTCCAGCGCATGATGCTTGTCGACGGGGATTTTTTGGAGGCGGTTGAAGCGGTGATTACCGGCGAACACGGCAACGCCGCGTACGCTGTTGACAAAACAGGCAGACAGTTTTACGAGCTTTTTGCCGGACTGGACGATCCGTACATGAAGGCCCGCGCTCCCGACATAGCCGATATATCCCGCCGCCTTACCGCCGTTCTTTTAAACAAACGAACAGACTTTACCCTTGGCGAAGCTTCGGTGATTATAGCCGATGATCTTACGCCAAGCGACACGTTATCGCTTGATAAAAAATATATTGCCGCGTTTGTAACGCGCGGCGGTTCGACCAATTCCCACACGGCGATTCTGGCCCGTATTTTAAAAATTCCTTCCATCGTGCAGGCGGACATTCCGCTGGATAAAAAATTTAACGCGCTGGACGCGGCTGTTGACGGTCACGAAGGGATCATCTACCTTGAACCCGACAAAAACGTCAAAGAGCGCCTTAAAGAGCGGGCGCGGAAAGACAAGGCGGAAGCCGATTCACTGGAAAGCGTCCGCGGACTGCCCACGGTAACAAAAAGCGGAAAGAAAGTGGAACTTGCCGCGAACATTGGCAGCGTGGAAGATCTAAAAGCGGTTTTTGAAGGAGACGCGGAAGGGATAGGCCTTTTTCGAAGCGAATTTTTATTTTTGGGAAGGAACTCCGCGCCGGCGGAAGACGAACAGTTTGAAGCGTACAAGGCTGCGGCCCTGGCGCTCGGGGGAAAGCGGGTTGTAATCCGTACGCTTGACATTGGAGCCGACAAACAGGCCGCCTACCTGGGATGCGAAGCGGAAGAAAACCCCGCGCTCGGGCTGCGGGCGATACGGCTCTGTTTCCGGATGCCGCAATTGTTTGTTACCCAGCTTCGCGCGCTTTACCGCGCGGCGGCGTTCGGCAAAATCGCCGTCATGTTTCCGATGATTGCGAGCCTGTGGGAATTACGGCGCTGCAAAGAGATAGCCGCGGAGGCAAAAAATTCGCTGATAAAAGAAGGAATCACAACCGGCGAGATCGAACTGGGAATCATGATTGAAACTCCGGCCGCCGCCCTGTGCGCCGGCGAGCTTGCCGCCGAGGCGGATTTTTTTAGCGTGGGCACCAATGATCTTACCCAGTATACACTGGCAATAGACAGACAAAGCGCGAAACTTGACAAGTTTCTTGACACACACCACCCCGCCCTGCTTAAACTGTTAAAAATGATAGTCGAAAGCGCCCATCGCGCGCATATCTGGGCGGGTATTTGCGGCGAGCTTGCCGCCGACAAAGAAATGACGGCCCGTTTTATCGAATGGGGATATGACGAATTGTCTGTTTCGCCCGCTTTTATTTTGGATATGCGTAAACGTATCCGTGAAATGGAATAACAAACCCCGCCGGGGTTTTATGGAGGCTGGTAATGATTGAACAACGATATGTGATAAATGACGAACTGGGGCTTCACGCCCGTCCTGCCGGACTTTTGGTAAAGATGGCCGCCAAATGTAAATGCGATGTCCAGCTGGGCACGCCCGCAAAAATGGTAAACGCGAAGCGCATCATCGGCGTTATGGCGCTTTCCCTTAAACAGGGCGCAGAAATGACCATGACGTTTTCCGGCGAAGACGAATCGGAAGCCGCCGAAGCGGTCAAGGTATTTTTGCTGGAAAATAATTTTACGCCGCTGCAGTGATTCGCAATGCCGCAAGGCTGTGTAAACAAAGGAGTGCCGAATGAAAAAAATGATGTGTCTGCTTTTGGGAATGGCCGCGACAGAAGTTTTTGGTCAAAGTATTTTCACCTATAAACTGGGCAGTATCGAAGTCCACATGCTGGTAGAAAATACCGGCGCGGGCCGTCCCCAGGTTCTTCTGGGAGCCGACGACGCGCTTAAACAGCGCTATCTAAAACCCGGCTTCCAGTCTTCGACAAACACGTTTCTGATAAAAGCGCCGGGGCGCATCGTTCTGGTTGATACCGGTTTTGGCGGGGCGGTTTTTGACAGCATGAAGAAGCTCGGCGTAAGCCCCGGCGACGTGGACGCGGTGCTGCTTACCCACCTGCACGGCGACCACATCGGCGGCCTGTCCAAAGACGGAAAGGCGCTTTTTTCCAAAGCGCTTGTGTTTCTGGCGGAAGCGGAAAGGGATTACTGGACCCGCGTAAACATAAACGCGGGCGCTGTTGCGGCCCTGGCGCCATACAGCGGCAGAATCCGTACCTTTAACCCCGCCCGGTTGGGCGCGGCCCTGACCGAACTTGTTCCCGGCATCAGCGCGATTGCCGCGTTCGGCCACACTCCGGGACATACGGCGTTTTTGCTGCAGAGCGGAAACGCCCGCCTTCTTATTTGGGGCGACGTTATGCACGTCCAGGACATACAGTTTCCGCGCCCTGACATTTCCGTAAGCTATGACAGCGATCCTGCCATGGCCGCGGAAACACGCAAACGCATGCTTGAATACGCGGTACGGAACAATATACCTGTCGCGGGAATGCATCTGGTGTTTCCGGCAATCGGAACCGTACAGGCGGCGGAAGACGGATACCGCTTTATTCCGGCAAAGTAACTCCGGAACGTGTCTGTTCCGGATTTGTGGAAAGCGGTAACAGGGCTTTAATGTTTTCTATATAGCGCTCCCCTTCTCCGCGCGCAAAAACGCTAAAGAGCGCTTCATAGTCGCTGTTGTCGTACGCCGCCCTGTCGGCAAGATATCCGTAAAGTTCGTTGGCATAGCCAAACAGCTCCGCCCCGTCTTTTCGAAGTTGAAGCGCCAGGGTTGAAAATAATTCAAACGGCGAGCAGACAATTACTTTTTTATTTACGGTAAACAATGCCGCCCTGATGTCAAGATATGGGTGTTTTCCGTCCGCGCGTTTGGCATCTTCTTCCAACGCTGTTTTTGCCTTTACCAAATTTATCCGGGCGCCTTCTACCAGTGATTCCGCTTTGCGTAAAAGCGGAGCGTTTGCCCGCGCGCGCTTTATATTCTCCAGATTGTCAAGCGCCGCAGCAAGGTCCGCGTCCGCCGTTTTTAAATCCGGTATTTCCGCCCGTTTAAGCGCCATATGGTGATAGGTCAGGCTGATGCGCCGCAGCGCTTCCTCTTCAACATCCAGGGCTGCCAGATTCTCTACCGCGTCCCGCACAAGCAGGCCAAAGCGTTCGCATTCTTCAAAGCCGCACCCGCTTCTGGTAAAACGGGTGCTCATATCGCCCGCGGAACCGTTGACAAAAAGCGCCATGTCGTAATGCTGTTCAAACCAGGCGGCCGCCGCTCCGGCAAAATCCGCGCTCAGCAAAAGATTGCTTCCGTTTAACACGGTCGGATGGCAGGAAAGATTATAGGCAGTATCTTTTTTCCGTCCGCCCTGAAAAATTCGATACTAAAAAGATTCCGGTCGCAGGGAAGCGCGGGATCATGGCGGT
The DNA here is from genome assembly GCA_031267675.1 of Treponema sp. Taxonomy (GTDB): domain Bacteria; phylum Spirochaetota; class Spirochaetia; order Treponematales; family Breznakiellaceae; genus JAIRYT01. The sequence goes on along the minus strand of JAIRYT010000020.1, from coordinate 8,817 downwards.
TTGTGCCAAGGCCGTTTATTACGCCGTTTCGCATTTTTACCGTTGCGGCAACGCCGTTTTGCAGCGCTTCTTCAACGGCTTCAAAGCTTTTTTGAATTACCCATTCCACCGCTCTTTCGTTATAACTGCCAAAAAGCGGAAGCATCGCGCGGTTAAGCGGCGTATTGTCAAATATGCCTCCAAACCCTGAATGGGTATGCGTACAGCATACAAGAAGGTTTTCTCCGGTAAGCCCAAAACGTGTAATGCCCTGATATAATTTTTCGATGCAGACCCTGTCAAGGTGTAACAGATCCAGAACAAGCAGGACGTATTTTTCGCGTGCCGCCAAAAAGGCCAGCGCCCGCGCGTAAAGCCGGTCATGTATTCCCGCCGCGGGACGATCCGCCAAATATCCGGCAAGCGAAACAGGAAAGTCCGGGGTAATATCTTTTTTTGAAAAGCCGAGCGTTGTCACAATACCGGCTTAAACCAGATCGGCCGGAAAAACAATGCCGGCGTCCGAGCGCGCCCTGTCCATTAACTGTGCCCGTTTTATGCTTTCCGCAAGGGAAGCGTCACAAGAGGACGCGTCCCCCGCTTTATAATCCGCGATAAAATCAAGCAGTTCGTAGTAAAGCGCGTTTTCTTCCTGCCTGTTGTACTGCGCTTCGCCGTTTTTGGTACAAAGCTCAATTCCCCCGCGCAGATTGCTTGCGGTGGATTGCGAATAAATATAGCCCTTCTCTCCCTGTATCTGCACATAGTTCCGGCTGTCGCTGTCTTTGGCGCCGATTGCCGACGCGATAAAACCGTCATAACGCAGTACCAGAATTCCCGAAACATCTATGCCGTTTTCCGCTTTTGTCGCGGTATACCGTATATCCAGCGGCGACCCGAAAAGCAGCGTAATAAACGAAAGATTATAATAATTAATATCCATAAGCGCGCCGCCGGAAAACCCGGGATTAAACAAATTGGGGTTTTTCCCCTCGCGGAACGCGCCGTAACGGCTCGAATGCTGCGAAAAATTAAGCTGGACAAAACGAATGTCGCCCAGCGCGGGGAGTTTTTCTTGTATAAGACGAAAATTGGGAAGATGGGGAACCGTAAGCGCCTCAAAAAGAAAAAGATTTTTTTTCTTTGCCAGCGAAACAAGGACGCGCGCTTCCTTTGCGTTGGAAACAAAGGGCTTTTCGCAGATTACGTTTTTTTCCGCGTTAAGCGCGTCCAGGCACCAGCGGTAGTGAAGGGAATTGGGAGCGGCGACATAGATAAAATCAAGCGACGTATCGGCGAGAAATTCATCCTGTTCCGAATATACCCTGCCAATGCCGTGTTTTTTGGCAAAGTCCGCTCCGGTACGGGCGTTTCGCGAATACGACGCGGAAACCCCGGCGCCCGCTTTTCGCGCCGCTTCGATAAAGGTGTCAACAATAAAATTAGTTCCGACGGTTCCTATGGTCATTTTGCCTCCGCTTTGGAAATCGAAAGAGAATTTACCACGAATTTTTTACCACGAACCACACCAACCAACATCACGAATAACTGGAATTTCCGGCAAAAAGTTCGTATTTTTTGTGCGGCCGGTTAAATTTTTTGGTCTGTGTAACATGAGTTATAATCGGCGATTGTCTCTTTAAAGGTCCTGAGCACCATGCCCCTGTTATAATGGGCGTCCAGATACCGTATATCAATCGTTTTGTCTTTTTCATAATCCGCGACCAGGGGCATTAGATTGGGAAGGTTCCCTATCATGGCGTTGGGAATAATAAATATCTGCCGGGGTTTTAGTTCATCGTAGGTAACATAAACAAAGCCGGGGGGAATTTCCTGTGTGCCGCCGTTCATTTTTTCCTGGAATGTTTTTTGCAGCGGGATATGTTCGCGATTCCACAACTGCCCCGTTAGTTCGTAGATCCAGTACCTTCCAAGCGAAGTATCCCGCAGCGGCATAAGGCGCTTTCCCGATTGTATATTCATAAGGGCGATTTTGCCGTCCGACGCCATTTTTAAAATTATTTTTTTATCCCAGTAGTTTTCCAGATATTTAAAATAAACAGCCAGGATTATGGAGATTACCGCAAATACTCCCAGATAGTATGTACGGTACTCAGGATAAAAATGTCCGGTGACAAAAACGCCGGCAAATAACGCCAGGGCGACGACAAAAAACAAAAGGAGTATTTTATTCAGCGTACGCGCAAGAAAAACCTGCATGCCCCATCCTTACGATAAAATAATTATAAAACCCGGTATAAAAAAACCAACCCCGGCCTGGACCGGGGCGGTTGTTCCTATACGGCGTTTAATCAGCCCGCCATGCCCCCGGCTGGAGCCGGGACCATACATCTTTCCGCTGTTTTTTTGGCTTACAGCAGCTTGGCTTTTTTTAAATCCGCCAAAAAGTCCGTAACCGCGTTATGGGGCATAATCTGGCTTGTCAGTTTACCCCCGTTAAGTTCCGCGATCTTCCGGTATATTTCGGCGTCTTCTTTGGTGGCCGCGATGGATTTGGTTACCATTACATAAGTGGTTCCCGCAATACACGCGGCGTTGCCAACATTGATCGACTGGACTTTTACCCCCGCCGCAAGAATGTCAAGGGCATCCTGGGGAAACTTCGCGATAACAAAAAGTGTTTCGCCGGGATTTTCTTTTTCATACTTTATGGTTTCGGCGACAGAAAAAACCAGTATCTTGGCATTCCGCGCCGCCATGGGCAGGGCCATTTTTTGTATGGGGTCCTGGGCGACCTTGTCGTTACAGACAATAATGGCTTTGGCCCCGATGTATTTTAGCCAGGCAACAGCTACCTGCCCGTGAATTAAACGATTGTCGATACGCAAATGGGTAATCATGCCTCTCCCCCGCTTTCGCTATTTTTGACCATTTCATTTACATCAATCAGGGCTTCCCGTGCTTCATCCATAACATCTTTTGCGATAGACGCGATGTCATTGGTTTCTTCGCGTACGTTAAGGAACGAATACAGCATAGGCAGGCTTAGGCCGGTTAAAACACGCACCCTGTCGCCCAGTGAATACATGGCGCGGTTGGCGGGGGTGCCTCCCAGCATATCCGCCAGAATAAACACCCCGTCTCCTGTATCCATTTCTTTTACCGCCGCTTCCAGTTTTTGCTGAAACTCGTCGGGATTGTCATCGGGCCAAAGGGTAACGCTCGCAAGCTGTTCAATTTTGGGAACCAGCATCGAAGCCGACGAAACAATCCCTTTGGCCAAATCACCATGGCTGATAAGTACAACGCCAACCATAATCGCCTACAGTATCCCGACTGCGCCAAGTACAAAGGTAATCAAAGCAATGATACAAATCACCTTGACCGGCGTAAGCCGCCGCGACTTGAGCATCCAGTAACAAAACGCCACCAGACCGATAGGCAGAATGTAGGGAACCATGCCGTCAAGCAGACCCTGCAAACTAAAGGACTCGCCGACCGGCTTGCCGTCGATCGTCTGCGTCCAGGTGAATTTAAAGGTTAATCCCTTAAGGATATCCGGTATAAATCCCCCGATAACCGTTAACCCCAAAACCTGGGCGGCGTCCCTCAGCAGGTTAAAGTCGCCCTGCCCGCCTACGTCTTCAATAATCTTGGTCGATTGCCTATAGCCCCACCAGAAGAAGGGCCAGCGCGCCCAGAAGTAAATAAGGAACGGAACAAGCAGTACCGGAATGGAAAGCAAATTACTCGGATAGGGGTTATTTGCCAGCGCCGCCGATATCAGATAGGCAAAGGGCTGGACCAGGGCGCCCTGCAGGGTGTCGCCGATACTGGCCAGCGGGCCCATAAGGGCTATCTTGATGGAGTCGGACATCTCCGGCTGGTAGCCTTCTTCCAGCGCCACCGAAGCGCCGAACACAATCGCCGACGTTCCCGGATGGCTGTTATAAAACTGCATGTGCCGTTCAAGGTTTTCGCACACTTCTTCTTCGGTTGTGTACAGTTCCTTCATGACCGGGACCATGGCATAGGCAAAGCCGGACGCCTGCATACGTTCATAGTTCCAGCACCACTGGAGCGCCCAGTTATGCCGGGTCGCCGCCTTTTTTAGGGCTTGTTGTGATACTTTCTGATTGGTCTTTGCCATATTAGTTTCCTCCTACTGCAAGTTTATCTTTCTTGCCCTTCATATACAGGCCCGCCAAGGCAATACCGACGATCGCCAAACCGACCGTGGGAACTCCCATGAACGCGAAAAGTACATACCCGATGAGCATGTAGGGCCAGTAAACGGTAATTTCCATATAGGAGAGGAGCAGGGCGAACCCGACCGCAGGAAGGGCCGTACCAACCACCCCCAGGCCGTTTTTAAGCCAAGTGAGCTTTTCAATGAATTCCGCCACCACCTGATACTGGTTGATAAACAGCATCCCGATAAATACCGGAACTGCGCGACTTAAGCCCCAGGGGATCGTTCCGGCAAGATGCCAGCGCTGGAACGAAGCCACATTCCGTTTGGCAAGGGCCTTATCGCCGCCGTGCTGAAATATGGTAGTGGAACCGCGGCCCAGAATGTCAAACAGCGACATAAGCAGGGCGATTGCCGTTGCTACCGTGGCAGCCTGACCCATTGCGGCTTCAAGTGAGGCTCCGGTGGCCATAACCTGTTTGGCCACAAAGACCCCGAATATGGCCCCGATGCTGTAATCAGGCATCGTGGCCCCTCCGTATGTATAAAAACCAATCGCCATAAGCGCGCAGAACGCCCCGACCTTAAGGCCAAGGTCTACGTCCAGCGCGATGATACCCGCAACCAGGCCGTACAGCAGCGGGGCCCAAATATTCACCCCGAGACTGAGTACCACAATGGTTACACCGGTGAACACCGCCAGTAAAAGTGCCAGCAAAACTGGAGTCATTTTGTTTCTCCTTATTGTTTGGATTTTCAGGTCTACACCCGAAAGCTGTTTTACAGTATAGCATACTTCCAGATTAAGTCAAATTAAATCAACAGACCTCCAGCGACACGAAATTCCCCCGGCGTTCGCGGCTTATGGGAGGGTGTATTGAACAAATCCCTCCGATACGATATATTGTAGACAGAATTTGACAGGTTTCCGGCGGGGCCGGGGGTCTGCTCAAAACGCGAGAGTGGTGAAACTGGTAGACACGCCAGACTTAGGATCTGGTGCCTTTGGCATAGGGGTCCGAGTCCCCTCTCTCGCACAGAGAGGGTGAATGCGGGTATTTTGCCTTTCCCGTAAATATTCTTGTTAGCAGGGGATTTTTTGTGCCTGTATCCAAAGAACTCGTACGCCTTGAACATTCGGCAGTCAAATTGACACTTACCGTGCCAAAAGAAGATGTTGGTTCCCAGTATGACGATCTTGTAGCGGAGTATCTTAAATCCGCCCAGATCAAGGGTTTCCGCAAGGGCAAGGTCCCCCGGAACGTGCTTGAACAAAAATTTGGCGCGGATCTTAAAAACGAAGCCCTTAACAAAATCATCGGCAAGGCGGTTAGCGGCGTTTTTGAGGAAGAAGGCTTTGCCCGCGAAGACAAGCCCCTGCCCTATTCCGAGCCGCGCCTTGACGAAGAGGGCGGAGCGCCGGGCTTTGACCTTACCCGCGATCTGGTGTTTTCGGTGATATACGATGTGCTTCCCGCTGTTACCGTAGGCCCCTGGAAGGGTCTGGAAGTGGAGATTCCCGCCGCCGAAGTTGACGACGAGGTGATGCGGGGCGAACTTGACAAAATCCGGGAGCGCAACGCGATTATCCTGGACCGTGAAGACACTGCGGCCGCCGTCAAAGACAATGTGGTAACGGTAAACTATTGCGAACTTGACGCGGACAACAATCCCCTGCCGGGAACCGAACGCGCCGATTTTGTCTTTACCCTGGGATCCCTTTACAATATCTATGAATTTGACGATGAAATCGCAGGAATGAAAACGGGCGAGACAAAGGATATTACCAGGAGCTTTGCCGGCGATTATAAATACAGCGACCTTGCCGGAAGAACCGTCTCTGTCAGGGTAACCCTGACCGCCCTTAAAGAAAAAAAGCTTCCCGAACTTGACGACGATCTGGCCCAGGATGTGGACGAGCGGTACAAAACCCTGGAGGATCTAAAAAACAGCGTCAGGGAGCGGCTCCAGAAAAATCTGGACAAGCGGGTGCGGGATCTTGCCATTTCGCAGCTTTTGGAAAAAGTGCTGGAAACAACGCCCATCGATCTTCCCGAATCCATGATCCGCCTTGAGCAAAACGCCCGTATGAGGAACCTTGCCCGCCGTTTTAACATCGACACCGGCGAACTGGAAGCAAATCTTGAAAAATCGGGCCAGGATCCCAAATCCCTTCGTGAAAGCTGGAGGGGTGATGCGGAAAAAGCCCTTAAATCGCGGCTTATCGTTGAAAATCTGCTGGAAGAACAGAATTTTGAGGTAACTGACGAGGATATGGAAAAGGAATACGCGTTTATTGCCGAAGAATCGGGCAGCAGTATCGAGGAGACAAAAAATTATTACCGGCAGGAAAACGCCGCCGACTACCTTGCGGAAGAGATTAAGGAGCGCCGTCTTTTTGATCTCTTTATTGCCGAAAATAAAATTAAACGGGGAACGAAGAAGAGCTATCTGGATATTATGGGAACAAACGTGTAAACTTCACAATAACAGGGAGAGGTTTTATGAGCAACATCCTTCCCCATGTGGTTGAACAAACCGGTATGGGGGAACGGTACTACGACATTTATTCGCGGCTGCTTTCGGACCGTATTATTTTTCTGGACGGGGAGATTGTCGATCTTAACGCCGACATGGTGGTAGCCCAGATTCTTTTTCTGGACGGACAAAACACCGAAAAGGACATTAACCTCTATATCAACTCCCCCGGAGGGTCCGTTACCGCCGGTCTTGCCATTTATGACACGATTCAGCATGTTAAATCGAATGTCCAGACCATTTGTCTGGGTCAGGCGGCGAGCATGGCGGCGCTTATTCTTTGCGCCGGCGCGCCGGGAAAACGGCTCGTGCTTCCCTCTTCGCGGGTAATTATCCACCAGCCCTGGGGCGGCGCGCAGGGCCAGGCCCGCGACATCGGCATACAGGCCCGCGAAATTTTACGGCTCAAGAAAATGACGATTGATTATATCGCCAAACATACCGGTAAAACCGGCGGTCAAATTGCCGCCGATATCGAACGGGATTTTTATATGTCCGCCGAAGAGGCGGTCGCCTACGGCATTGCCGACAAGGTTCTTGTCAAGGAAATAAAACATGGCGCGGCTTCGTAATGGTTACGGTTCCGGCGGCGGGAATTCCGGCGGCGACCGCTCGTGCTCGTTCTGCGGAAAGAGCGCCGATATGGCGCGGCGCATTATCGCCGGCCCCAACGATGTATTTATCTGCGACGAGTGTATCGAAGTCTGCCGTAAAATTCTTTCCGAGGAAGAACAGGAACTTACTACCCAGTTTACCGGCGACATCCCCACTCCACGGGAAATAAAAAAGTATCTGGACCAGTTTGTTATCGGGCAGGACGACGCAAAAAAAGCGCTTTCGGTCGCCGTGTATAATCACTATAAGCGAATCTCCAATTCGGGAAAGGACCCCGACGCGGTCGAGATCGAAAAAAGCAACGTGCTTTTAATCGGCCCCACGGGAACCGGAAAAACCCTGCTCGCGAAAACGCTTGCCAAAAAACTTAAAGTGCCTTTTGCCATTGTGGACGCGACAACCCTGACCGAGGCGGGGTATGTCGGCGAAGACGTGGAAAACATTCTGCTCAAGCTTATACAGAGCGCCGGAAGCAACATTGCTTCCGCAGAGCGGGGAATTGTCTACATAGACGAAATTGACAAAATTGCCCGCAAGGGAGAAAACGTCTCCATTACCCGCGATGTATCCGGCGAGGGCGTTCAACAGGCGCTGCTTAAGATTATCGAAGGAACAATCGCGTCCGTTCCGCCGCAGGGAGGCAGAAAACATCCCAATCAGGAAATGATCCGCATTGACACCACGAATATTTTATTTATCTGCGGCGGCGCGTTTGTCGGCCTTGACAAGCATATTGAACAGCGGGTTGTCCAGCACCCCATGGGTTTTGGAGCCGATGTCCGCGACAACGGAGACAAAAGCCTTCAGGAATTGTTTACCCACCTTCACCCTGACGACTTGATACATTTTGGCATGATTCCCGAATTTATCGGCCGGCTTCCCATTACCGTAGTTCTTGAAGAATTAAAAAACGAGGACCTAAAGCGGATTATTACCGAACCCAAAAACGCCATTGTCAAACAGTATCAGGCTTCGCTGGCGATTGACGATGTGCAGCTTGAGTTTACCGAGGGGGCAATCGACGCCATTGCCGGCACGGCGATCAAACAAAAAACCGGAGCGCGCGGCCTTCGCGCCATTGTGGAACGCCTTATGACCGGCATTATGTTTGATATTCCCTCGATGCGCGGTCACAAGCGCGTAGTAATTACCCAGGACACCGTAGAAAAATCCGAAGCGCCGGAAATTATTGATTTGCAGAAGAGCGCCTAGATTGGGCTGAAGCCCAATCTACGCCGCGCCGCGCTGCGCATAGTTGTGTCCGGTACCGTTAAGAACGTATCAATAGTATGTTTTTATAATTTAAGCAATTGAACAAACTTCACAAAATCCTCGCAATATGCATCCGGATTTTCCATCGCTGTAAAATGGCCGCCGCCTTCTATACGTGAAAAATAAACTAAGTTCAAGTGTTTCTCTATCCATGATTTTGGCGGCAAATTAATATCTTTTGAGAAAAGCGAAACGCCGGTCGGAACCGTTATATCGCCAACGGGCGTAAGGTGATTGCTGTTTTCGTGATAAACCCGGCA
>JAIRYT010000008.1 GCA_031267675.1 Treponema sp. | reverse complement strand
ATAGAAAACCTGAAAGAACAGGTGGGGATAAAAAAGACGATTCGGGATTACGGCGTTGACGAAAAAAACTTTCTTGAAACGCTGGACAGCATGAGCGAGGCGGCCTTTGACGACCAGTGCACCGGGGCAAATCCCCGCTATCCGTTGATCGCCGAAATAAAGGAACTGTACCTGGACGCCTATTACGGCGATCACGGCAAGGGAGGAAAACAATGAACCTGGAAAAAACAATCGCGGTACGTCCTACCAAAACACTGTACCTTGACGGGGACAAAGTTATAAAGCTGATGGGAAAAGAACACTCGGCAAGCGATGTGTTATCCGAAGCGTTTAATCAGGTTTGCGCCGCGGAATCCGGTATTAAGGTTCCGGCCCTGTACGAGGTAACGCAGGTTGACGGCAAATGGGCCATCGTAATGGAATACATCAGGGGAAAAACCCTGGCGGATAGTATGAAGGCCGGCCCCGCCCGTTTTGACGAGTACCTGAACCGCTTTGTGGATATCCAGCTGTATATGCACGGCCACAGCGCGCCCCGGCTCCCCCTGCACACGGAAAAAATGCACCGCAAAATCCGGCAGTCCGGCCTTGATGCCACGGTCCGCTACGAGCTGCACACCCGGCTGGACAGCCTTCCCAAACACACCAAACTCTGCCACGGGGATTTTAACCCCAGCAACATTATTATCACCGAAAAAGACGAGTATATCATCGACTGGTCGCACGCCACCCAGGGGAACGCCTCCTCCGACGCTGCCCGTACCTTTCTGCTCTTTTCCCTGGCGGGCCAAAAGGAAGCGGCGGAAAAATACCTTTCCCTGTTCTGCAAAAAAAGCGACACCGCCCGGCAGTATGTGCAAAAATGGATCCCCATCGTGTCGGCCTCCCAGCTGGTAAAGGGAAAAAGCGAGGAACGGGAATTGCTGCTCAGTTGGGCAAACGTGGTGGAGTACGAATAGTTTTAAAACAGACGGCTAAAACACCGGGGTGGGGAAACACTGTCCCGGCAATCATTAAAAGGGGGAAGTTTACATGATTGGCGCGAACGTACAGGGAGCAATGATGTAATGCCGGGCTACCTGAAATTAAAAACAGAGGACTGTAAAAACTGCTACAAATGTATCAGGCACTGTCCGGTAAAATCAATCAAGTTCTCCGACAACCAGGCGCACATTATTGACGATGAGTGCATACTCTGCGGAAATTGTTTTGTCAGCTGCCCCCAAAAGGCAAAAGAAATTCGCAGCGATATTGAAGCGGCCTCGGCCCTGCTTAAAAGCGGCGCGCCGGTATACGTCAGCGTGGCCCCTTCGTTTGTCGCGAATTACGCGGGCGCTTCCGGCGGCGCGTCGCTTGCTTCGCTGGAAGCGGCCCTAAAAAAGCTGGGTTTTGCCGGAGCGGAAGAAACCGTTCTGGGGGCCACTCTGGTCAAACGGCAGTATGACGCGATGATCGAACAGGAAGAACAGGATGTAATTATTTCTTCCTGCTGTCCCAGCGTTAATTTATTGATACAGAAATACTATCCCGGCGCCCTGCCGTTTATCGCCCCGGTACTGTCGCCCATGCAGGCCCACTGTCTGGATATAAAACGCCGTTTTCCCGGCGCGAAGGCCCTGTTTGCCGGCCCCTGTATTTCAAAAAAAGCGGAAGCCGAATCGTACCCCGGCGCGGCGGATTGCGTGCTTACCTTTGCCGAATTATCACGCTGGATGGAACAAAAAAATATTTCTCCCATTACTGTTGCCGACAGGGACGATGAAGACAAAGACTTTACTCTGACCAGGGCCTTTCCCACTTCCGGGGGGATACTGTACAGCATGGAAAAGAAAAATCCCCGCTACGCCTACCTTGTTATCGAAGGCATCGATAACTGCAAAACCGCCATCGAGGATTTATTAAAAAGCCAAAGCGCCGGGGGAAAGGGCAAATGTTTTATTGAAATGTCCGCCTGCGCCGGAAGCTGTATAGGCGGGCCGGTCATGGAACGGCATAATTCGCCGGTAAGGGATTATCTGGCGGTCCGTTCCGTTACCGGAAAAAAAGATTTTAAGGTTAAAAACCTTCCCCCGGAAACGCTGCGTAAAAAATTTAACGTTCTTGAGCCCCGCCGGATACATTTTGGCGAAAAGGCCATAAACGACATTCTGCAAAAAATCGGCAAAACGCGGCCCGAAGACGAATTAAACTGCGGCACCTGCGGATACAATACCTGCCGGGAAAAAGCCCGGGCGGTGCTGGAAGGAAAGGCAAGCCTTACCATGTGCCTTCCCTACCTTGTCGGAAAGGCGGAATCTTTTTCCGACGGCATTATAAAAAACACCCCCAACGGCATTATCGTATTAAATGAAAACCTCGAAGTCCAGCAGATTAACGGCGCCGCCTGCCGCCTGATGAATATAACAGCCGCCGATATTTTGGGGGATCAGGTGGTGCGTATTTTGGATCCCGCTCCCTTTCTTGAGGTATGCCGCCGGGAACAAAACAGTTACTTAAAGGATGTTTACCTGGCCGATTACGGAAAACATGCGGATCAAACCATTATTTATGATAAAAGCTACCATATCATAATCTGCATTATGCGTGATATTACCGAAGAAGCAAAGCGGCGTGAAACAAAAGACGACTTTAGCCGGAACGCCATGGAGATCACCGACCGCGTAATTGAAAAACAAATGCGCACCGTCCAGGAGATCGCGTCCCTTTTGGGCGAGACAACGGCGGAAACAAAAATCGCCCTCTCAAAATTAAAGGAGAGTCTTTTAAATGACAGCCTTTAATATACATCCGGTTTTGCCCGCGCTCAGGCGGAACTCGGCGCGAGGCCTTTGTACCGATGTGGGCTTTGTAAACCTTAACAAATACGGGGAACAGCTCTGCGGGGATCATGTGGAATATGTAAACGAAGACAACCTGGCTGTTCTGGTTCTGGCGGACGGACTGGGGAGCGGGGTCAAGGCCAGCATCCTTTCCACCCTGACCGCAAAAATTATCTCCACCATGATGGCGAATAATCTTTCCGTGGAGGACTGCGTTTCCACCATTGCCGCCACCCTGCCGATATGCAGGGAACGGCAGATCGCCTATTCAACGTTTACGATTATCCGCATTACGGGAAACCAGGATGCGGAAATAATTCAATATGATAATCCCCTGGTGGTATTGCTGCGCGGCGGAAAAAGTTTTGATTATCAAAAAACGGCGGAAACAATGGGGGACGTAACCGCCGCCCACCGGCAAATTATCTATAAATCAAAAATAAAACTACAGGAAGGCGATACGTTTATCGCCGTAAGCGACGGCGCAATTCACGCCGGTGTGGGCCGGAGCCTTAATTTCGGCTGGCGGCGGGAAGAAATTATCGCCTACATGGAAGGCCTTTACAACGCCAGTTTTACCGCCAAAACCCTCAGCGCCCTTTTGCTTGACAAATGTTTTGATCTGTACGGCGGCAGGCCGGGGGACGACACCACCGTCTGCACGGTAAAAATCCGGGAACGGAAATCGATAAATCTTTTAATAGGCCCGCCGGTGAGTCCGGCTGATGTTCAAAAAATGATGGCGCTTTTTTTCGCCAAGGAAGGCGGGCACATTGTCTGCGGGGGAACAACGTCCACTCTGGCCTCGGAGTTTCTTTGCAAGCCGCTTGTCGCCGGACTGCCAAAATATATCGACCCCGCGGTTCCTCCCACAGCGTCAATCGAAGGAGTCGACCTGGTAACCGAAGGGGTTATCACCATCAGCCGGGTGCTGGAATACGCAAAAGATTATATCAAAAACAACGAAAACTTTTTTCGCTGGAACACCTTTGCCGACGGGGCCTCGCAAATTGCCCGGCTTTTGTTTGAGGAAGCGACGGATATTAATTTTTATGTGGGCCGGGCCATCAATCCCGCCCATCAAAACCCCGATCTTCCCATCGGCTTTAGCATCAAAATGCGCCTGATAGACGAATTGGCGGATTGTTTAAAACAAATGGGTAAACAGATAAAGGTCAGTTATTTTTAGCGGGAATAAAAAGGGGAATGATAAAATGAACGGGGATTTTGATTATAACGCGGTGGATAAAATTGTCGACGAGGCGGGGGGAGCGGCGCGTTTTATCATCGCCATTTTGCAGGGGATACAGGAAAAGTACCGGTATATACCGCCGGAAGTTTTTCCCCATTTGGCGAAACGGCTGGAAGTAAGCGAGGCGCGGATTTACAGTGTCGCGACGTTTTACGAAAATTTTTCTTTAGACCCCAAGGGGAAATTCATTATTAAAATTTGCGACGGTACCGCCTGCCATGTGCGGAAGTCAATCCCCATTCTGAATAAACTGCGGGACGAACTGGGCCTTTGTGAAACAAAGGTTACCACCGCCGATTTGGGTTTTACCGTGGAGACGGTTTCCTGCCTGGGAGCCTGCGGCCTTGCGCCGGTTATCACCATAAACGACAAGGTATATCCGGCCATGACGCCGGAAAAGGCGTCGGCGCTGCTTGCGGAATTAAAAAAAACAATAACCACCGACCACACGGACAGCACGAACAAATCAGGTTCGTGATGTTAACGGGGTTAGTGGTTAAATTTTACTGAAATTATAGGAGAGGGATATGACGAGTGTTAGAAACCGGGAGGAATTGCAAAGCGCCCGCGCCCGGTACGGGGCGGCGCTCGCGGCGGAAACAAAAAAAATCCTCGTGTGCGCCGGAACGGGCTGCGTATCTTCGGGTTCGCTGGAAATATACGACAGGCTGGCCGCGCTGATGCGCGAAAAAAATATTCCCTGCTCGGTGGAGCTTGCCCCGGAGGACTCAGGCGCTCTTCATGACAGCGCCGCCGTTCCCTCCGCAGCAGCGTCCGTTCCCGCGGACGCTTCACTTGTGGGAATAAAAAAAAGCGGCTGCCACGGCTTTTGCGAAATGGGCCCGCTCCTTCTTGTTGAACCGGAAGGCTTTCTTTACACGCGGGTAACGCTTGACGATTGCGCGGAAATCGTGGAAAAAACCATTCAAAACGGCGGGGTATGCGAACGCCTTGTATATAAAACGCGGGGAACCGCCGGTGAACGGCAATACCCCAGGCGCAATGACATTCCGTTTTATAAAAAGCAGACCCGTCTGGTGCTGGAACACTGCGGGCAGATAGACGCCACTTCGCTTGCGGAATACCTCGCCGTGGGCGGATACAGCGCCTTTGAAAAAGCCCTTTTTGAAATGAGCGCCGATGAGATTATCGCGGAAATTACCGAATCCGCTTTACGGGGCAGGGGAGGCGGGGGCTTTCCGGCGGGGCGCAAATGGTCCCAGGTAAAACGGCAGCCGCCGGGACAAAAGTATATAGTCTGCAACGGCGACGAAGGGGACCCCGGCGCGTTCATGGATCGCAGCGTCATGGAAGGGGACCCCCACCGGATGATCGAAGGCATGATGATAGCGGCCCTGGCCTGCGGCGCGTCCGAAGGCTACATTTATGTGCGGGCCGAATACCCCATGGCGGTAAGCCGCCTCAAAACCGCCATAGCCCAGGGCCGCGCGGCGGGCCTTTTGGGGAACACTATTTTGGGGACGGATTTTTGTTTTACCCTCCACATCAACCGGGGAGCGGGGGCCTTTGTCTGCGGCGAAGGCAGCGCGCTGACCGCGTCCATCGAAGGCAGGCGGGGAATGCCCCGGGTAAAGCCGCCCCGCACCGTGGAGCAGGGGCTTTTTGAGCGGCCCACCGTTCTTAACAATGTAGAAACCTTTGCCAATGTTCCCCTAATCATCAAGCGGGGAGCGGCCTGGTACAAAACCATCGGCCCGGAAAACAGCCCCGGCACCAAAGCCTTTGCCATAACCGGCAATATCGAAAATACCGGCCTTATCGAAGTGCCCATGGGAACAAGCCTGCGCGAAGTTATTTTTGACGTGGGCGGCGGCATGCGGAAGCACCGCGACGGCAGCCCCGCCCAATTCAAGGCTGTACAGATAGGCGGACCTTCAGGCGGCTGCCTTACCCAGGCGGACCTGGACCTTCCCCTGGATTTTGATTCCCTTAAAAAAGCCGGAGCCATGATCGGCTCAGGCGGCCTTGTCGTTATGGACGATCATACCTGCATGGTAGAGATTGCCCGCTTCTTTATGAACTTTACCCAAAACGAATCCTGCGGCAAATGTGTTCCCTGCCGGGAAGGAACCAAACGCATGCTGGCGATTCTGGAACGGATTACTGAGGGAAACGGCGGGGAGGGCGACATTGAATTATTGCTGGAACTGGCGGAAACCATTTCCCAAACCGCCCTCTGCGGTCTGGGAAAAACAGCGGCCTTTCCGGTGATGAGTACGATCAAAAATTTCCGCGCCGAATACGAGGCCCATATCCGTGACAAGCGCTGCCCCGCGGGAAGCTGCCAAAAACTCAGGCGTATAGCCATTGATACGGCGCTGTGCAGGGGCTGTTCAAAATGTTCCCGCGTCTGTCCCGCGCAGGCAATCAGCGGAAAAATAAAAGAACCCTTTGTGATAGACGCCGGAAAATGTATTAAATGCGGGGCCTGCGTAACGGCCTGCCCCTTCAACGCCGTCAAGGAGGCGGGTTAATGGAAACAACAAAGCGGTCAAAAAATTACATGACCATTGACGGAATTCCCGTAGAGATACAGGGCGAAAAAAACATTCTGGAACTTATCCGCAAAGCGGGGATCGATCTTCCTACCTTTTGCTATCATTCCGAACTTTCGATATACGGCGCGTGCCGGATGTGCATGGTGGAAACAGAGGGCGGCCTTGAGTCCGCCTGTTCAACACCCCCCAGGGCGGGCATGAAGATCAAGGTGAATACCGAACGTCTGAGGCGATACCGCAGGATGATTCTGGAACTGCTTCTGGCAAACCACTGCCGGGACTGTACGGTCTGCGGCAATAACGGCAGGTGCAAATTACAGGAACTGGCGGAACGCTTTAACATTTCCGCCGTCCGCTTTCCCAACACGGCCTCCGCTCCGGCGATTGACGATTCTTCCCTTTGCATCACCAGGGATAAAAACAAATGTATACTCTGCGGCGACTGCGTCCGCATGTGCAACGAAATTCAGGCTGTGGGGGCCATAGACTTTGCCCGCCGGGGAGCGGACATGAAGGTAAGCCCCGTCTTTGGCCGCCCTATCGCCGCCTCCCCCTGTGTGGGCTGCGGCCAGTGCGCCGCAGTCTGCCCCACCGGGGCCATTGTGGTTAAAAACGATACCGCCAAGGTGTGGAAGGTTCTGGACGACAAGGATACCAAGGTAACGGTGCAGATTGCCCCGGCGGTACGGGTCGCGGTGGGCCGGGAATTCGGCTTAAGCGCGGAAAACACTATCGGCAGAATTACCGCCGCCCTGCGCCGCATGGGGTTTGACGAAGTTTACGACACCGCCGCCGGCGCGGATCTGACGGTGCTGGAAGAAGCCGCCGAATTGTTAAAGCGTTGTGCGAATACAAAAGATCCACGGCCCGAAGGGGAGGCTGCCGGCGCTGCGCCGGGAATGCCTCTTTTTACATCCTGCTGCCCCGCCTGGGTTCAGTTCTGCGAAAAAAATTATCCCGAACTTTTGCCGCATGTATCAAGCTGCCGTTCGCCCATGCAGATGTTCGCCTCGGTCATTAACGGAGAAACAGCCCTGACAAGCAGCCGCCGCCATGTCCATGTAGCGGTGATGCCCTGTACGGCAAAAAAATTTGAGGCCGCCCGCGAAGAATTCGCCGTGAACGGAAAAGCCCCGGTGGATTATGTGATCACCACCCAGGAACTTGTCAGGATGATAAAGGAATCGGGAATTGTTTTTTCCGGGCTGGCCCCCGAAGCCGTGGACATGCCGTTTGGCGCCATCACCGGCGCGGGGGTAATCTTTGGCGTATCAGGGGGCGTTACCGAAGCGGTGCTCCGCAGAATTTCCGCCGATAAATCCGCCGCCTCGCTTATGACCATCGCCTGGCAGGGAGTACGCGGAATGGAAGGCATCAAAACAACCAGCGTTATGGCGGGGAACCGGGAACTGCGCATCGCCATGGTAAGCGGCCTTGGGAACGCGAAAACCCTTATCGGCAAAATTAAAAACGGCGAAGAACAATTTGATTTTGTGGAAGTTATGGCCTGTCCCGGCGGCTGCGTTTCCGGCGCGGGGCAGCCCCCGGCGGGAACTCCGGAAAAGGAAGAACGGGGCCTGGGCCTTTATTCGGCGGACCGTCTTTGCGGCGTCAAACGGTCGGAAGAAAATCCCCTTATGATGAACCTGTACAACGGCATCCTCAAAGGGCGGGTCCACGAACTTCTGCACGTCCGCTACACCGAAAAACCAAAGGAGAACGATTATGCCTAAAAAAACCGGCGTTCTGGAACTAAGCGTCTGCATAGGCAGTTCCTGCCATATCAAGGGCGCCTATAACGTCATCCAGACTTTTCAGCAGCTTATCGAGGAACACAGGCTCCACGACAAAATTGATTTTAAATCAAGCTTTTGCATGAAGCAGTGCCGCCAGAGCGGGGTGGCGGTTCATATCAACGGGGAAGAACACCAGGTAAGCCCCGAATCCGCCGCCGGGTTTTTCGCGGCCCGGGTGATGGGGCACGAGTAAGGGGGAGGAAACTTTCCGGCCCGAACCATTGACATTTTTATCGAAATCCGATACACTCCCGCGAAGGTTGTGATGAATAGATTTAAACAGTTCTTTTATTTGGCCGTTGCTGTTGTTGCTGCTGTTGCTGTTGCCGGCTGTTCCCGGCCGGATTCGGAAACTCCCCTAAAAGACATGGCGCGGAATATGCTGCGGGGCAGCGTAAAGCCAAAAAATGTTGATACCGGTCTGCCCGTAATCACCATTACGACCGAAGGCCGGCTTCCCGTTACCAGCAAAGAAGATTATCTGGACGCGGTCATAACCATAACCGATCCGGACACTCTTAATAATTACGACGGACCGGTAGAAATACGGGGCCGTGGAAATACGACATGGACGCATCCCAAAAAACCGTTCCGTCTCAAGTTTAAAGAAAAAACACGGCTCTTTGGCCTTGAAGAGGCAAAGAACTGGGTTTTGCTGGCAAATTACCAGGATCCTACCCTGTTAATGAACACGGTCGCCTTTGAATTGGGCCTGCGTTTTGGAGTTCCGTTTCCGCATCATTACCGTCATGTTGAAGTAATTTTAAACGGCAAATATGAGGGGAGCTATCTTTTTACCGAACATAACGAAGTAGCCGGCGGGCGGGTGGAGATAAATAAAAAGACCGGATTTTTTGCGGAACTGGACCGCTACTATGACGAGGAGCCGAAATTTTTGTCCAGCGCCAGCAAATTGCCGGTAATGATAAAATCCCCGGAAAATATGGACGACGAGGGATATGAATTGGTAACCAATGCGGTAAACGAACTGGACGAAGCGCTGTTTTCACCGTCGTTTCCCGATAACGGATACCGGGACCTTATCGACATAAACGACGTTGTCGATTTTATTATGATCAACGAAATTACCCGGAATGTCGATCTTCAAATGCCGGGCAGTATTTATATGTACCGGAACAGTCAGGAAAATCCCGCAATAGCGTTTGGCCCCCTGTGGGATTTTGATTACGGGTTTGGCGAAGCCGGAACCTATTTTGAAAACAGCGCCGGAATGTTTTTTGACACCGAATATCGCAGCGGTCCCGGCCAAAAGTTTTTTGCCCGCTTTTTTGAAGACCCTGTTTTTAGGGAAGCGTACAAAACACGCTGGAACGAAAAATACGCGGAAATCGCCGGTATGACGGCGTTTATGCTGCAAATGGCCGCCCTGCTTGAAAAGTCGCATGAAACCAATTTTAAAGTCTGGTGGTGGAACAGGGAAGATTACCAAAAAGAAATGGAAAAAATGACAACCTGGTATACGAACAGGGTGGAGTACCTGAACCAAAGAATTAACGCGGAATTTTAGGCGCGGGTCCGCCGCGCCGGGTTCTTGACGGCGCGGATCAGCATTACGTCGCCCGCGCCAAGCCGTTTCGCCAAAAAGTCGAGCGGTTTTTTTAGCGGTTTTGGCCCCGCGCCCAGCGCAAGCCCTCCCCAGGTAATTGTTTTTTCCGGTATAAGCCCCGACGTTTCAAGCAGCATACGCAGCGTTTTTTTTGAAAACAGGTAAAGGTGATCAAAAATGGCGCTGCGCCAGGCGCCTTTAAAAATTTTTGACTGCAGCCCGTCAATATTCGGCGTTGTAATAAAACAGCGTCCCTGCGGTTTTAAAACGCGGTAGATTTCTTTTACAAATAAAGCGGGATCGTTTAAATGCTCAATTACATGCGAGGCAAGAACCGCCTCAAAATGATTATCGGGAAAATGATTTTCTTCCAGCGGAAGGGACGATACCCGTAATCCCCTGTTTTTGCAGTATTCCGCCTGCGCCGGCGAAATTTCCACGCCTTCCGCGTCCCAGCCCCGGCGCAAGAGTGTTTCAAGCATCGCCCCCGAGGCGCAGCCGATATCCAAAATCCGGGGCCTGCCGTTATAAACGAGCAGTTTTTTTTCCAGCCGAAGGAACCCCGAATCGCGGAGCGATAATTCCTGCAGACGAAGAAATGTTTTTTCATTGGCAAGCTCGTACGCAAGATAGGCGCTTTTTTCTTTTTTTTCCGCGCCGGCTCCGTAACGGCGCGCGACTTCTTCGCGAAGGGGCTGCGGATTGATCTGTACCAGACCGCAGCGGCCGCAGCGTACATACTCGAACGAATGTTCACAGCGATAGTGGGGAACAAAATGCCCCGCGCCGCAGACCGCGCAGGGAACGGCGCGGTTTCGTTCTTTTGTTACGGGCGTGGACCAGGTTTTTACCGGCATCCTGCCCCGATCTTGCCCTGATCCTGCCCTGATTTTACTCAATGGTAAGACGATAACTTGCCTGGCGAAAGTTTTCCGCTATGTCGCGGGCTTCAATTACCAGATTTAACTGGCCGCGGCTTAACCGTAATTCACCCAGGCCAAAACCCAGGTCGCTATACACCTGTGAAGCGGGAATAAGGCCGTTCCGGTTAATTAAAAATTCCCCGTCCCGCGCGGAAAGGGTTTCAAAACTTAAAACGGCTGTTTCAAAACCGTTTACGGAACAAATAATACGGTTGGGCGCAAGCATCTCGCCGTCGTCCGCGTCAACAAAAACAGAATAAAGCCCCTGGGGAAGGCGGCTTACCAGTGCGGGATTAAAAAGCGTTCCGGCGGTGTTGCGCAGCGTTACCTGGTGTATCACCGGCGGCCGGGGATCTTCCCGCGTGGAAATAATAATCGCCGGATTGATCCATTTTCGGTCGCGGCGGTCGTACAGCGAAAAGTAAAAGCCCGGCTGCCCGGTCCAGCCGCTCATGCCGGCCGCCGCAATAGCCGTCTCTTTTCCCACGATGGGGGTAATCTCCCCGCCGGCGGGGTCTTCAAAGCGTCCGTAAATACCGACAAGATTATCGCCGTGATCAACAGCGGCCCAGGCGCCCAGCGGAGAGGGAAACGCCGACGCCTTGTTCGACGGATCGTGAAAAAAAACAAGCTGCCCCACATCCGCCGGATACACCGGACCGTCCGCCGCAAAATTATCGCCCATCGAAGGAACACCCCCGTCGCTGCTTCCAAAATTGGCCGCAAGGGTTCCTTCGCGGGTAGGCCAGTCGATGGCGGACACCCCCGTACAGAACATAACAGCCCAAAAAACAGCCGGGATTTTTTTTAGAAAAAACCGTTTGTCCGCCGGATGAATATTCATATTACCTCTTGTTTAAATTAAACGACGCCAGCACCATGCCGCCGCCCAGGACAATACTCTTTTCCCGGCGAAAGAAAAACGACGTGCCGCTTTCAAAGGGAACGCGCATTAATTCCCCTCCGGGAAGCTTAAGGGCCGTCAGGAGTTTTTTGCCCGGACCGGCGCCGCTTATATAGAAGAACAAGCCGTCGCCGCCGTCCGCGTCAAATGCTTCTATTCTGCCGGGTGTAGGATAGAGCTGCAGCGTCCGCTCCTTTACATCAAAAACACCCAGCCCCGCCTCCTGTTCAAAGGCGACTTTTTGGTCGTCGTCAATAAACGAAATAAACACTTCCCGCCTAAAACCTTCTCCTTCAAGAAAATTGTGAAAGGTAATGCGGTAATCGCGGTCGCTGTACCACTCAAGAAAAACAAAGCGCTGTTTGTCCACGCCGCAGACAAGGGCAATCTTGCTTCCGTCGGAAGAAAGGCGGCAGCCCAAAATTACCGGTATGCGGGACACGCCCGGCGCGAACGAGGGGAATACTTTTTTTCCCGCGCGATCCAGTAAATCTATGGTTCCGTCAAGGCTCCCGGTAAGCACATAGCCCCCGGCCGCGTCAATACAGGTAAGCGGCGCTTCAAAATCGTAGGTCCACAGAACGGTTCCGTTTTTATCCAGTTCGGCAAGGGACGACTGGTTTTTACTGACAAGAAAAATCCGCCCGTCAAGAAAACGCGGATAGCCGCCGGGTTCGTCCAGAACAAGCTCTTCAAGGGTGCGGGGATTGTTGACGGGAATACGTTCGGGCATACTCGGATACTCCGCCCAGTACCAGGGCGAAAGCGAAACAACGCCTTCCTGTTCACGGTTAAGAACCATGCCGCCGTTTTCCGACACATACCCGAAACGCTCTCCCAGGCGGAACGGCACAAGCCCGCCGCCGGCGCCCTGTTCTTCCGGGTTTTCAAGGCTTACTACCCAGTTGTTGGTAAGAATTGTTTCTGTGGGCACCGGCTGGGCCGCAAACACGACATAGGCGGCAAACATAACAATTGCCACAACGGTAAAGTAAATCTTTCGTTCTTTCGCCATACTGCCCTGCGGATCAATAACCGAGACTTTCGATACGCGCCAGCACTATATCGGAAAGTATTTTAAATTTGGGAGGATACGCGCCGGCCTGACTGGATTCATAGCGATCAAGGAGCATATTGAATTCTTCACGCGCCTGGACATATTTTTTATCTTTATAATGAATAAACGCGATTTCGTATTCGGCGGTGGCAAGGTACTCGGGAACGGCGCCGTAACGTTCCAGCAGCGCCTCGTAATACTGAATGGCGACCCGGTACTTATTGTTGTCCGACGCTTCCTGCGCGCTCTGGATGATCTTGTTGGGAGGCATATCCGGGGGAATTTCGACCGGCCCCGAAGCGCAGGCAAAAAACGCCGCCAGTCCAACGGCAAAAAACGCCTTTATTCTCATACGTCCAGTATAGCAAAACGGGCCGTCATTGACAAGGACGTGTTTTTTGTGCAGGCTGACGTATGCTTGCGGGAGTGATAGGCGCCACCGGATACGCCGGAGCGGAACTAATCCGCCTTTTGTCGGGGCATCCAAAAATAAACGAGCTGCTGCTTGCTTCAGTCAGCCATTCGGGCGAATCAATCGAAACGGTTTTTTCGCAGTTTACGCGGCTGGGATTGGGAACCCTGCTTTCGCCGGAGGAACTTGTCTCCCGCGCCGGCGTTGTTTTTGGCGCGCTGCCTTCGGGAAAGGGCGAATCGTACGCAAAAGCGTGTCTGGATCGCGGAATTTCCTACATAGATCTTTCCGCCGATTTTCGTTTTGACAAAGATGAAGAAACATTCAGCGCCTGGTACGGACTGCCGTATGTGTATCCGGAACTGCGAAACCACTCCGTGTACGGCCTGTGCGAACTTAACCGAAGCCGCATACGCGAGCTTGCCGCCCAGGGCCCGGTGATTGTCGGAAACCCCGGCTGTTATCCGACGGCTGTTTCCCTGGCGGCGTTTCCGGCGCTGGCCGGCGCGCTTGATATTGAGAGCGGGGGAGTGATTATTGCCGACGCGATTTCGGGCGTTACCGGCGCGGGCCGCGATTTGGGCCGGGCGTACCATTTTCCCGAATGCGGCGATTCCGCCGCGCCCTACAAGGTAGGCAGCCACCGGCATACGCCGGAAATATACCGCAACCTCGACATTATGCGTAAAAGAAAGGGCGGGCGAACGCGCCTGGTGTTTACGCCGCATCTGGGGCCGTTTAACCGGGGCATTTTGGCGACCGTGTATATACCGCTTGGTTCGGGCTCAGGCGGGCAATGCAGGCCGGCCTCGGAGGATACCGCCGCAAAAGCCCGGCAGATACGGGCCGTATACAGCGAATTCTACCGGGACGAACCTTTTGTGCGGGTACTCCCCGAAGGCCGGTCCGCCGCCACCAACCAGGTGCGGCACTCCAATTATTGCGATCTTTCGGTTCATCTGGATCAATCGGGCATGACCCTCATCGTTGTTTCCGCCATTGACAATATGGTAAAGGGCGCGGCGGGACAGGCCGTCCAAAATATGAATATTATCCTTGGTTTTGACGAGCGGGCGGGCCTTGAATCGCTCCCGGCGCTCTTTTAGGCCGGTAAAATCACCAACCCCGCTAACCCCCGCTAACCGTTACGAACGGAGACCTAACTCCATTTTCTTTTCGTGATGGTTGGTGAGGTTAGTGGTAAATTCTCTTTTCATCAGCTGTGAAGGATCTGATGCATTGGTTAAAATGAGAATTGCCGTGGTTTCCTTGAACCCTCAAAAATCCTGAAAATTCTTTGAGGCAACGCGCGCAGTTGACATACGTATAAATAGTACGTATACTTATAACATGACGGTACGGGAAGTTTTGAAGCTTTTGCGCGATGACGACTGGTTTGTGCATGAGCAAAATGGTTCCCATGTCCAGTTTAAACACCCGGTTAAAAAGGGCCGTGTAACCGTCCCGAACCATAGAGGTGATATAAAGAAGGGAACCCTTCGCAGTATCCTCAAACAAGCTGGTTTGGAATAAGAGGAGATTACTATGCGTAAACTTACCTACCTTGCGGTTTTTGAGACCGATGAAACTACCGGAATCAGCGTCTATTTTCCCGATGTTCCGGGCTGTGTTTCGTGTGGCGATAATTTTGATCACGCCCTGCAAATGGCAAAAGAAGCGCTGGCCCTGCACCTCTACGGTATGGAGAAAGACGGAGAGCCGATGCCCAAACGCACTGACAATATCCCTGAAACCGGGTCCGGCGATTTGATTGTTCCCGTGTCTGTTTACCCTGATGTTGTCAAAGATGAAATGAACAACCGCAGGGAAAAGACTACGGTTACGATACCACGTTGGCTTAAAGAAGCCGCCGAAGCGGAGGGCATTAACTATTCCCGGCTGCTGGAAACCGCGATCAAAGAAACCCTGGAGATTGCCTCGTAAATCGTTCCCGGCGCTCTTTTAGGCCGGTAAAATCACCAACCCCGCTAACCCCCGCTAACCGAACGAAGACCTAACTCCATTTTTTTTCGTGATGGTTGGTGAGGTTAGGTAAATTCTTCCTTGTCACTCGTTGTGGAGACTGGGTTGACAAAAAACCATAATCGTGTTAAACCCATGGACATATTCTACATCGGAGGTGAAGAACGGTGAATAAGAGAAAACAGGTGTCGATACCGGGTTTTAAGGCGGGCTTGCTTGTGCTGCTGGCTGTTTTGGTTTTGGGCTGCGCCGGGGGAATTCCGCCGCTGGTTTCGGAAAAAACAGGTAATTCCGCCGCAATATACATCATGCAGCCTACTTCTACCGCTTCCATCAGCGGATTTGGCACCTTTACCGTGGGAACCAAATTTCAGGTTTGGGACAACGACAACTGGCTGGGGTACATTGGGTCAAAGGACTATATTGTCTATTATGCCGAGCCGGGAACCCACTACTTCATGGTAAGAGGGGAAAATTGGGATATTGTTAAAATAGACGTCCGGGCCGGGCGGACCTATTACCTTAAAACGTCAGATACTCCCGGTTTTACCGCTGTTCGGGTAATTCTCGAGCCGGTAAACCCCGGCGCTTCGGATCTTGATAAATGGCTTGATGTCTGCAGGCAGATTATTCCCAAAGGCGGCGCCAGTGAAAAGATGGTTGCCGACGCGCGGGCCGCGGTGGAAAACGCAAAGAGCGGAAAAGCCGAGGCCAAGCCCATGCCGGTGGGCTGGTACCGGTAAGAAGTAAAAAAAGGAGGCGTTATGCGGCGGGTTGTCATCGCGTTTTTGTTTGTTGTTTCAGCGGTTTATTGCTTTGCCCAGCCCGTTGCGTTACGCGACTATGTCGGGTTGATCAACCAAAGTTACCACCCCGATATTGTCTCCTATATGGAAAAGTTTAAGGCGCGGTTTGAAAAAGACGGCGAAGAAGACGCCGCGACTGCGGTGGATCTGTTCCTTAAGGGGGCAACCGGTTCCGGCTTTGTTTGTACCGGCAGGGACGGGCGCAGTTATCTTGTCACCAACCACCATGTCATCGCCCAGGCCCACACCCTGTCCGTTACCTTTGAAAAGCCGGACGGAACACGGACAAAATACGAAGGGCTTACTGTTGTTGCCGCCGATGCTGAAACCGACATCGCGATTCTGGCATTTGGCGCCAACCGGCCTCCGGTTCGGGGGCTTTCGCTTTTAACCCGCGCGGCGCGGGAAGGCGAAACCGTTTATTCGGCCGGCTTTCCCGGTCTTGGCGTCGTCAATATTTGGCAGTTTGGCCAGGGAATGATTTCCAACGCTTTGGCGCGCCTTCCCCGGGGCCTTGATGAAAATGACACCTTTGGGCCTTTTATCCAGCATACCGCGCAAATTGATCCGGGCAACTCCGGCGGGCCGCTTCTTGTCCCCCAGGGCGACGTGCCGACCGGTTACGCGGTAGTGGGCATCAATACCCTGAGCGCGCTCCGGCGGCAGGCGGCAAATTACGCGATTCCGGCAACCACCGCGCGGACCTTTATTGATACGGCGCTTAATCCCCGGCCAGAGACCTGGCGGGCCGCCCTTGACGAAGAGCTTACCGCCTTTGTAGGAGGACTCGGAGAAAACAGGGCGGTGTATCCCCATATCGCGCGCTACCTTTCCGCGGCCTGCGTCGGCGAGAACGCCGAGTTTGCCGTAGAAGAAATTATGACAAAGGGTTCCCATACCATAAAGACCGGTTTTATCAGAGAATGGGAGAACGATATTGTTTCCGGTATGGGTTACGCGGTGGCGTGGATCATCGAAACCAGTATGCGTAATTCCGGCGCAATCAAGGCGGAATTAAAGGATGTTTCCGGCGAGGGCGAAGCCTACACGGTAAACTTTATCATTAACGGCAGGGAATTTTCTTCGCGCTGGGTGCGCGAATACGGCAACTGGCGCATCGCGACCTTTGACGCCGCGGCGTCGGGCGACAAGACCCGCATCAGCGAACGCGAAACAAAGCAAAAAAACCGGGAAGCGTTACACGGCAGAAGCGACTTTTCTGTTGAAACCGGGTATGCGTATCTCTTTGACAAGGAACCTGCGGCTGTTTATGCGGCGCTTGATTTTTGGGGATTTATGGGGTTTCAAACCTATTTTGCCAATCCGGATTTTTATACCATCGGCGCTTATTTTGGCTGGACCGGTGATTTTTACCCGAGCGACAAGGTCGCCGTTATGCCGTTTATACGCGGCGGAATGGATTACCAGGTAGACGAGGAATTTAAACAATTCTCCAAAGGCCGGCGCCCGGGGCTTCCCATCAGCGCGACGTTACAGGCAGGCATTAAAATAACCACGTCGTATGTGCCGGGTCTCACGTTTGGCGCCGGTTTCCAGTATAACCTGTTTAGCCTGCATAGCTTTGGCACGCTTCATGACACGTACGACAATCCCATGGAAATGGCGCTGCGCTTTACCGTAGGCTACGCTTTTTAGTTTTCGGGGCCGCTCGGGGGTTTTGGCTTTACTCACGCAAAAATGGTTCGCGCACACCGTTTTACCTCCCAAAACTTTTTCGACTTTTTCGACCTGGCGGTTAAAAATTCCCCGTTTGCCAATCACGGACCTCTTTTTCAGGGTATAGCCAAACGCGGTCCCCGGC
>JAIRYT010000005.1 GCA_031267675.1 Treponema sp. | reverse complement strand
TTCTGTTGAAGGGGATAATAATATTTTTTTTATTGACAGTCTTGCAGCAAGAAAAATAACTCAAAATGCAAATGAGGAATATTTTGCATTAGATGCCCCTGTATCTTTTCCTGACTCTATGGAAGATAAAGAAAATGTAGTTTTACGCCTTACTCAAATTAAGAATGATGAAAACCCGGATAAAAACACAAAAGGCATTAGTGACGAATTAGATAAAAGGGAACACCCTGTGCTATTTGCAAAAATTGCAAACAAAGAACAAATATTACAGGAGCAGGATAATTTTTTCAAGAAAACATATCTAGTAGATGTTAAAGTTCATACAAACAATGATAAAATAGCATCATTTACAGTATTAGACATAAAGGACTCTTATACCGTTGAAGAAGATGCAACGCCTGGCCTGTTTACAGTTTCCCCTTAAGCCGTTTCCGCGCCGCCTCAAGGTATTCCCGCCTGAACACCGCCACAGAAGGTCCGTGGTATTCCGCTTCTTTTTTTTAACCGGGCTGCGTTTTCTTCAATATTTTTTTGTGCGCCAAGTTCAAGGTAGTGGGTCGGATCAAGACGCTTCCCAAGACGAGGGACTTAAGGCCGGCGGAAGGAAGGGCCGTTGGCTGGCCTCCGACCAAAATGCAGTCACACTTCATTTACCGGACATGGTAACCGTTTTGCCGCTTTTATACAAGCTTTCCGGCAAGGCGGCAAAACATCTTGACCGTTTTAGGAATATGGATACTTTGGAATTCAACCACAAAGAACCCAAAGAACACGAAGGAAACAAAAAAAAGGGTTGGTGGACCTCCCCCGGAGCGACGAAAAAGCGCTTCATTTTCTCTTTTTTTCTCCTCTTCACTTTGTGCCCTTCGCGCCCTTCGCGGTCAAATTTCTTTTCCTATCTTTTAGCCTAATCAGCCTAATAATGATAAAATTTATCGGGATTGCCCCTTGTCTGTCTTAAGGTGATGATAGTTATACTCCGCGCCGTTACCGTTCACTTCTTTTTTACCGGTTCCGTTTCATCCTGGAGTTCCAGGAGCAGATTGAGGTGTTTTATCAGATGGTCCTGAAAGCGCGGGCCAAGCACAAAGGAAGAACGATGATTACGCAGGAACAAGAAGCAAGCGCCATTCGCGTGCATTCGCGTCCATTCGCGGACACTTTTCTCAATGAAGATTAAGGAAGAATTTCACCACCAAGGGCACGAAGAAAGAGGAAGGAAGCGGATCGCCACGGACCTCACGAATACGGCTTGATTTCTGACAAAAAGTTCGTATTGTTGGTGAGGTCGGTGGTTACTTTTTTCTTTTTCTTTGACGTTTCTTTGACTCGTTCTACTTCGCGGTAAAAAATTTGTTCTGATTACCGGGCGCTGGCCCTCTAAGCCTTCTTCCCCTTCGTGTTCTTCGTGCTCGTGGTTAAAATTTTCTTAAATACACACAATATTTCCGGGGATTAAATTGAACTATTTGTTTCGATGAAGTATAAAAATGACCGGGAAGGCCGCAAAATCACCGGAGGTAATCAGCTTCGTATGTCAGAGGGACAGGGTACGGCAGGACAAAACCAAAAAAAGCTTGACAGCGGCGCGGGTTTCTGCTACACTACCGGTCTATTTTTCCTTAAAACCGGAACACCCCGGGCGGTCGGACGCGGAGGTTCCTCTGGAGGTTTTTATGGTGCGAAAAATCACGGTGTTGTTGATTTTTTTAATTCTGCAGGCGGGCGTTCTTTTTGCCCAAACCGGCGATTTGTTTCTTTACGTTCCATCAGAAGAAATAATGCGGGAATATATGGGTATGCATACGTACCTTGAACAATGGGATAACGATAAAATACAGCTTGACAACGAACGGCTGGCGCGGATTTTTACCGGTTTTGTCGGCGAAGATACGCTGCAGGGTTTGTTGGTTGAATCGTTTCTGCGAAATACAAAAAACAAGACAATTCAAAACCAGGTTGTGAATTATATCAACAAAAACCGGATAAACACCGGTTTCGCTGCCGCGTTAAAGAAGCTGTACGCCGCTGTTCCCGTGATACACGACGAAGACGGAAGACAGGTAACACAGTATGTTTATAACAAGTCGCAGTACGAAGAAAATATTGATTTATTTTCGTTTAACGAGGTAGAATTTCTTAATGGCGAACTTGGGATGCTGCTCTTTGATAATAAGTGGGGCGTGATAACCTTTGAAGGCGAAGGCGGCTTTTCTACGCTGATATATGGCGGCGGAACCAATTCCATAACGCTCCGCTTTAATAAATACCCCCGAATTCAGGAAAAGGACGTCGAATCGACGGCGTCGTTTTCCGGCGAAAACTGGCGTACGTTTGAACCGCCGCTCGAAGGAATATTGGCCCGCTCCGGCGCGGACAGGATAATAGCCGGATACCGGATCGGCCCCGGAATGATCGAATCTATAGACGAGGGGACATTCACCGTTTATTTGTACAACAAAAAAAGCCGGAATTTATACGAAGTAACGTACTACATGAATTTCTCGGCGGCAAACATAAACTATACCGAGCGGACACGGATATACAATTTCCTGCTCTTTCAACTGCTGTTTGTATTTATCCAGTAGTTCCAAAGGCCGGCTCATGCGCGGGGTTATCTACCGTTTTAGGCCTTTGTAGAATTTATCGCTTCGCCTTAAGCCGTTTCCGCGCCGCCTCCAGACATTCCCGCCTGAACACCGCGACCGACGGCCCCCGGTATTCCGCTTCTTTTTTTAACCGGGCCGCGTTTTCTTCAACATTTTTTTTGTACGCGTCAAGTTCAAGGTAGTGGGCCGGATCAAGACCGCTTCCCAGGACAAGGGACCTAAGACCGGCGGAGGGAAGCGCCGTGGGCTGGCATCCGGTCATGGCCACAATGGAATTGTCCAGAATAATAATCGTCAGGGGAGTATGCGCCTGGACCGCGTCAATAAGGGCGGTAATTCCCGAGTGGATAAAGGTAGAATCCCCGATCACCGCAAAGGCATAGGGGATTCCCGCATCGGCGGCGCCCCGGGCCATGCCGATGCTCGCGCCCATGCAGACAATGGATTCAACAGCGTTAAAGGGCGGAACAGCGCCCAGGGAATAACAACCGATGTCGGAATTAACGCTTACCCCGGGATGACCGGGGCTGCCGTCCAGTTCCGCCACAACCCTGTTAAGGGTTTCGTAGCTGTCCGCGTGGGGACAGCCGGCGCAAAGCTGCGGAGGACGCGCGGGCAGACGCGCAAGTTCGTTTTTGACAACAAGGGCTTCCCGCGCCGGTAGTCCCAGCGCGGACCGTATGGCGTCGCTGTCCAGTTCCCCGGTACGCGGAAGCAACGCGCCTTCTTCCAGCCGCCCTTTTATTTTTACGCGCGGGGCCAACAGTCCGCGAAGACGTTCTTCTATAAACGGCTGGCCTTCTTCTATTACCGTCACTTCCGCCGCCTGTGCGCAGAGGGTTCGTATCTGTTCCAGCGGCAGCGGATACGCGCCGATATGGAGACGGGCGGGAAGGATTCCGCGCGCGCTGATAATATCGGCCTCGTTTTCTTCAAAATAGTTGCCGCCCAGTCCGCCGGTGATTACGGCAAAGGACCGGTCGCGCCCGTCAAGTTCCAGTTTATTTACCGCGTGGGTTTCCGACCAGGCGCGCAGTTTTTTTTGTGTCTCGACAAGATCGGCGTAATTGTTCCGGGCGTGGGCGGGAAGCAGCATCCATTTGGCTTTTTCCGTGGTTTTTTTACAGGGGTTCTGTTCCCTCGGCGGCGACAGGGTAACGGAAGCTCGCGCGTGGGAAAGCCGCGTCGCAAGGCGCAGTAAAACCGGTACGCCGTATTTTTCCGACAGGTCGAACGCTTCCCTGGTCAGGCAATAGGCTTCCTGCTGGTTCCGCGGTTCAAAACAGGGAACAAGGGCAAAGGCCGCGTAAAAGCGCGAATCCTGTTCATTCTGCGAAGAATGCATTCCCGGATCGTCGGCGACCGCTATTACCAGGCCGCCTTTAATGCCAAGCAGCGCCCCGTTAATAAACGGGTCGGACGCCACATTAAGCCCCACATGTTTCATGGTAACCAGCGCGCGGCGGCCGGCAAACGAAACGCCCAGCGCCGCCTCCATCGCGGTTTTTTCGTTGACGCACCAGCGGGCGGTGAACGCGTCCTTGTCTCCGGATACGCGCGCCGCGTCAATAAGGTATTCCATAATTTCGGTGGACGGAGTCCCCGGATACCCGTAGGCGGCGCTTAGTCCCGCGTGAATCGCCCCAATGGCGACGGCCTCGTCTCCAAGCACGGTGTTTTCGGTCATCAGATCTTTCCTGCCTCTTCGATTCCTCCGATTCCCATGAACGCCCGCTTAATTCTGTCGTCCGCCGGTTTACGGGTAAACGCGGAAACAACCGGAACAACGATAAAGGGAATTAAAATCGAAATCGAAGCGGCAAGCGGAGACTGCGGGGAACCAAGAACAAAAAATAAAACGATCATTACCGAAGCCCCGCTTATGAGCCCCGCGTACGCCCCGGCTTTGGTAACGCGTTTGCTGTAAAGGGAAAGTATGTACGGCGCGGCAAACGCGCCGGAAATAACGCCCCAGCTTAACGACATAAGGTATACGATAAAGCTAAACTGAAAGCGCGAAATAAAATAGGAAATAACAATAAAAATCGCCGACAAAAACCGCATCATCGCCACCGAACGGTTTTTGCCCGTATCGGCGTCCACCGGAGAGGGGTACAGATCAATCGCCACGGCGGAAGACGAAACCAGGACAAGCGATGAAAGCGTCGACATCGAAGCGGAAAGTACAAGCAGCAAAATAAGCGCCAGTAAATACTGCAGCCCGCCGGTAAGTTGTCCGGTAAGCAGGTTGGGAACAATTGAATCGTAGGCAATCGCGCCGGAAGCGGTGCGCGGCAGCGTTTCGGGCGTAAAGAACAGGTGGCTAAACGCTCCGGTCAGGTACGCCGAAACGCCGATTACCAGGGCAAAGACCGTGGTAATGATCATTGCCTTTGAAATCACTTTTTCGTTTTTAATCGCGTAAAATTTCTGCGTCATCTGGGGGAGTCCCCATGTCCCGAAGCTTGTCATAAACACCAGGCTGGCAATGACAAGAACGGCGGGCCGGTTCTCGGGGGGAATATGCGCGCGGTATGCGGCGGCGGTATTTATAAGCGATTCAAAAAGTCCGCCGGCTTTGCCCGAAATAACCAGGACCATAACCGCCGCCCCCGCGAACATAATAATTCCCTGAATAAAGTCGGTTATCGCAATGGCAAAGTAACCGCCCAAAATTAAATAAACGCCGGTAAAGGCGATCATAAGTAGCAGGGCGATGTCATAGGGAATGCCAAAGACCGCTTCGAACAGGTGGCCCAATCCCTTAAATACCGACGCCGAGTAGGGGAGCAAAAAAAAGAAGATGATGCTCGCGGCTACCGGCTTTAAATGTTTTGCCCCGTAGCGTTCCTGCAAAAAGCCCGGCATGGTCATCGCGTCAAGGTTCTGCGTCATGCGGCGGGTGCGCCTTGCCAGCACCAGCCATGCCGCGCCGGCGCCGATAACCGCGTTCCCTACCGCAATCCACAGCGCGGCAAGGCCGAACTGCCAGCCCTGCGTTCCCGCGAAACCGATAAAAATAACCGCCGAAAAATACGAGGTTCCGTAGGCGACCGCCGAAACCCACGGCCCCAGCGTGCGCCCGCCCAAAAAAAAGTCGCCCAGGGTTTTTGTTTTTTTCATTCCCCACACGCCAATGCCCGTCATAAGGGCAAGAAAAACACCAAGAAAAATTATGCCAATCTGTATCATGTAATGCCTCGACTGAACTTTACCGGGATTGTGGAATTTTTGCAACTGGTTTACAATTGGCGCGGATGGAATAAAAGATAAAGATGAGGATAGCTGTCTTTAGCGACGCATATTGGCCGCGCGTAAACGGGGTAACGGTTTCGGTAGATACCTATGCGCGCGCCCTCGCGCGGGCCGGTCATCACATACTGCTGGTATGCAATGAGTACCCCAAAGAAAATCCCGGAGCGTCATGCGAAAAAAAGGACGACGGAAATATAACAGGATCGCTCGTCCTGCTGCGCATTCCTTCCGAAAAGGTCTTTTTTTCGCACGAAGATCGCGCCGCGCACTTTAGGGAGCGGGGCAGGGTCGAAAAAAAACTTGATGAATTTAAACCGGATATTCTTCACGTCAACACGGAATTTGTGATTGCCAGTTTTGGTTTCCGGTACGGAAAAAAGCGCCGCCTTCCGGTAATTTTTACCTTTCACACCATGTGGGAAGGATATATCGCAAATTATTTTCCTTATATTCCTCCTTCGCTGCTTCTGGTGTTTTGCCGCTGGTATATGAAACGTATTTTTATGAAGGCGGATCTTGTTATCGCGCCGTCAAAACAGGCGCTACAGCTGCTGGAAACATACCACACCGGAAAGCCCCTTCGGCATCTGCCTACCGGAATTGACAAAAAACTTTTTGAGCACAGTGAACAGGAACTGGCGTGTTTTCGAAAAAGCATGGAGGCAAAGTTTCCCGTGCTTGCGGAAAAGCGCATACTGCTTTTTGCGGGCCGTGTCGCGCAGGAAAAAAACATAAGCCTTATTATCGGGCTGCTGGCTGAATGGCGGGCGCGGCATCCCGATCTTGTTTTGATGATTTCCGGCGGCGGCCCCAGTCTTGAGTACCACCGCCGGGAAGCAAAACGCCTTGGCGTTGGCGACGCGTGCGTGTTTACCGGATATCTTTCGCGCGAAGATCTTTCACGCTGTTACGGTATTTCAAAATTGTTTTTACTCCCTTCGATGACGGAAACCCAGGGCCTTGTCACCATCGAATCAATGCTTTCCCGCCGCCCCGTGGTGGCAATCGGCGCAATGGGAACGCTGGAAGTAATGGGAGGGGACAACGGCGGCTTTATGGTAAAAAACGACCGCGCCGAATTCCGTGACCGGGTGTTTGATCTTTTGGAAGATGAAGCGCTGTACCGGCGCAAATGCGTCGAAGCGTATAACCACGCGCAAAACTGGACCGTAGAGGCATTAACAAAAAAACTTGCCGCCATTTACCGGTCGCTCGTGTTACAAACCGGTTAAATAAAATAGGTAATCCCCCGGCTTTGCCGGGGGACACCCAAAGTTTGACAATTCCGGGAGTATGAAATAGCCTCCTGTCAGTGAACCGGCTCAAAGTTCCAAGACAGGAGGCAGAAATGCAAGATATGAACAGTCTAACCCACAGCGTGTGGGCATGCAAGTATCATGTGGTGTGGATACCGAAATACCGGAAGAAGAAACTATACGGTGATATAGCAAAATATTTGGGAGAGACATTCCACGAGTTGGCCCGGCAGAGGGAGAGTCGGATAGTGGAAGGGCATATATGCCC